>CAXTOX010000133.1:0-2263 GCA_964245885.1 uncultured Chthoniobacterales bacterium | reverse complement strand
TATGTCGCCTTTCCTCGACAACGTCCGCCTCATCAAAGTGGTGTCCGCCACCGGCCCGAGCAGCACGGCAAGCCCGCAGGAGTCAGACTCCGAGGGAGTATCGGTCCATGTGTCCAAGCACTCCAACAACGACGGCAGTGAATGGATCGCCATCCCACTGGCGGCCATCGTCTTCACTTTCATCTACCTGATCGTCAAAACCGTGGTGGGTTCGTCCCGCCAGTGGAATCGAACTGCTGGCCAGCCTCCGGCACGGGGCGGCGGATTGACCCAAGAGGAGGTCGAAGTCCTGCAAAAAATCCAACGCACCCTTTCCCAGATGGAAAGCCGCGTCGAAGCCCTCGAGACCATCCTGATCGAAGAAGCCCGCACCGAGAAAAAATATGGATCCAAACTTTGACCGCATTCGCCAACGCTTTCACAACATCCCCGGCAGCCGCGGCTTCAACGCCTTCCGCCAACGGCTCTACCGTTCTTCCAACGGCAAGGTGCTTGGCGTTTTCAGCGGCATCAGCGAGAGCCTGGGCTACCGCTGCCGCACCGTCCGCTGGGTGGGGATCGGCGTCCTGCTCTTCCTCGCCACGAGTGTGGCGGACACCCACGGCCTGAAGGCCACGGTGCTCGTGTGTGGATTTTTCTACCTGCTGCTGGCGCTGCTCATGCGGTCCCCACGCACCTCGGCTGACAGCACGAAGCCTCCGCCGATGCCGCCGGTGCCTGGCTCGGGAGATCGTGGATTTCGTGACAGTTCCGCCGTTCACTCCGCCCCAGCTTCGGCCGGCGACATGCGGCCGGACTTCGCGCAGATTGACCGTCAGCTTGACGGGCTCAATCGCCGCATCCAACGCATGGAAACGATTGTCACCGACCGGCAGTACGATTGGGAACGCCGCATGGAAAGCTGACGGGAAAGGCTCAAGGCAGAAGTCCGGAGTTTCCGCTCTGGCTTTTGCCTTTTGTATTTTGCATGCTGACGATCCATGATGTTCCGCGTGACCTTTTCCTGCCGTTGGCTTTTTGGCGTGGCCGGCGCTTTCTTGTTCGCGGGATGCGCGGACCACGATCATCAGGTGGTCATCAGCGTGCCCGAGCAGCGGATGGCCGTGCTCTACCGTGGCGTGCCGGAAGCCATCTACCCGGTTTCCACTTCCCGCTTTTGTCTGAGCGACCGTCCCGGCACCTACGGCACGCCGGAAGGCGAACTCGAAATCGCCGAGAAGTTCGGCGACGGCCTGCCGGCGGGTGCCGTCCTGAAAAACCGCCAGCCCACCGGTGAGGTGCTGCCGGTTGACGCGCCCGGCCGCGATCCCGTCGTGACGCGTATCCTCTGGCTGCGCGGTTTGGAAGCGCGCAACGCCCGGTCATACGACCGCTACATCTACATCCACGGCACGCCGGAAGAGCGCCATATCGGCACACCCGCCAGCTTCGGCTGCGTGCGGATGCGGTCGCGCGACGTGGTCGCGTTGTACGAAACCGTTGGCAAAGGCGCGCACGTTTTCATCGAGGATCGTCCGCTGACGGAGGCCGCGCGCCCGCTGCTCGCGCCGGGTGCGAGTGTTCCCGCATCGCCCGCTTTCCCTACGATGACGCCTCCTCTCTGAGGCAGTTCGGAATTTATCCGCAGATTTCGCGGATAAATTCTGTCTCATGCAGCGCCGACGGCAACCGGCGCGTCCACCCAGCGGCCGTGTTCGCGGATGAGGTCCGTCAGCCGCGCCACCGCTTCCCCCTCGGGGATGTTGAATTTCACCGCCTGCTTGCCGACGTAGAGGTTCACCTTGCCCGGCGCGCCGCCGACGTAGCCGAAATCAGCGTCTGCCATCTCGCCGGGGCCGTTCACGATGCAACCCATGATCGCGATCTTGACCCCCTTGAGGTGTCCGGTCGCGGAACGAATCTTGGCCGTGGTGTCCTGTAAGTTGAAGAGAGTCCGCCCGCACGAGGGGCAAGCGACGTAATCCGTTTTGAACACCCGCGAACCCGCCGCCTGGAGGATGTTATAAGCCAGCCGCAGACTTTGTCCGGGAGCTTCCTCACCCTGCACCAACACGGCATCACCGATGCCATCGCACAACAGCGCACCGATGTGGGTCGCCGCCCGGAGCAGCGTGTGCGAAAAATCCTGCTGCGGATCGGTGGACGCCACCAACTGATCTTTGAGCAGGATCGGATGCCTCTCCTGTAATCGGGCCGCCAGTTGGCGGTAAGCCGCGACCAGCGGCAGGTCGAGTCCATCACGGACGGTCACCAGATGCGGCTC
>CAXTOX010000132.1:0-11304 GCA_964245885.1 uncultured Chthoniobacterales bacterium | reverse complement strand
ACGGATTCGCGGTCCTGCCGGACAAATATTGCCAAAACCCCCGGGAACTCCGCCGTTCGTTGGCTCGGTTAGCGGAACGAAGATTCTCAACGATGACATTTGCCCACGGCGAACCGCTGACGGTTCGGGCGGATGAACGGCTGTGCAATTTGCTAGCAGGACCATCGATTTGAGATGAATATTCCGGCATGATCACGGAGAAAATTCCAGAATTGCAAAAACTCTCGTTAGAGGAAAAATTGATGCTGTTCGGGGAACTCTGGGAAGAACTAGCCGTCCACCCTGAGGCGTTTCCACTGCGTGAGGATCATATTGAGCTTCTGGAGCAGCGCTTGGAACACTTTCGACAACACCCCGATGACACCGTTTCTTGGGAGGCGTTGAAGGCGCGTATTCTTGCCTCAAGATGACCCTGCCGGTCGAGTTTCTCGCCGGTGCCGATGCCGAATTGCAGGAAGTTTTCAACCGATCCGAGGATTACTGTGATGGTTCAGGAGCCAAGGTTCTGAAGGTTGTTGACGCTCACCTCTCGCGCATCGCAGTCTTTCCTGAAATCGCGCCGATTTATCTCAAACGGATTCGCAGGCAGGTAGTCAAAAATTCTCCGTGCGGGATCTTCTACGAACCTCATCCTACGAGGATTGTCGTGGTTGCATTTCTCGATCTTCGGCAGGACGAACAACAAATTCTCCGGCGCTTGCGGCATTGAAATTCGATCCATGACGGCGCTCGCCACCTACCTCGCCCCGTTCAGCCGCACGCTGACCTTCATCCGCTTTTCGCACACGCTGTTCGCGCTGCCGTTCGCGCTGGGCTCCATGCTCGCCGCTTCGCACGGCCGGCCCGGGTGGCGCGTCCTTGGCTTGATCCTGCTCTGCATGGTGTTCGCGCGCACGGCGGCGATGGTCTTCAACCGCCTCGCCGATTGGGAGATCGACAAGAAAAACCCGCGCACCGCCGGGCGGCACCTGCTAATCGCGCGGCCCGTGGCGGTCGCGCTGCTGCTCGTGAGCGCGGGGGTGTTCGTGGCGGCGACGTACTTCATCAATCCCCTTTGCCTCGCGCTGTCACCCGTTGCGCTCCTGATCGTCTGTTTCTACTCGCTGACCAAACGCTTCACCGACTACACTCAACTCTTCCTCGGGTTGGCGCTGGCGGTTTCGCCGGTGGGCGCGTGGCTGGCGGTGCGCGGGCAATTTGCGTGGCCACCGCTCGTGCTCGCGGGGGCGGTGCTGCTGTGGGTGGCGGGATTCGACCTGATCTACGCGACGATGGACTATGAATTCGACCGCGCCGCCGGGCTGCGCTCGCTGGTGGTGCGTTACGGGATCGCTTCCAGCCTGCGGCTCGCGCAGGCGCTGCACGCGGGGGCGTTTGTGGGGCTGGCGGTGTTTGGGATCGCGGCGGGGTTAGGAATCATCTATTTCGCCAGCCTGTTGCTCGTGCTCGGGGCGTTCCTCTACGAACACTGCAGCGTCGCCGGCCCCGCGCCCCTGGACGTGGGCGCGGTCAACAACGCCTTCTTCAACGCCAACGCTTTCGTCGGACTGGTGTTCGTGCTGGCGGTGCTCGGCGACGAACTCCGGCGGCACTGACCGGTTTTTAGACGGAACCGACCGGCGCGGTTTGTCCGAACAAGGAGGACACATGATGACAAATCGTCTTCCCCTGCCGGGTTCGCGCCGCGCGCCGCGCAGCGTTGCCGCCGGACTCCTCGTCGCCGCCGCTTCCACGTTCCTCACCGCTCCGGTGCAAGCGGAACCCAACGCCAAAATGGCGGAGGTGCTCAAAGCCTACGGCGCGATCTCGCCCGTGCCGCTGGAAAAAACCACCCCGGCCGTCGCCAAGGCTGCGCCGACGATTGCCTCGGCGGTCAAGATCGTGATGGCCAAAGACGGGGTGAACGCGCCGACGTTCCACGGCACGACGCAGGACTTCAAGATCGACGTGGGCGAGGGGAACAAGGTCAACGCGCGCGCGTACATCCCGGCGGGCGACGGTCCGTTCCCGACGGTCCTCTACATCCACGGCGGCGGTTGGGTGATTGCCAGTCTGGAAGCCTACGACTCTTCCCCGCGCGCCCTGGCTGAGATGACCCAGGCGGTCGTTATTTCCACCGATTACCGGCAGGCCCCGGCGAACACCTTCCCGACCGCGCACGACGACGCGTACAGCGCCTACAAGTGGGTGCTCGCCAACGCTGGCCAGTACAAGGGCGACACGAAGAAGGTCGCGGTGGTCGGCGAGAGTGCGGGTGGCAACATGGCGGCGGACATCTGCATCAAAGCCAAGCAGGAGAACGTCCAGGAACCAGTCTACCAGGTGCTCGTTTACCCGGTGGCGGGCACGGATACCAACACCAAGTCCTACCAGGACAACGAGACGACCAAGCCGCTGAGTGCCGAGGGCATGAAGTGGTTCTTCAAATACTACCTGTCCAAGCCTGAAGACGCGAGCAACCCACGGGTGAACCTGCTCGCCGCCAAAGAGGTGGCGGGCGTGGCTCCGGCGACGATCATCGCGGCGGAGATCGATCCGCTGTTGACCGAAGGCAAGGCGTACGCCGACAAACTCGAAGCGGCCGGCGTGAAGGTGCAGTACAAAGTGTATTCGGGCGTAACGCACGAGTTCTTCGGCATGGGCGCGGTGCTCGACGAGGCCAAGCAGGCCGAAGAGTTCGCGGCCCAGGGATTGAAGTCGGCGTTCGCCCAATAAGCGGAACGGCCAAAATCTGCGCCGCCGTGGGACTTTCCTGCGGCAACACTTTCTTTTGGCGTAGCCATTTAACGCATCTGTTCATCTTGATGTGTTGATTTGTGATTGCAGATGGTTGGTTCTGTCGGTAGGTTTTGGGATGCGCAACGCCGCTGCTTCGCTTCACCCGCTCGAACAACTCCTGCGCGAGCGCATCGTCATTCTCGACGGTGCGATGGGCACGAACATCCAGCGTTACAAACTCGACGAAGCGGCGTACCGCGGCGACCGGTTCGCCCACCACCCCACCGACCTGAAGGGTAACAACGACCTCCTCTGCCTCACCCGGCCGCAGGTGGTGGAGGAAGTCCATGAGGCGTTTCTGCGGGCGGGCGCGGACCTCATCGAGACGAACACCTTCAACGCCACCAGCCTTTCCCAGTCCGACTACGGCCTGGAGACCCTCGCCTACGAACTCAACGTCGCCGCCGCCGGTTGCGCCCGCCGCGCCGCTGACCGTGTGCGGGCCGAGGATGGCCGCCGCCGGTTCGTCGCGGGGGCCATCGGTCCGTTGAGCAAAACACTCTCGATCTCGCGCGACGTGAACGACCCCGGCGCGCGAGATGTGACCTTTGACCAAGTGTGCGCCGCCTACACCGAACAAATCCGCGGCCTGCTCGACACCGGCGTGGATGTGATTCTCATCGAGACGATCTTCGACACGCTCAACGCCAAGGCCGCGCTCTTCGCGGTGATGGACCATTTCGACCAGCGTCCCGACCAGCAGGTGCCGGTGATGGTCTCGGGCACGATCACCGATCTCAGCGGTCGGACGCTGACGGGGCAAACGGTGGAAGCCTTTTACACGAGCGTCTCCCACGCGCCGCTGCTCAGCGTCGGCCTCAACTGCGCGCTCGGCCCCAAGGAAATGCGTCCGTACATCGAGGAACTCGCCCGCATTGCGCCGATCTACGTGTCCTGCTATCCCAACGCCGGTCTACCCGAACCGCTCTCACCGACGGGTTTCCCCGAGACCCCCGAGACGCTGGCTCCGCAAATTCGCGAGTGGGCTGCGCAAGGCTGGCTGAACATCGTCGGCGGCTGCTGCGGCACGACGCCCGACCACATCAAAGCCATCGCCGAAGCGGTGCGGGATTGCCCGTCACGCGCCCTGCCGGAAATCCCGCGCCGGCTGCGCCTCAGCGGCTTGGAAGCACTGGCGGCGTGAACCAGGCTATTTGTCCACAGATTACGCAGATTACCGCAGATTTGAAAACGAGTTGAAGTGTTCCCTACCTCCCTCCGCAATCTGCGGAAATCTGCGAAATCTGCGGATAAATCTCAGAACCAAGAACGTGTCGGTGCGCCCTGGCGCTTGAAGGTGTGGTCGTCGTTGTTGAACACCCACACCTCGCCGGTGCGCGTGTCCAGCAGCACATGGCCGTCGGTGCCGACGGCCACGTAGCGGCCGTTCTCGTTGGAAACGTTGCGGTGGCCGCCCCAGAGCGTGCCGAGGATGAACGCGAGAACCGCCGTGCCGACAACCTTCGTACGTTCACCGACCCTCGCCCACAGACTTTTGACGAGAGAAAGATTGATGGCCATGGCGTCACCCAGCTTAGGCGCGGTGGATCAATTGACAAGTCACCGTCGCATTCCGTTGTGCTCAGGCGGTCGCACCCAGCGGCAACGGTTCTTCACCGACGAGAGTGGCCACCGGCACTTCCCTGGTGCGGCGCAACGTCCACAGGGTCCCGCCCGCCACGACGGCCAGCGTCCCCCAACTCAGGACGACGAGCGCGTACACCCACGACACGTCGTAGCGCATGGCGATGAGGTTTTCGCCCGCGTGGACACGCACGAGCCGGAACAAGAAATTCCCCCCGTCGACCGGTGTGGGCTGGCCGTCCACGGTAGCCTGCCAACTGCGCGCCCAGCGGTCCGTCACGAGCAGAAATCCAGCGGTGGGACAGGTCACGCGCAGGGCGAGGTCGTTGTCCCGGTAGGCGAGCACGCGGCAGTCGAGCGCCTGCGCGGGCGGCGCGTGGTTGATGGCTTCCACCGCCTCGGGCGTCACGCCGGTGTCGAGTTGGATCAGGTCGGCGCGTTCGTGCCGGACGACCGGCATGGCGCCGACAGCGTGCGCGTGCCGCACGAACGCCTCGTAGGCCGGGATCGTCGGCGGGACGGTCGGCACGTCGGCGGCGAACCAGACCCGCTGCGAGCCGAGAACGAACGGACGCAGCAGGCGGTCCAGGCCCCAGTGTTCCTGGATGTAGTTGCGCATGGACGCGTAGGACACGAACACCGGCCGGCGGTCGTAGAGGTTGGTGTTGTTCATTGCGGCAATCGTCCGGGCGAACCCGCCCGCGCCCAGGTCGGTGAGCGGTTGGACGGGACCCGCGGCGACCACCGAGGGTTTGTCGCTGTAGACCCGGTGGCGCGTGATGAAGAACGCGCCCGTCAGATCGAGGGCGGTCAAGGCCACCAGCGCGCCCGGCAGGAAACGCAGGAACCCCGGCCGGCGCGCCGCCGCCGCGCCGAGGGTGGCCAGGCCGATCCAGGCAAACGCGGCGTGGTAGGGCGCGACCGGCGACACCTTCGCGGCCACGTTGTCAGGCAGAGCGGAGCTCACCCACGCGTGCAACCACCCCCACGACCGCGCAGGCTCCCGAGACTATCGCCAACCACCGCAACGGCTGCCTGGCAGAGGCCCCCTCCTTCCGGCCGGCTTCGATCAACGCGGTGCCCGGCGCAGCGAGCATGGCCATGGCAAGGATGAAGAACCCGCGAAACATCGGCGCGTGGCGAAAATAACGCGTCGGCGGCACCAGGTCGTAGAGCCAGGTCCGCAGGGGGAGTAGCCCGCCCAGCGACACGCCCAGGAACAGCAGCCCCGCGCCGAAGATCAGCCAGGTTTGCCAGCGCGCGCGCCACCGCCAGACCGACAGCAGCGCGAACACCGGCACCGCCGCGCCGAAATAGATTTCCCGCATGGAGATGTCGAACCCGGACCAATCCGGCACGCCGTCTAAAGGCACGAAGGCCGGCGTGGCCAGGCCCGTCAGCCAACTCCAGCCGAACTTCCGGCCGAGCACGAACTCGCGCGGCAGCGGCAAGGTGCGGTGGCTGTAACCGGCGGCCTCGTAGTGAAAACTCAGGTAGGCCGGCGTGAGCACCAGCACGCCGACGCCCGCGAGCAGCGCCATGGTCAGCGCGTACCCGCGCCAGCGTGTCCACGGCGAGCCGCCGGCGGCCACCGGCGGCAGCCACGCCAGGGCGACGATCCCGATGAACATGGCTCCGGGGATGTGCACGGACGGATGACCCGCGAGCGCGGCCAGGCCCCACAGCCCGCCCGCCTCGCAGGCCGCCCACCGGCGGCCGGTCGTCAGCGCCACCCGCACGCGCCAGAGCACCCATGGCATGAAGGAAAAAGTGTACATCGTGCTGAGGTGCTCCGAGTGGCCGATGTAAAAGCCGCAGAACACGATTCCTAGCGCCGTGACGAGCGCCCCCCAAGGCGGCGCCGACAGCGACCGGGCGAGCACGTACATGCCCAGACCCCCGAGCAGCCAGACGAACAACCAGTAAAGGTGAAAGCCGAACGGGGTGGGTCCCCCCACGAGTGCGAAGAGCAAGGTCACCGGTGAGAACCCGCCGAGCTGCGGCTCGGCGAAGTCGGGCGTGCCGCCGTTGCAAAACGGGTCCCAACCCAGGAAGTGCCCCGCCCGGGTGAGGCTGGCGAGGTAGTGGTAATAAGGGGCGAAGAAAAATTCACCGTCGAGCTGTTCGGAAGCCTGGCCCGTCAGCAACGGCCAGTTCGTCCCGAAAAAAATGAGGAGGAACAAAGCGAGCATCGCTCGGTCGTCGTGGAAGAGGCCGAGGAGGCGTAGGCGAAGGCGCGGCATGGAGGTGGCCCGCTTGCCTAGCAAAACGTGTGCCGGTGGCAATCCTCCAAAATCATGGAAGCGCCTTCCGGCCCATCGCGGCACTCACGCTGGCAACGAACCTGCTTTGGCTCCCATCACGCCGACCCACCGCCGCATGTCTTCCACGTCGATCCAACCCAACTTGGTCCTGGCAGCCGGGGCCATGCTCCGGCAGACGGACGCGGCAGCCGTCGCGGTCGCCCCCGGCGAACGGTCCGCCGCGCCGGAGAGCCTCGTCCCTGGCTTGCCGCCGCTGACCCCGGCGGCGCGGAGGTTCCTGGTGGTGCTGGCGCTCCTGTTCGTCGCAGCGGTTGCTGGCCGCCTCCACGGCTCGTCCGTCGCGCTCTGGACCAGCAACCGCCAACTCGACATCCACCCGCAGGATGTCCGCTCCGGTCTGCTGCTCTCCACCCCCAAGATCCATCGCGCCGACGAGTGGAACGTCTGGACGCCGGCCATGCTCAACCAAGCGCGCCGCCAGCCGTCCTTTCCGGTGCACAACCCGACGCTGGGGCCGGGGGCGACTCCGCTGCTGATGAGTCTGCCCGCGCGTCATTACACGATGGGGTTCCGGCCGTCGCTGTGGGGATTTTTCGTCCTGCCGTTTGAATACGCTTTTTCCTGGTATTGGAACGTCAAGGTCTTCGGCCTGTGCGCGGCGGTCTTCCTGTTGGGCTGGACGCTGACCGGCGGGCATTTCGGCTACGCGGTCTTCGGGGCGCTGGCGGTCCAGTTTTCGCCGTTCGTGCAATGGTGGTTTTCCACCCCGGCGATGCTGCCGGAAATGATCGCCTGCTGGGCGTTGGGCCTGGTCGCGGCGCTCGCATTGTTCGCACCCGGCGGCGGCTGGCCAGGGCGGCTGCTGGCGGCGGGCGTGGTGGTCTACGGCGCGGTGGGTTTCGCCCTGTGCTGTTACCCGGCGTTCGAGATCCCTCTCGTTCACGTCGGCGTGTGCGTGCTGGCGGGTTCCCTGTGGCAGCACCGGCGCTGGTCGTGGCGCGGGGGACGGTGGCTGGCGGGGGCGCTGCTGACGGCGGCCCTGGCGCTGGTGCCTTGGCTGCTGGACTGCCTGCCGACGCTGCGCGTCGAGGCGGCCACCGTTTACCCCGGCCAGCGCTACGTCTACGGCGGGGACCTGAAGCTCTACCAGATGCTCTCGGGTCTGCTCGATCTGGCCATCGAGGACGAACTGTGCCCGCCCAAGCTCATCAACGTTTGCGAGAGCGCGAACTTCTTCCCGCTTTGGCTGCTGCCCTTCGGCCTCGGGATCGCTGCGGCGGTCCGGGCCGCGCGGCGAGGCGGGGAGCCATGGCTCGACTGGCTGCGGGCGCGGGGGCTGCGGGTAGCTTTGTGCGCTTATCTCACGGTGGCCACCGTGTACATGTTCGTCAGGCTGCCGCACTGGCTGGCGGGGGTGATGCTCATCGACCGGTCCTACGGCCGGAGGTGCCTGCTGGGCATGGGTGTCGCGGGGGTGCTGCTGGTCGTGCTCAGCCTGGCGGGGCGGCCTCCCGGGTGGCGGTTGTCACCGCGCGCGGCCTGGACCGCCGGCCTCGTGTGGGTGGTGGGCGTGTGCGCCTTCCTGGTCGGCTGCCTGCCCAGGTTCCCCGACCTGCTCGACCTCACCAACACTCCCGGGCTGATGGCGGTGGCGGTCTTTCTCGGTGCGGCCTACGTGGGGGGTCCGCAGTGGGTGCTGCCCGTCGGCTGGGCCGTAATCTTCATCGCCAAGACCGCGCTGGTCAATCCGCTCTGCGTCGGCCTACCCGAATTGCTGGAATCGCCCATGCTCGGGCGCGTCGGTGAGATCGTCCACCGCGACCCGCAGGCGAAGTGGGCCGTCTACAACAGCGCCGACGGCAGCGAACTGCTCAAGGCCACCGGCGCGCAGCTCATCAACGGCCTGCGCATCATTCCAGACCTCGATCTCATCCGGCAGTACGATCCGGACGGTCGGGCGGGCGAGACGTTCAACCGTTACTCCGACCTGTTGCTTTTCGACGCGTCCTACGAAGAGGGTCTACAGGTGAGCCTGCGCGACAAGGCTTTTTGTAGCATCCGCGTCCATCCGCGCCTGCTGCGCGAGCTTTTCCCGGATGTACGCTACCTAGCCTCCAGCCGGGAGTTGCCCAACGCAGCCGAAGCCGGGTTCCGGCTGCTGGACCATTCGGAGGCCAACCTCTTCTGGCTCTACGGTCTGGCGGACCCGGACCCCGCCGTTCCGGCCGTTCCGGCCGTTCCGGCCGTTCCGCCGGCCACGCCCTGAGGCGGCTTTTGCTTTCCTTTCGCGCCCCTGCGCGTACCGTGTGAGCTTCATGTCCGGCCCCAACGTCGCCAACAGTTTCCTGCTCATCGGCGAGCGCACCAACGTCACCGGCTCGCCGCGTTTCGCCAAGCTCATCCTCGCCGGGGACTACGAGACCGCGCTCGCCGTCGCCCGCCAGCAGGTCGAGGGCGGCGCCAACGTCCTCGACGTGAACATGGACGAGGGCATGCTCGACGGCGAGAAGGCCATGGTGCGATTTCTCAATCTCCTGGCCGCCGAGCCGGACATCTCGCGCGTGCCCGTCATGGTCGATTCCTCCAAGTGGAGCGTGATCGAGGCGGGCCTGAAGTGCATCCAGGGCAAGGGGATCGTCAACAGCATTTCGCTCAAAGAGGGCGAGGAAAAGTTCAAGCACTCCGCGCGGCTCGTCCGGCGCTACGGCGCGGCGGCGGTCGTGATGGCCTTCGACGAAGAAGGGCAGGCCGCCAGCTACGAGCGGCGGGTGGAAATTTGCTCGCGCGCCTACCGTATCCTGACCGAGGAGGTGGGTTTTCCTGCGGAGGACATCATCTTCGACCCCAACATCCTGACCGTCGCCACCGGCATCGAGGAGCACAATAATTACGCGGTCGATTTCATCGAGGCGACGCGCTGGATTCGCACCAACCTGCCCGGCGCGCACGTCTCCGGCGGCGTGTCGAACATCTCGTTTTCCTTCCGCGGCAACACGCCGGTCCGCGAGGCGATGCACTCGGCGTTTTTGTACCACGCGATCCGCGCGGGCATGGACATGGGCATCGTCAACGCGGGCGTGCTCGCGGTGTACGAGGATATTCCCAAGGACCTCCTTGAGCGCGTCGAAGACGTGCTCCTCAACCGCCGCCCCGACGCCACCGAGCGCCTCGTGGAAGTCGCCGAGACGCTCAAGGCGCAGAAGGCGGGCGACAAGGCCAAGAAGGAGGACGACGCGTGGCGTTCCGGCACGGTGGAGGAACGGCTTTCACACGCGATGGTCAAGGGCATCGCGGATTTCATCGAGCCGGACACCGAGGAAGCGCGGGCCAAGTCCGCCCGGCCGCTGGACGTGATCGAAGGGCCGCTGATGGCCGGGATGAGCGTCGTGGGCGACCTGTTCGGAGCGGGCAAGATGTTCCTGCCGCAGGTCGTCAAGAGCGCGCGGGTGATGAAAAAAGCCGTCGCGTACCTGATGCCCTTCATGGAAGCGGAGAAGGCCGCGCAGCCCGTCGAGCAACGCCGCGCGCAGGGCAAGGTGCTCATGGCCACCGTGAAGGGCGACGTGCACGACATCGGCAAGAACATTGTGGGCGTCGTTTTGGCCTGTAATAATTTCGAGGTCATCGACCTGGGCGTGATGTGCGCCTGCGACAAAATCCTCGACGCGGCGCGGCAGCACGGCGTGGACGTGATAGGCCTGAGCGGGCTCATCACGCCGAGCCTGGACGAGATGACGCACGTCGCCAGCGAGATGCAGCGCCTCGGCATGAACCTGCCGCTGCTCATCGGCGGGGCGACGACGAGCCGCGCGCACACGGCGGTCAAGATCGCGCCGTCGTACGAGCAACCGGTCGTCCACGTGCTCGACGCCTCGCGCGCGGTCGGCGTCGTCGGCGCGCTGCTCAGCCCGGAGCAGAAACCGGAGTTCGTCCAGAAAACACGCACCGATTACCAGCGTTTGCGCGAGGAACACGCCGGCAAGGGCGCGGGCCGCAAGATGCTGCCGCTGGCCGAAGCTCGCGCCAAGGCGACGCGCATCGACTGGGCCGCGACGCGCATCGACACGCCCGCGTTCCTCGGCCGCCGCGTGATCGAGAGCGAACCCCTAGAGGAACTGGTGCCGTTCATCGACTGGTCACCGTTCTTCCACACATGGGAACTGCGCGGACGTTATCCGGGCATCTTTGACGACCCGTATGTGGGCAAGCAGGCGCGGGAGCTTTACAACGACGCCCGCGCGCTCCTGGAAAAGATCGTGGATGGCGGGTTGTTCCACGCGCGGGCGGTGTACGGGTTTTATCCCGCCAACCGCGTCGGCGACGACATCGAACTCTACACCGACGAGACCCGCGAGCGGGTGTTGACGACCTTCCACTCGTTGCGCCAGCAGGTCGTCAAGCCGGCGGGGCAGTTCAACCACGCGCTGGCTGACTACATCGCGCCCAAGGAAAGCGGCCGGGCGGACTACCTCGGGGCGTTCGCGGTGACGACGGGCCACGGCACGGAGGAACTCGTGGCGAAGTTCCAGAGCGAGCACGACGATTACAACAAGATCATGACGCAGGCGCTGGCCGACCGGCTGGCGGAGGCGTTTGCGGAAAGCCTCCACCGCCGCGCGCGCTTGGACTGGGGTTACGGCAAGGAAGAGGCTGACCTGACAGCCGACGACCTCATCCG
>CAXTOX010000131.1:0-11431 GCA_964245885.1 uncultured Chthoniobacterales bacterium | reverse complement strand
ATGACCGAGTGGGCGCACTCCCGCACCGGCATCGACATCCATCCCGGCGCGCAGATCGGCGAACGCTTTTTCATCGACCACGGCACGGGCGTCGTCATCGGGGAGACGAGCGTGATCGGCGCGTGGGTCAAGCTCTACCAGGGCGTGTCGCTGGGGGCGCGTTCCTTCCAGAAAGACGCCCAAGGCCGTCTGGTTAAAGGCGGCAAACGGCACCCCGACCTCGGCGACCACGTCACGATCTACGCGAACACCACCATCCTCGGCGCGGACACGCACGTCGGCAGCGGCACCACGGTGGGCGGCAACGTGTTCCTCACCCACAGCGTGCCGCGCGATTCGCTGGTCATCTACGAGGAAACGCAGCTCAGGATCATCTCGAAGAACGCCAGACCGTCCGCCGCCGATGCGTCCGGCGGCGAGACTTTGTCCTACGACATCTGAATGTCTGGACTTTTGCAGCCGGTCGATTTTACATCTGCCTGCATCCCATGAACCGCGCGTCCTTCCTCCTCGGCCTGCTGTGTGGCACCTTGCTCCTGACAGGGTCGGGCTGCCGGCTGATCAACAACTACGGCACCGGCGAGCATCTGGATAAGCCACGGGATCATCCCCACGACACCGACCCTACCCGCGTGCGCGAAATGATCGTGGAGGTCACGACCGACGCGGAGGGCAACGTCGCCGACATCCGCTTCCAGCGCAGCAGCGGCAAGGAAGGCATCGACGGCTACGTCGCGCAGTCCATCCGCCAAGGCTGGCCGCGCCAGCCGTCCACCCGGTCCGTGGCGTCGCTGACCTACTCGACGGAGAAAGGGTTCTCGACTCCGAAGATGATCTCCTCCACGCCGGCGGGCTGAGGAACCGCCGCGCTGGCGGCGTTACTTTGCGGCCGGAGCGTTCGCGGCCTCCTGGCTGACCAGCACGCGCGCGAACCGCGCCGGCACCGTCCCGCCGACGGCGACCGCATCGGTCACCTTCACCCGCTCCCAGCGTGCGTTGATCGGGGTCGTGCTCTCCGTGCCTCCCGCCTGCCACCCGCCGCGCAGGTCGGGGGTGAACTGCGTCGCATACGTCAGCCCCGCGCCGCTGCCGGCCGTGCGGCGGACAAATTCGACCGTCAGCCGCTGGTCGGTGGCGTTGACCTGTTCGAGCCGGATCAGGGGCAGGCCGCGCAGCCCCGTGCCGGCGGTCATCACGGCGGGTTCCGAAAAGGTCGGGTCAAGGTTGAAGGCAAGTTCCAGCAGGTTGGAAACGCCGTCGCCGTCCGGGTCGGCGTTCGGTCCGCCGACCGTGTCGTCGGCGATCTGGTCCGGCGTGAAGTAGGCTCGCTGCCACGCGGCGAAGTCCTCCGTGGGCAAGGCGTCGATGTTGCCGACCACGCTCTCGATCCATGCTAGGCGCGAGGAAAGTTGCGTGCAGTAAAAGGAGGTCGGCGCGTTGGCGTCGCCGGTGATCAACGTGAAGGATTGGTCGTCGTTCTCGCTGTAATACCCGCGGGCGTCGAAGAGGTCGGCGGCGAAGCCCGTGCCCGGGTCCGGCGCGGTGAAGAGATCGTCCACGGCGTAGTTGATCCCGGCCAGCCGCCAGAGACCGTTCTGGAGGATGAAAAGCCCGCCGCCCGAATCCCCGACCGACAGGTGCGCCTCGCCGGTCAGGCCGGGTGAGTGGAAGGCCACTTGCAGGAGGTTCCAGGACGGGCTGCCGTTGGGGAGGACGGAGGCGACGACGTTGCGCCCCCAGCGTTCCACGTAGTCGCTGCCACCCCAGGCCCAGCCACGGGCAGTGCCGTCGAAGTCAATTTCCGCGCCTCGCTGGGTTCCCCGGCCGAAGACGTGCAGTTCCTGGCCGGTCTCCGGGTTCGCCGTGTTGCCGGGTTGGTAGACCGGCGCGTACGTGGCGAAGGGATGATCGACCTTCCAAATTTGCAGGTCGGTGTACGGGTCTGGGTTAACTTCCGTGGTCGTGAATACTTCTCCATGGAAGGTGAAGGTCATCCCGACGGACCCACCGATGTGCTTGGCGGTCACAAAGTAGTACGGCGCGATCGGCGTGCCCAGGTAGGCGCTGAAAAGCCCCTCGTATTGCCATCCGCTGTTGTCGCCCGGGGTGGACGCGTAAAGGGTGGGATCGCCGGTGTCGAGGTGGACGATCCCGGAACTCGTCCCGGTCCCGAGGCACAGGGCCGCAACCGCGAGGAAGAAACCGCGCAACCGCGACGGCATGACAAATGAAGTCTTCACCGGACGGACTGGCTCAAGCAGCTTGAGGGCCAAGGAGCCAGCGAAGATTTTCGGAGGATAAACACGCTGGCCGCGCCGCAGAACTATGGCGGTGGAAGATACCCGCTTCCCCGAGTGCCTGCAAACGTTAGGAGGCACATGTGAAGTGTCCGAGCAGGCCGTTGCGACCGGTCGTCCAAGTAGGGTTGCCTCTCTGAGGCAATCCTAATTTGGCTTGGAGAACCGTGCCCGCAGTCCAGCATTCCCGCCTCAGAAAAATAGGATTGCCTCGGAGAGGCAACAGGACCTTGGACGACCGCCTGCGGCGGGCTTGTTTCTCACCCGCTTTTTCAGAGCCGGCCCCGCTGGTGGTAGAACTGAACGCGGTTTTGCACCGTCCGGATGTAAGCGCGGGTGTCGGCGATGTCGATTTTTGCTTCCAGCTCCTGGCTGGTGACGCCCGGGGTCGGCTGGGTGGATTCGTGCCCGTCGCCGCGCTCGCCGGTCCACCGGACCACGCGGCTGCGGCCCGCGTTGTACTCCGCCAGCGCGAAGGGCAGGGGATCATCCTTGCCCACGTACCGGCGCAGGGCGCGCGCGAGCAGCCAGGTGCCGGCTTTGATGTTGGTCGTGGGGTCAAAGAGGTCTTTGGGTGCGAAGTCCGCGACTTTCTCGCCCTTGGTCCATTCGCGCGCGGCGGCCTCGGTGATCTGCATGAGGCCGCGTTCGCCTTCGCCGCCGACCTTGTCGGGCCGAAAACGACTCTCGCGCCAGACCACCGCTTTGATGATCATGGGATCGACCCCATGCTGCCGGGCCGTTTCCTCAATGATGCCGTCGTAGCGGTGAAAGCGTTCGCGGAAAACAGTTTCGTACGCCGTGTACATCGGGTCCGCGTTTTGCAGCCACCACCAGCCGACCGCCGCGGCGGGCAGCAGGACGATCAGCGACAGGAGAAAAATCCGCCGGATGGCTCGGAACATGGGTTGAATGGGAACTTACCATGTTCGCCGCAGGGGGGAAGCGCCCTCGCAAAAAACCGGCGGAATCTTTGTCCCGGTGGTTCGCGCCATGCCCGCGCAGGTCACAGCCCCATGTTGCTCAGGACATTCATCGTCTGTTCCAAAGCGGATGCAATCTGCGGATGCGCGACCTCGAAATCCGCCGCGAGCGTCTGCAAACGTCCCTGCAAGTGCTGGCGTTCCTCAGGCGGCACGGTGGCATCCGTTCCCGCGGAGCCGGTGTCCGTCCCGTGGCGGGCGAGCAGACGTTCGATGTCCGCTTGCAGGTCGAGCAACTGAGCGCGGCGCGCATCGTCCACGCCGGTCGAAGAAAGGCGGGAGAGTTCGCCGTGGAGTTCTTCCAGCAACACGCGCAGGCGAGGGGTTTCGTTGTCCGTCATGGGAACCATTCTACGGCCGGAAGCACCGGATGCGACCGAAAAAGCCGTCGCGGTTTTTCATCTCGGCGCTCAACGCCTCGCTTTTTTGTCGGGCTTGTCGGCGGATGATTTCCCCGTGCGCCGGGCATGTTCCGCGTCGATCAACTCGCCGATGGTCTTTTGCGAGTCGGCAGCGGAGGCTCCCTTCTTCTTACCGCGGCGGGCATCGGCCATGCGTTGCCGCGCGCTGGCGAGGTCGGCACGTTCGTCGGGGTTGAGCTGCCCGGCGAGCCAGCGATCCGCCCAACCGTCAGGACCCGCCTTTTCGAGTTGCTCGTAGGTCATGTGTTTGACCAGGGGCGGGTTCGGTTCGAGCACGGCGAGCACGGGATCGGTCAAGGTGCCGAACGCCCCGGGCAGCGGGGCAACCTCGAATTGTTCCTCCAGGTTGCCGTGCGCGGCCACCGGGAGCAGGCGCGCAGCCACTTCGCCCTCGCGCGCCATCCGCTCGTTCGTGCTCGTGACCTGACCGTTGGAGCGCAACGTCAGCCGCCGGCCGGTGAGCGATCCCTCCGAGTTGTAATGATAAACCGCCAGGGCCGGCGAACTGCCGAAGCTCCAGCCCACGACCAGCCGTCCGTCGCCGGACAGGGTGCCCAGCCCTTTGTACAACACCGAGTGGCCGAGCAGGAACGTCAGCAGGTAGTCGCTGCCCTTGGCCGTGATTTCCACGGTGCCGACGAAGCTGCCGACCCCCGGGCGCTTGCAGGTCAGCGCGTGGCTGCCGACGAGCGTCGAGCCGGCGTCGAAGGCGATGTCACCCACGTTGGCGGCACCGTCGATGCTCGTGACCCAGCGGCCTTTCCACTGCGGATCATTCTTGGCGTGACGGTACACGGCGACGCCGTAGGCACCACCGCCGGTGGAAAGTGACACGCCGAGGAGTTCCCGGTCTTCGAGGAGTCCCAGGCCGTGCAACGAACGACCCTCGCCGGAGAGCAGCCAGTCCATCTCGTAGGCGTTCCTGCGGGCAGAAATGCTCACCGTGCCGCCGTAGGCTTCCTGGTTGGTGTCGCTCGTGGCCATGACGTAGCGGCCGGAGACCTCGGCGGACAATGCAGAAGGCAAAATACAAGATGCAAAGGTCAGAAGGCAGAGAACCACGCAGCAGCGGGCAAAAATCTCGCGCTCTGTCGTTTCCCTCCGAGAGCCTTGTGGTTCCTTCATACCTTCTAACATAGCACAATCAATGCTCAGCCCGGAGCGAGCGTTCGCTCCGGTTCCTTCCAGACTTTTGCGTCTTGCGTTCTGCGTTTTTTCAGGGGGCAAGTCTTTCCAGCTTCCAGCCTCCGACGCCGTCCGCGCGCGTATATTCGAAGCGGTCGTGCAACCGGTTGGCGCGTCCCTGCCAGAACTCGACGGTCTCGGGCCGCACCCGGTAGCCGCCCCAGAACGGCGGCAGCGGCACCTCGCCTTCCTCCGCGCCGAACCGCTCGCGGACCTGTGCGAGATCCGCCTCCAACACCTCGCGCGAAGGGACCGGCCGGCTCTGGCCGCTCGTCCAAGCCGCCAGCCGGCTCTCGCGCGGACGGGAGGCAAAATAGCGAGTGGCCTCCTCAACGTCGACCTTTTCGACGCGCCCGCTCACGAGGACCTGCCGTTCCAACGCCAGCCAGGGAAAGAGCAGCGACGCCACCGGGTTGCCCGCCAGCGCCGCGCCCTTGCGGCTCTCGAAGTTGCTGTAGAACACGAACCCCGCGTCGCTCAGGCCCTTGAGCAGCACGGTGCGCACGCGCGGCACGCCGTCCCGTCCGGCGGTGGCGAGGCTCATGGCGGTCGGCTCGACGACCCCGGCGGCGGTGGCTTCCTCCATCCAGCGGTTGAACTGCGCGGTGGGATCGTCCGCCAGGTCCGCCCGGCGCAGTTGGCCGCGCAGGTAATTGATGCGGATGTCGGCGAGATTGAGGGTGCTTTCCATGGCGTTTATTCGTCGTGATCCGTGTCCGGCCTGGCGGGCCGCGGCGAGGGCGATGGCGACGGGCGTTTGACCTCCGCGCGCCGCATCGGCATGGCGTCGATGACCTCGTAGAGCGCACCGGCCTTGAGCGGCTTGGCCGCGCGGTAGGCGTCGTGCCCGTCCTTGCCGAGCAGCACGACCGTGAACGCCTTCGCGTCGATGGCGTACCGCTTTTCCAACGCGGCGGGCACGTCGCCGGCGACCTTCTTGGCGTCCGCCAACACGGGCACGACCACGAGCTGGCGGTCGTCGAAGCCCGCCTTCTCGCCCTGCCAGAGCTTGCCCTGTTCGACGTAAGCGGGGTCTTTGTCCGTGGGCGCGAACACGAGCAGGACGCGGTTCTTGTCCTTGTACGAGGCGAGTGGCTTGTCGGCCGCGCCACCGTCCTGTTGGGCGGAGGCGGCGAAGGGGAAGATGGTCAGGCTCACGGCTAGAAACACACGGGCGAGGGGATGGAAGATGGGCATGAGACAGGTGGAGGCACCGGCGCGAACCGCCGCCGGTTCCCATTGATTCGTGCAAGCGCCGCGAACGGACGGGCGGTGCTTGGAAATCGACCGCTTTGCAAAAGGAGTGTTCAAGACGAAAGGTCTGGCCAGTGCTGCTCTGGAATCTCGCGTCGATCCTCGTCGGGGCGTCGATGATCGTCACCGTGCTCTGGGAGGCGTTCGAGACCATCGTCCTGCCGCGCACAGCCTCCCGCCGGTTCCGGTTCACCCGGTTTTTCTTCCGCACGCTCTGGCTGCCTTGGGCGGGAATCGGGAACCGGGTGCTGGCCGGCGCGAACCGCGAACGCTACCTCGGATTGTTCGGCCCGCTGTTCATCCTGGTGCTCGTCGGCTTTTGGGCCGTGGGCATGGTCGTCGGCTTCGGCTTGGTGCAGTGGGCGCTCCTGCCGACGCCGCACGGCTTCGGGGACCTGGAAACGAGCACGTACTACAGCGGCACGACGTTTTTCACCCTCGGGCTGGGCGACGTGAAGCCGGAGAACCCGGCGGCGCGGTTCGCCACGGTGCTGGAAACGGGGCTTGGGTTCGGATTCCTGGCGAGCATCATCAGCTACCTGCCGGTCCTCTACGCGGCTTTCTCGCGGCGGGAGGTGACCATCCTGCGCGTGGACGTGCGCGCCGGCTCGCCGCCGAGCGCGGCCGAGTTGCTGCGCCAGCACGGCCACCGCGGCGACGCGCGCGATCTCGACGCGCTGCTGCTGGACTTCGAGAAGTGGGCGGCGGAGGTCCTCGAAAGCCACCTGTCCTACCCGATCCTGTGTTTCTACCGTTCGCAGCACCACGACCAGTCGTGGCTGGCGACAATGACCTCGATCCTCAACACGTGCGCGCTGCTGCTCGTGGGCATCGAGAGCATTGAACCCCGGCAGGCGCCGCTGACCTTTGCCATGGCGCGCCGCGCGCTCATCGACATCGCGCACATCTTCCAGGTGCCCCCCGAAGGCGCGCCCGAGTCGCCCGACCGTCTGCCCCCCGGCGAACTGGCCCGGTTGCGCGATCTCCTGCAAGCCGATGCCCGGCTGCTCGCCGGCACGGACGCCAACGAAAAACTGCGCCGCCTGCGCGCCACGTACGAACCGACCGCGCACGGCTTGTCGGAATACCTCCTCATGCCGCTGCCCCCGTGGCTGCCGCCCGCCGAGGCCGGCGGCGACCCGACGAGCGCCGCCGAGCAGATCTTTGAAGGTAGAGCCACGGACGTATCGACGGTTTGAGGAGCGTCCGCTCCTACGTCAAGGCCGGCAGAATTTAGCCACAAATTTCGCAGATTTCCGCAGATGAGAGCATTTGGAGAAGAGGAGTGGCCGAAAACGAAGAGTGACTGACGGGCGCAGGAGCAATGGACCGGAGACGGACAATAGCCCAGGGCTTCAGCCCTGGGTTAACGGTCAGCGGTCACGTCAGTCCCCCCAGGGACGGCAGCGGCGCTCCTGCCTCGCCGGCTTTCGTCCCTGGCGGGACTTGGGCGATGGGTGACCGCCACCCCAGCACTGAAGCACTGGGCTATGATCAGCAGAAAACGAAGACATCTTTTCTTAAAAAGCCTAGAAGAGGGGGTAAGAAGAGGTTCCCTTCCTCCTTTCAATCTGCGGAAATCTGCGCAATCTGTGGCTAAATTCTGGTTCTGACCGCCCATCTAGTAATACTTCGTCAAGTGTTGTAAGTACTTCAACGGCAACATTTGTTTTGCCGGTGATTTCTCACCATTTTGCCTGTTTCGCGGTGCTCTCTCCGAGGAGAAGCCGTGAAACTCTGCCATGCTCAGAGCACCTGACGAAGTATTACTAGACGCTGTCACTGGCCCACCTTTGCTTTCTCCACCGCGTTGCCCTCGTCGAAATAATCCACGCCGCCGTAACGGGTGACTTGCAAATACTGGTGCCAGTCAGCCTGCCCGGCCTCCAGCCGCTCGGCACGCGGCGGCGCGGGCGCGTCGCCTGCCGGTTCGGTCAACGCCTCCAAGAGTACCCGTCCGTCCATGCCGGCGGGCTTCGGCAAACCGAGGAGACGAGCAATCGTCGGCGCGAGATCGACGTTGCCGCTCGGCAACTCGTCCCGCCAGCCTTGCTTGAAATCTGGTCCACTGGCGACCAGCGTGTTGCGCATGTCGTAGCGGCTGAGCGTGGCGTGGGTGCCCTGGCCTGGTTTGCGCCCGCCGTCGCTGACGACCTCACCCGGAAAACCGGCGGCGTTTTTGTCGTCGTTCCAGCGCAGGGCAACGGCGATGTCCGGCGCGTCGGGCGCGTCGATGTGTACCGCACTCATCGCAAAGGTGCCCGGCTGCGTGTCGCGGGTGAAGATCACCCCGGCGAAATCGCCGTGTTGGAGAAACTCGACTACCCGCCGAATCGTATCGGCATCGTGCCCGGCGACGTACAGGTACACGGTGCCGCCGAGGCCATCGACTACGATGTCGCTCGGGTTCGGCGGGGCCGCGAACTCGCGGGCGGCGTTGAACCCGGCATCTTTGAGCAATTGCGCGAGGTCGATCTTGCGTCCGATCGTGGAGAATCCGTGGTCGGAAACCACGAGCACATCGGTGCTGGCGCGGACGCCGTCGCTTTCGAGTCCGGCGAGGACTTTGGCAAGGTTCGCATCCACGCTGGCCAGGGCGCGGTGAGCCTGCGGTGAGTCGGGGCCAAACTGGTGCTGCGTGTAATCGGGATCACTCATCCACAGGACGGAAAAGCCCGGGAGACCTTCCGGGCGCAACGGCCAGAACCAATGGATGAGAGCGTTTGTTGTCCAGGCATCCTGTTCAACGTTTGGGAAATGAATCTCCGCTGGAAAGGGGGGGAGGTCCATTTCGTCCATCCGTTCCGCGAGACTAGCCGGCAGGGTGTTGCCTCCGTACACCACGACAGACTGGGCTGCGTACTTATCTATATCCCGGATTGCCGGGCGTTCCGCACGGTCAAAGAGAGCGACGACGCCCTTGGTGCCCGCGACCACCGTGCGCCGGCCAGTTGCCTGCAAGAGTTCCGGCAGGGTCGGGACGCGCAGATATTTGCCGCCGGATGTCTCGTCGCCCTTGCGGATCGTGGCCAGGTTTTCCATGGGAACCGGCTTGAGCGGATTGATGGCCGGACGGTATTCAACGTTGCCGGTGATGCCGCTGTGGCCGGGATAACAACCGGTGGCCAGAGCCGTGCCGTTGACCTCGGTCATGCTCGGGTACACCGGATGGTGCCGGGTGAAAAAGACGCCCTCGCGCGCGAGTTTGGCGAGCGTGGGGGTCACCTCGTCGTTGATCGAGTCCGGCCGCAAACCGTCCCACACGACGAGCAGGACGCGCCGGGTGTCTTGCGTGGGCCCGGTTTCGTGGGCCGGGGCGGGGGATTGACCGCGCGCGGCCGGCGCGAGCGAAATGCACATTAGCAGCAGTCGCACGATGGCAAACGCTAAACTCGGAAGCCTCAGATGGTGTAGGCGGAAGCGCGACATGATAGGAATTTGACCGTGTCCGGCCTAGTTCGACAAGCCGTCTTCAGGTAAAGACTTCGATGACAAGCGACGGGCAACCCTTGGACCCTGCGCCGTTCACAGGTCGAACTTTTGAAGTTCAACGGTAAGCGGAAAGCCCGGGCAGAGCGCCGAACGCTCCAGGGAGCCATCGGCGTCAAAGAACAATATCTTGCCGGATTGCCTGCAAACCCAAACCTCCTTTGCGCCGGCCTTGAAATAAAGGTCTTTCTTCTCCATCGAGTTGCCCGGCGACTTGACCTCCACGCAGATTTCCGGTGCGCCTTGGAAACTCGACCGGCCCTTGTTCGCCCGGTAGAAGGCGTCGGACATCCAGGTGGCGTCGGCGACTTTATTGCCGTCTTCCGTGTCGATCACGGTTTCCTGTAAACATCGACCCCGTTCCATCCTTTTGTGGAGCAGGTTGAAAACGGACGCCCGGGCGAAGCTATCGTTGTTGTGCCGGGGACTCAGCACCACTTGCCCCCACCGGTTCGTTTCGACCCGGAAGGGCAGCGCCCTCAAGTACCGGTTGGAGCAGACTTGGTCCCAGGTCACGAGACGCCGTTTGTTCCGTTCGGCCGCATCCGTGCAGCTACTCGGTGATGATGTCCTTGTACGTGCCGCCCGCCGGGATCATCGGCAGCACATGCTCGGTGTAGGGCGTCATCACGTCGAGCACGTAGACCTCTTCCGAGGCCAGCATCCGCTCCATCGCCGCACGCAGGTCTTCCTTGCGGGTGACCCGCTCGCACTTCACGCCGAAGCCCTCGCAGATCTTTACATAGTCGGGATAGATCACCCCGGGCTGCTTGGGATCGGCCAGGAACGTGTGGCCGCGGTTGCTCTTGTAGAAACGATCCTCCCACTGCATCACCATGCCGAGGTGCTGGTTGTTGAGGATGATGGCCTTGGCCGCGATGCCCTCCACTTTCGCGCAGGCGAGTTCCTGCACGTTCATCAGAAACGAGCCGTCGCCGTCGATGTCCACGACCTGCCGGTCGGGACAGGCCACTTTGGCCCCCATCGCCGATGGGAAGCCGAAGCCCATCGCACCCAAACCCGCCGACGTGATGAAGGAGCGCGGCCGGATGAAATCGCAGAATTGCCCCGCCCACATCTGGTGCTGACCCACCCCGGTGGTCACAATGGCCTCGCCTTTGGTCAGTTCGTTGAGGAGTTGGATCGCGTACTGCGGCTGGATCAGGTCGCCGGTGTCCTTGAAGCGCAGGGGGTGCTGAGCCTTCCACGCCTGGATCGTGGCGTACCACTCCGGGTAACGGCCGTGCTGGCCGTCCGGCACGCGCTCCCAACCGGCTGCCGCGAGCATTTCGTTGAGCCGCCGGAGCGTCACCTTCACGTCGGCGACGATGGGCAGGCGCACGACCTTGTTCTTGTTGATCTCGCTGGCGTCGATGTCCACGTGGACAATCGTGCCGTGTTTGGCGAACTCCTCGACCTTGCCCGTCACACGGTCGTCGAAGCGCACGCCCATGGCGAGCAGCACGTCGGCTTCGTTGACGGCGTTGTTGGCGTAGACCGTGCCGTGCATCCCGAGCCACTTGAGGGAAAGCGGATGGTTCTCGGGGAAACAGCCGATGCCCATGAGCGTCGTCGCCACGGGGATCTGCGTGCGCTCGACGAATTCCATCAACTCCCCGGACGCGCCGGACGAGATGATGCCGCCGCCGACGTAGAGCATCGGTTTTTTCGCGCCGCCGATGAGGCCGAGCAGTTCGTTGAGCGCGACCTCGTCGGGGACGGGGCCGGCCTTGTCGTAGCCGCGCAGGGTGATGCGCGTCGGGTAGATGGGCTGCGCCCGCTGCTGCTGGATGTTCTTGGG
>CAXTOX010000130.1:0-11494 GCA_964245885.1 uncultured Chthoniobacterales bacterium | reverse complement strand
ATGGCGAACTCCACGTCCGTCCAGGCACGTTTACCCGGCACCGGGCCGGCGAGATGACCCGACGTGGCGAGCAGGTTTTCCAGGTAGGTCGTCGCGGGCAGGAGATCGACACCGACCTTGCCGAGTTCGTCGGCAATCGCGCCGAAGAGAGTCTCGGCGTTGCGTTCGCGCAACTTGCCCAGGAGCAGGAGCGCCTTCAGGTCGGGACGCAGGTCGAAGAGGTTCTTTGGGGCGATTTGCCCGGCCATGATCGCGCGGGGGATCGAGCGTTTCTCGAAGAACGAAAGCATCCGTCCGAGTTGGCCGACGCGCATCCAGCCGGTCTCGTCCACGAGGCTGGCCAACGCGGGGTCGGTTTCCCTTTCGAACGCGGCCACGACGATGCGTTCCACGCCGGCGGTGCGCGCCGCGCGGGCGAGTAGGAGGGGATAAACGCCGCTGCCGGCGATGATGCCGAGGGGAGGGATCAAAGCAGAAATGCAAAATGCAAAATGCAGAATGCAAAAGTCCGGAAGGAGGAACGGGACGAGACAAGCGGCGGTTCTGCCTTCCGCTCAGTCACTTTGCATTTTGCATTTTGCATTTTGCCTTCGCCTTCAGTTCCGCACCAGCCGCAGGCGCGCGTCGATCTCCGTGCGATCCCCACGGGTGACCGCCACGAAACACAGACGGTGATAAACCGTCACCGCGGCGATCCAGCCGTCGCCGTCGAGATGTTTCCAGGTGTCCTTGGGGGAGATGTGCACTCCTTGGCCGTCCGCCCGGAACACCAGGATCACGAGGTTGTCGCCGCGCGTGTGCACCTGGGTGACATACTCTTCGTCCTTCTTGAACACCCGGTAGCCGGTGGCCATCTCGTGCGTGAAGGCTTCGGGCACGTCGAAGTCGGTCAGGTTGTGCCGCAAAAACAAGGTGTCGCCGAGCTTGCCGCACTCAGTGTCGAGGGGTTCGAGCGAGCCGAGCCGGGCTTTGAGGGCCAGGTTCACCAACTGCCGTACGTTCTCGTCGCCGGGGAAACCCATCGCGTGCTCGTAGACCGCCCAACCCGCCCACGCCGCCAGGAACGCCACCGCCAGCAGCACCGCCCACAACGCCGGCTGGCGCAGTATCGCGCGCCAGGAATTGGTCCCGCTTTGCGCCGCCAGCCGCAGCCCGTCCTCGACCGTCGTCTGGAAGTCGTCCGGCAGCGGCAGCGCCTGCACGCTGGCCACCAGGGGAGCGTCGAACACCCGCTGGGAGTCAAACGCCTCCCGCAACGCCGGTGCGTCGGCCATGCGCCCGAGCGCGCCGCGCGTCTGGCGGCAGCCGAGGGCGTCGCCGTCCGGCCGGCAGCAGGCCAGCCGCGCCAGATGCTTGTCGAGAGGAGAGACGGCCATGGGCTCTATGGGTGATAACGCCGAAGCCGACGGAGACAAGCAAGCAAAAACCGCGCAAGAACGCCTCGGGACTACGGGTTTTGACCGAGCATCTCGCGCGCGCGGATCAGGAGCGGGGCGAGTTCCGAGGAAGGAATTTCGAGGACCTCCGCCAAATCCGCTGGATCGAACAGGTAGAGGTAAAACAGGATGAGCGCACCGCGTTCGACCTCCGGCACCGTGGCGAAGCGCGCCGCCAACGGCGCGGAAGCGACGGCCTCACCCGCCGCCGTGTTCGACGGGACCGGTGCATCCGCAGCCAGCTTGGCCGGCCCGATCGACGCCGGCGGTGCGCACTGGTGACGCGCCTCGGTGAACAGCCACCGTTTCACCCGCCGGGAGTCCCGCAGGTCGCTGATCCCCCCGCGCGCGGCGCGTTCGACGGTGCGCCGGAGCACGGCGGCGGCGGCGGCGGCTTCCCCCGTCATGAGGAAGGCGAAGCGGTACACGTCAGGCAGGTAAGGACTCAAGGACCCGGGTTCCAGCAGCGCACTCACGGAACCGGAGAGTAGAGCAAAAGGTGAAAGGCAAAAAGGCAAAAGTTCGGAGGAAGCGCGAGGGGCGGAGTGGCAGAGGGCAGAAACCAGAAAGGAGTTCTGCCGATTGCCTTTTGACCGCTTTGCCCCTACACTGACGGACATTGCCGCGAAGCCTCGCGGACAGCCCTTTGCCCCTGTGAAAAACGTCCTTTTCGTCTGCACCGGCAACAGTTGCCGCTCGCCCATGGCGGAGGGGCTTTTCCGGCGCATGGTGGAGGGGCGCGGCGACGTGCGCGTGGTCAGCGCGGGGCTGCACGCCATGAACGGCCAGCCGGCCAGCGAGCACACCGTCGAAGCCATGGCGGAGGAAGGCATCGACCTGTCGCGGTTCCGCAGTCAGGGACTCACCGACGAACTCGTCGAGCGCGCCGACCTCATCTTCACCATGACGCGCGGCCACCTCGACGCGCTCCAGACGTTTTTCCCCGAGGCGGCCGACAAGGCGTTTCTCGTCCGCGAGTTCGACCCGGCCGCCGACGCGCACAGCCTCGACGTGCCCGACCCCATCGGCCAGAGCCGCTCGGTCTATTTCCGCTGCCGCGACGTGCTGAGAAAAGCCCTCACCACGCTGCTGCCCCTGCTCGACGCCAGCTACCAGGCTCCCGCCGCCAAGCCCCGCAACAACGCTCCGAACTCCGCCGCCATGCAAACGCCCGCACTCCAGCCGCACCGCCCCACGCTCGCCGAAACCGATCCCGCGGTCGCCGCCGCCATCGCCGCCGAGGAAGCCCGCCAGAACGAAAACCTCGAGCTGATCGCGAGCGAGAACTTCACCTCGACCGCCGTGCGTGAGGCGCAGGGCAGCGTGTTCACCAACAAGTACGCCGAGGGCTACCCCGGCAAACGCTGGTACGGCGGCTGTGAGAACGCCGACGTGGTCGAGCAACTCGCCATCGACCGCGCCAAGCAGCTCTTCGGCGCGGAGCACGCCAACGTCCAGCCCCACAGCGGCGCGCAGGCTAACATGGCCGTGTATTTCTCCGTGCTCCAGCCCGGCGACAAGATCCTGACGATGGACCTATCCCACGGCGGGCACCTGACCCACGGCAACAAGGCGAATTTCTCCGGCCGCTTCTACGACGTGGTGCATTACGGCGTCGCGCAGTCCGACGAGCGCATCGACTACGAGGCGTTCGCCAAGCAGGCCGTGACCGAGCGCCCGAAGATGATCACCGTGGGCGCGTCGGCGTACCCGCGCACGCTCGATTTCGCGCGGATGCGCCAGATCGCCGATAGCGTGGGCGCGCTGCTCTTCGCCGACATGGCGCACATCAGCGGCCTCGTGGCCGGCGGGGCGCACCCAAGCCCGGTGCCGTACGCGGATTTTGTCACGACGACCACGCACAAAAGCCTCCGGGGTCCGCGCGGCGGCATCATCCTGTGCCGGGAGCCGTTTGCCAAGGGCGTGGATTCGCAGGTGTTCCCCGGCATCCAGGGTGGTCCGCTGATGCACGTCGTCGCCGCGAAGGCCGTGTGCCTGCTCGAAGCGCTCCGGCCGGAGTTCAAGGACTACCAGCGTCAGGTCGTGCTCAACGCCAAGGCGCTCGCGGCCCGCCTGGCGCACAACGGCTACCGGCTCGTCTCGGGCGGCACCGACAACCACCTCATGCTCGTGGACCTGCGCCCGGTGGGGATGACCGGCAAGGACGCCCAGGAAACGCTCGACCACGCGGCCATCACCGTGAACAAGAACGCGATCCCCTTCGACACCGTCAGCGTGTTCAAGGCCGGCGGCATTCGCATCGGCACCCCGGCGGTGACGACCCGCGGCATGAAGGAAGAAGAGATGATGGAGATTGCCGACCTCATCCACGAAGGCCTGCGAGCACGCGGCGACGAGGCGGCGCTCAAGAAAGTGCGCGGCTCCGTTGGCGCGCTCACGCGGCAGTATCCGCTGCCCTAATTTCCATGAACAAGTGGCTCCTCTCCCTGCTCGCCGTGGTGCTGTGCGGCGTGTGTTCCGGCGCGCGCGCCGACGACGTGGCCGACGCGCGCAAGGCTTTCGATCAATTTGTCCAATACTCGAAGACCGCCGATAGACGGCTCTTGGATCTGTTCGCGCCAGATGTTTCCGTGACGCTTTCCCACGGCTCGGGGAAAGAGACGCATGAGATAGTGATGCCAACGGAAAAGTTCCGCTAGATCATGCAGGAGAGCATCGACGCCAAAGACGGCAACAACGATACTTACGAGGATGTGAAGTGCGGGCAGGAAGGCGACACCTTGAAACTCACCTGCACGCGCAAGGAGGATGGGACCGGTGAACCCGAGCCGTTTTTGCTGATCTACGCGAAGGATGCCAAGGGGCACCTCACGATCAAGGCGGTGCGGATGACTTTCCCCGAGTTGAAGTCGTGATCGCCACGCCGTTCATCGTTCGCCCATCGCTAGCCGCGTGACGTGCCGGCTCGGCTCGCGGTAGAGCACGTACAGGTCGCGCATCAGCGCATCGAGTGCCGGGCCGTCCAGCCAGGCGTCCGCACCGAGGCGGCCGCGTGCCTCCGCGGTGAGCGGCACGCGCGACGCACCCGCCGGCGGGTCGCCCAAGCCAGCGAACTCCGGCGTGCGCCCGAGCAGCCGCGCGACGTTGCGTTCGCCGATGCGATGGTAGCTCATCGTTTCCACTTCCAAGCCAGGCACGATCATTTTCACCATGCACACGCCGCTGCCGGGCGTCGAGAGGTCGGCCACGAGCACGTCCATCCCGGCGGCTGTTAACTGCGCGACCGTGTGGCGCAGCAGCACCGTCTTGTCGGACGCCAGTTCCTGCGCGTTCGCCGGAACGGGCAGCGACGCGAACGAGGTTTTTTCCTCCACGGCGAACACCGGCGCGAGCACCCGGCACATCTCCTCCCACGAAAATCCCAGCCACCGCCGCATTCCTTCCAAACCGCGCGGTTCCTCGTCGGCGGGATTGAGGATCCGAACGTAAGCTTCCAGGTAACCTTCCGGCGCAATCGCCCGCACGCGCTCCAGCGGCCCGTGGAAAAGCGCCAGCCGCGCCCGTGACGACGCGAACTCCAACAGCGCCTTGCGCAACGCCACCGCCGGCACCGGATGCACCGCCTCGCCGCACGCCGCCGCCATCACCGGCAGCCCGCCCGCGGCCGGGCCGCGGTCGTACCCGACGGCGTACAGGTTGACGAAGCCAAAGTCCGTCGCGGCCACCTTCACGCACATCTCGATGCCCGCGCGGTCGTAGCGGTCGAGCAGTTCGCGTGCGACGGGATCGGTAATTGTTTGCAGGTCGATGGCCGTGGCGCGAGCCAACGCGCGGTATTGCACGCTGTTGCCATCACGCTGGAGGAGTTCGAGGAGGCCGTGAGCCTGGGCCATTTCCGGGTTGGTGCCCGCGCCGTGGCCGTTGGTGATGGGCGTGACCAGCCGCGTGATGCCGTCGCGCGGCGGCGCGTCCATGCCGGAACACGCGACGAACTCCGATGGCACCACCACCGGTTCACCACCAGACCAGCGGCGGACTACCGCCCATTCGAGGGTCACTTCCGGCGTGTACGGGCTACCGGCTTCCAGGCAAAGCGTCACGGGATCGACCACGCCGCGTTCGCCGTGTTGCGCGAGCATTTCGCGGTACGAACCGGTGAAACGTTCCGTGCGCGCCAGCGTCACGCTGGAGGAAACTTCCTCGGTGAGTTCACCGTAAGCGCCGACGCGCGCCTCGTCCTCCGTCGCGCCGTAGCCGATGCCCTCGCACAATTGCCACACCATCGCGGGCGCTCCGGCCAGCTCGGGCAGGAAGGTCAACGTCTGCACCGGGATGCCGACGCGATCGAGCGGCGTGAGCGAAAATTCCATCAGCCGTCCCGGTGGCAGGGCGCGGCGGTAGGCTTCGATGGCAGCGGGGAGGGTCATAGAGGCAAAGAAAAATTGGCAGCGGAGAGAAACGTCTCGGCGTATCCGTCGCCGCAGGCTTCGTCGCGGTGGAAGGCCGTCAGCTTTTCGCGCACACCGTCGGCTCCGCCGAACTGGAAGCCAACCTGCGAAGCGTACTGGCCGCAGCCGGCGATCTTGCGCGCGAGGATTTCCTGGGTCAGGCTGACTCTGTGAAGGGTCAGCCTTGCGGCGTCTAGTGATCCGGCCGGTTGCGCGCCCGGTTCGCGGATGGCGTAGGGCGTGTCTCGGTACCAGCAGACCTTGCCCCCGGCCGGGTAGACGCCGAGCACGGCGCGGATCGTTTGCAGGTGATCGACGTGGTTGCCCAGTCCCTGCGGGGCAAACATCACGTCGGGCCGCAGCTCCGCGTCGAGCGAGGTCAGCGCATCGCGCACGGGCTGCCAGACCGTGTCGTCCGCACGCTCGCCCGCGAACAGTTCGGCGGGCGACTCGTAGCCGCGGTGCGGGGCTTCGGGTAACTCCCAGTGCCACGCGTCGTCCACGCCGGCCGCTTCCGCGAACGCCCGGTCCTCCGCGCGGCGCAGTGCCATGTAGTCCACTTCCGGCGCGATCCCCTTGTCCGTCTGGCAGCGTAGGGCGAAACCTTGGGGCTGATCCACGGTGGCGGTGAACACCGTGCAGAGCACGACACGCCACGCCGGGTCGCCCGCGAGCCGCAGCAGCGTGCCGCCGCAGGAAAACGCCACGTCGTCGAGGTGGGGAGAGAGGAAGAGGGCGGTTTTCATCTTGCTTTATCAAGCGCGCGAAAAGGCACTTCGCCGCAGGCACCATCCAAGGTAGGGTGACCTCTCCGAGGCAATCCTGATTTGGTTTGGATGACCGTGCCCGTGATCCGACGTTCTTCCCAGAAACATTTTGGATTGCCTCGGAGAGGCACCCTACCTTGGACGACTGGCAACTTCGTTGCCTGTTCGTAGACCCGCACGCGCATTGGTTTTACAGGAGGTGCGGTTCGGCGCGGTACTTGCACGCGGGGTCCATGGGGGCAGAGAGCGTCCAACCATCGTCGGGCCATGTGCCACGGAGGGTCTCGTACACGCCCGCGATCTGCCGCGCGACGACCGGCCAGGAATATTTCTCGTCCACGTCCTGCCTCGCGCGTTCGGCGAGATGCACACGCAAGGGCTGGTCATCCAGCATCCGCGCCAAGGCGTCGGCCAGCGCCTCCACGTCGCCCGGCGGCACGAGCAGACCGTTGACACCATCGCGCAGGCAATCGACCACGCCAACCACCGCGCACGACACCACCGGCAGCCCGGCGCTCATCGCTTCGATGATCGTGTTGGAAAATCCCTCCGAGTACGTCGGCGAGACAAAAACGTCCGCCCGGCGGTAGACCGCCGGCACGTCGTCGTAGTTCACGTAACCCAAATTTATGAAGGCATCGTCCAAGCCAAGTCCTTGTACGCGGTCAGCCACCGCGGTGCTGTCCGGTCCGATGCCCGAGTACACCAACCGCGTGCGTGCCGTGATCGGATGCCGCCGCTTGCGCAGCAGCGCGAACGCATCCAACAAATCGAGCGCGCCCTTGCGGCGATCCACGCGGCCGTGGTAGAGCAACACGGGCTGCGCCTCGTCGATCCACTCGCCGGCGACGTATCCCTCGCGTGGTTTGAAGCGCGCGGCTTCCACCGCGCCGGGCACAATGGTAAAACGCTCCGACGGCGTGCCGTGGTTCTCGCGCACCTCCGCCGCGAACGAACGCGAACCGATCAGCAGCGCACCCGCGTGGCCGAGCACGGTACGCATCGCCTCGCGGTGCGTCCCGCAACAGGTCACGCCCACCCAATGCCCGTCACCGCCCTGGATCGACACGACATTGGGTAAGCCGAGGCGTTTGGAAGCTTCGAGCGCCGCCAACCCGGTCGGGTATCCGTACTGCGCGTGGAGCAGGTCGAACGGTTCTTTCTCGTGCTCGGCGACGGCGGTGGCGACCATCGTCTCGATGTCGCGCTCGAAGTTGGCGACGGGTTTTTCCTGTTCACCCAGCGCTTCGAGGCCGATGACGCGCACGCCCGGCACCGGCGGGGGCGGGCCGCCGCCGTACACGCGCGTGCCGGCCGCGTCGCCGCGGTACTGGGAAATCATCGTGACCTCGTGGCCGAGCGAGGTGAGTTCGCGCAGAAGGTTCCGCGCATAGACGCTCATCCCGGAGATCGCCGGGAAATAACGACGGGAAAAAAAGCAAATACGCATGAGGGTTAGTGGCGGAAGCCGGAAGGCCCGTTCCCCCGCGCTTGTTCTTCGAGCAGCGCGACGACGTGACGACCCGGTTCGCGGTACAGCGGATAGAGGGGGCCGACGACCCGGTTCAATTCGGCCGGATCGAACCACGCCTCGTCGTCGAACGTCATCGCCGCTTGAAGTGTCAGGCGGATCGGCAGCGCGCCGGCTGGGTGGGGGGTGCCGACGCCGACGATCCGTGAGCCGCGGGCGAGCAGCCGGCGCAGGTTGCGCGCGCCGATGCGCTGGTACGTCATCGTCTCGACCTCCAGGCCGGGCACGATGGCCTTGAGCGCGCAGGCGGGAGAACCGGGCGGCGCGAAATCGACGTACAGGATTTCCAGTCCGGCCGCGGCGAGGCGTTCGGTCAAAAGAGCCAGCGTTGCGTCGGAATCTGGCACGGAGGTCGTCGGCAGCGAGTCGAACGGCAGGCGCGCCCGCACGTCGAAGAGCGGGTGGCGGATTTCCTCGAAAAACTCCGCGTGGTCCAGTCGCATCCAGCGTTGCATCCCGGCCAGCGCGCGGTCGTCCTCGTTGCGCATCGCGCCCGCGCCGAACGCCTCCAGATAACCCGCCGGTGACACGGCGCGCACCGGCCCGAACGGACCGTGGTTGAACGCCTTGCGCGCACGGGCGGAAACGAACTCGCGCAACGCCTTCGCCAGCGCACGTTCGCGGTCGGGGCCGACCGCCTCGCCGCAGCCGCTCAGGGAAATGGGCTGCGGGGATTGCGCCGGGTCGCGGTCGTAGCCGACGACGTAGAGGTTAGCCAACCCGAAACTGTCGTCGGCGAGCTTGACCATCACTTCGACGCCCGCGCGGTCGAGTTGGCGCAGGAGTTCGCGCGTCGCCGGGTTTTGCACGAGGCAGAAGTCGTCGCCGAGGGTGACGAGCAGGCCGCGGTCCATGGCGCGGTAGTGGACGCTGTTGCCGTCGCGCTGGAGGAGTTCCATGACGCCGTGCGCGAGCGCGTGCGAGAACGTCACGCCCGCGCCGAGGCCGTTGGTGATGGGTACGGCGAGCGCGGCGTCGCGGTCGAAGTCCGGCCCGAGATCAGCGAAGCGTGGCGCGACGAACTCCACCGGCACGAGCACGAAATCGCCGGACGGATGGCGGCGGGCCTGGACCCATTCGAGGGTGGTGTCGGCGTGCGAGTACGCGCTGCCGGCGGACAGGCAGAGGCTCACCGGATCGAGGACGGGATGGCCGGTGCGTCGGAGTTCGGCGAAGGTGCCGCGCACGCGCGGGGCATGCGCGAGCCACTCGCGGGCGTGGTGCCACTCGATGGTTTCTCCCCAGGCGCTGGCCTGCGCCGCGACGAGCGTCGGGCCGTAGCCGAAGCCGTCGGAGAGCGCACCGTCCGCGCCGACGGACGCGACCGTCCACAACGGCAGGCCGAGACGGTCCAGGCCCGTCTGCGTGAACTCGAAGCAGTGCGCCCCGGCGGCCAACGCGGGTGCGTACGAAGCGCGGTAGGTAGCCAACGCGTGTGCGTCGGGATCGGCGGCAGGTTCATCCAGTGACAAGGGGCCGAAAAAGGGTGACACGGCGAGTTGGGCGTCGAAGAGCCGCAGCACGGCGGCGGTCGTGCCGCCCCTGGCAGGAGAAAGCTCGAAGGTCGTGTAGACCCCGGCAAAATCGAGCGGGGCGATGGCCTGCCGGTAACGGCGGATTTCGGCATGGCTCATCGGCACGCGCCGGTTAAAGGCTTTGTGCGTGGAGATGCCGTTGCCGGGGTGGAACTTCACCATGTCCCCGGCGAAAAGCAGGCGGCGGTCGCGGAGGTAAAGCACGCTCTGGCCGTCGAAGTGCCCGCCCACGGGAACCAGCGTCGCGCCGGGAGCGATCTCCTGCGGTCCGTCGTAAGGGAAGTTCACGCGGAAAGCGCCGGTCCATGCGAGGTCGGCGACGTTGATGAAAACCGCCTCCGGAGAGAACTGTTCCTGCGCGCGCCACAGCGCCCCGTAGGCGTGTGGGTGCGACGCGGCCAGCCAGTGCACGCCGCCGCGCTCGCGGATCGCGGCAAGCGCGTCGTCGGAGTACCAGGCGGGATTCTCGAAGAGGAGGTTGCCGCTGGGCAGGGGGATCAGGTAACCGCTGGGTCCGATGCCGAGCGAGGGTTCGCTGCGGAAGGTGACGATGCCGTTTCCGTCCTCTTCCCAGCGGGTCACGATCCGCGCCGTGGCCTCGTCGGCGGTCCAGAATTCCCAGCCATCCGGCGGGGGCGTGTGGCGGAAATCCAAACACACGGGGCAACTCGGCGGCGGGGCGAAGTGCCGTTGCCAGAAGCCGCAGTTCGTACAGACGTAGGGGGTCAAAGCGGGAGCGTTCATCGCTGGCTGGCGGCGGCGTCCACGAGCAGGCGCATCGTGTGGAGGTCGCCCTCGGGCGGGTAGGGGAAAGGCTCGTCCGCGCGCAGGCAGCGGGAAAACTCCTTGATACCGGCGGCGAACGGCGAGCGGTCATCCTCCGGCGGGACGACGATCTCCTCGGTCTCACCGGTGTGCGCGTCGACGAGTTGGAGCGAGCCGCCGGGGGTCTGACCCATCGTGTTGCGGGCGATGGCCATGGCGCGGGTACCGACGAGTTCGAGGGTGCGCCGGGGAAAGTGGTCGGGGCAATTGTAGGCAACGTTGAGCAGGAGCAGCGCGCCCGAGCGGAACCGGCCGATCAACGCCGCGCCGTCGTCCACCGGGTAGTCGAAGACCCGGCGCTGGAAGAGACAGGCGGTCTCCACCAGCGGCTCACCGAGCAGGGTCTGCGTCAGGTCCAGGCCGTGCGGAGCGAGGTCGATGAACGCCCCGCCGCCGGCACGGGCGGGGTCCACGCGCCAGTTGTCGTGCGCCTGCCCGGCGACGGGCGACCAGTCGGCGGGCGTCCAACAAGCGTAATGCACGCGCGCGGCGGTGACCTCGCCCAACCGTCCCTCGCGCACCAGCGCGCGCAGGTGGCGATGGTAGGCGTGGAAGCGTTGGTCGAAGGCCGTGGCGTAGCGCACCCCGGCAGCCTGGCAGGCGGCGACCATCGCCTCTGCGTCGGCAAGGGTCGTCGCCATGGGTTTCTCGCAGAGGACGTGCTTGCCGGCGTGGGCAGAGGCTTCCACCAGCGGACGGTGCAGGTGGTTGGGCGTGGCGACGTAGACGGCTTCGAGGCCGGGCGTGGCGAGGAAGGCGTCCAGGTCAGCGTGGCGCGCCACTTCCAGGCCGGCGGCGATGCTCGCACGAGCCGCCGGATCGGGGTCGCAGACCGCCACGAGGCGGGCGGAGGACATGGGGGCCAGGGCCGGCGCGACGTAATCACGCGCCACCCAACCGCATCCCACGATACCCCATTGGACGGGTGCGTTCAGGTGCATGGCGGCTGGTGCATCGGGAAAATCTATTCGTCGCGGCGGGGGTGGCGGCT
>CAXTOX010000129.1:4666-11568 GCA_964245885.1 uncultured Chthoniobacterales bacterium | reverse complement strand
CCACGGCTCACGCCGTGGGCTAAACTCTTGCGCCCCTGCCGGGGCTGGGAACTCTCACAGGCAAACGGAAAACGGCTGTAGCATACGATTTATTCCGTTTCTTGGAGAGGACCCCTATTCGATTTTGAGGTTCACTCCCTTGCCGGTGGTCCAGGAGAGTTCCAGGCTGTCGTAGAGGCTTCGCAAATCGGCTTTGGAGTTCAGCCGGTACTCGACAGTATGCGCATGGGTGGTCGTCGGGTAATTTTTGACCACCTTCTGCCAGACGGCCTCGACCTCGGGGTGAGAGGCGGATAGTTCCTGGACGTGTTGTTGCAGCGTCTGCAAGGTTGCGCCCGGTCCCGTGGACGAAGCACTCGCCGGCAGCGGCTCCAGGAAGTAAAACCGAGCTTCGACCGCGCTGGCCGTGGCGATGTTGACCTCCGTGACGCGCGCCAGAGCGTCGACGACATACTCGTGGCTGCTGATCGACACGATACTGCGGAGAGCAACCAGGTACACGCCGCCGGGCAGCTCGCAACGCCACAACGCATCCGGACGCGAGGTGGTGCCGGCGCTGGGGGCCGCACTCGCGGCGGGAGTGGCACGTTGGGCAAAGCCCAGCGACGGCAGAACACAAAGGGACGCTGCCAAGGCAGCGAAGCGACACAAACGAAGGTTCATGTCCCGCACCGTGTCACGTTCCCGGCGATTTGTCTCGGGTGGAGCTATTTTCCACGAGTGCCCCACCAACCCTCTCGGCGATCATGCGGGCGCAGGCACGGATGTTTTGGCAGGTCGTGAGGTTGACGACTTCCGCAAACGTCTCCCCACGGAACCACGTCATCTGCCGCTTGGCGTAGCGGCGGGTCGCCAGCCGGATCCGCTCAAGGCACTCCGCCCGCGAGATTTCCCCTTGCAGAAACGCCTCGACATCCTTTAACCCGATGATCCGCGCCGCCGTCTCCGAAAGGGGGGCACGCATCGCCGCGCGCGCTTCGTCCAGGCTCTCCTCGATCAGAGAATCCTCGGACCGCCGGTTGATGCGTCCCGACAGATCGTCCTTGTCGCGGACGAGCAACACCCCGCGGACCGGCGGCCGATCAATCTGCCAGGTGGTCTGGTGGTCCGAAAAACATCCGCCGGTGGTGATGCAAACTTCCAACGCACGCACCACGCGCCGTTTGTTGAGGGTGTCGATCTTTCCGGCCGCGACCGGGTCAAGGACTTGCAGTTTGGCGACCAACCCGGGCAGGTTGGTGCGTTCCAGTTCGGCGCGCAGTTTCGGCTGCGCGGGGGGCAGGGGGGACAACCCGTGCGTGAGGGCCTTGACGTACAATCCGCTCCCGCCGACGACGATCACGGGCCGTTCGCGTCGCGCGGCATCCCGCAAACACTCCGACGCTTCCTGGTGGTGTCGCGCGACGTTGTAGACCTCGGATCGCGGCACGTGCCCGACCAGATGGTGCCGCACACGCGCGAGATCGTCGCGGGACGGTTTTGCGGTCAGATGCTCCAGACCGGCGTAGACCTGGAAGGCGTCCGCGTTGACGATCTCGGCCCCACAAAGCGCCGCGGCTTCCACCGCGACCGCCGTTTTACCGACTGCCGTGGGACCGACGATGTAAAATGGATCGGGCACAAAGAAAAAGGCCCGGCGATCCTCGAAGAGGAGGCCGGGCCACCGTCAAACGGTCAGAAAAGCTGCGTGCGCGGGTCAGGCGGCGAACCGGGGTTCGCTGCGGCTGTCGTGCTCGTCGGTGTTCTTGGCTCCGCTGACGACGAGCTTGCGCCCCATGAAATCCTTGTCGTGGAGTTCGGTCACGGCGCGTTTGGCCTCGTCAATGGTTTGCATCTGGACAAAGGCAAACCCTTTGGAACGTTGCGTTTGTTTGTGGCTGACCACCTCCGCCGTCACCACCTGGCCCACGCCGCTGAACAGCTCGGACAAATCGCTCTCCGTGGCGTCGAACGACAGATTGCCGACGTACAACCGGGGACTGGTGACATCCACCGCTTCGGGCTTGCGCACCGTGCGCCCCGGATTGGGCGACGAACGCTGGCGAGACGCACCGGCATCGTCAGACGAATGCGAGGGCGCTGCTTCGGCGGCAGGACGCGGACTCGCCGTCTTTTTGCCGCCCTTGAAAAAGGACAGCACTTTTTGCCACAGAGTCTGGGCGGGTGCTCGGCTGCTGCCGGCGCGTCGTTCTCCCGAGTACCGGCCGGACCGGCCTTCGGAGCGGTTTCTGGAGCCACGGCGTGAGCCGCTGGCCGACTGGGAGGATTGATAGGATTTCATACTTGGAGTCAAATGTAGGATGGCTGAACGTTAGGTAGCCAACAAAGCGCGCCGGTGAGGGCGCACGGTTCTCCGATTCACGCGCTGCCAGAGGAGTGCAACACTCGCAAAACTTTGGACGGTCGGCCGTGGGCGGAAGAATACTTTGTCGGGATGGATCGGGGTCCGTGGACAAAAGCTCCCACCGAGGCTGCGGAATCTCTCCGCGGCACGGCATCAGCCTGCGGAACATTCTTCCAACGGACGCACGCGCGGAAAGGAGAACCGCAACATTCGACGTTGCGGCGACTACCAAGAGCACTGTCCAGTTATAGAGAAGAAACGTCCGACGTAAACCCATAGGAACGCCCAATCTGCCGCACAATATGGACATTCCCCGAGTTTAGGCAAGTTACAATCGTGTTGACTGGACACGGTAGAAGTGCCTCGCCGGCCGTGATCGCCGCGCCACTCCGATTTTGCTCCCCAAGCGAGCTTCGTGGTCAGTGCCCGCAGCAGTTTTTGAACTTCTTTCCACTGCCGCACGGACAGGGGTCGTTGCGTCCAACCTTCGGCAGTTCACGCCTGCCGGGGATCTCCAGCCGGGGAGGGGCCTCCTCCGCCACGGGGACAGCCGCGTTCGGCGCGGGTCGCTGGTGTTCGATGCCTGGCTCTGGCGAGGCAGGGCGGGAGTGCGCTTCCGGGCTGCCGAGCACGTCGTGGAGCAAAGTTTGCGGGAGGCTCGCGAGGAACTTCTCGAACGCCTGGAGGTTGGACGTGCTGCGGAACAGGTTGTGCAGGATTTCCAGCTTCAGGTTCGCCATGAACTCGACGAACATCGAATACGCCTCGTTTTTGTATTCTACCAGCGGGTCTTTTTGCCCGATGCGTTGGAGCTGAATGCCTTCCCGAAGCCCGTCCATGGCAAAGAGGTGCTCCTGCCACAGGCGGTCAACGGCATTGAGGACAATGTAGCGTTCCAGCCCCTTGACCGCTTCAGGGTCCTCGTGGCTGCATTTGCTGTTGTACGCCTCCGTGATGCGTTCCACGAGGAACTGGCCGATCTCCGCCGGGTTCTTTTGCTCAAACGCCGCCTTCTCGGCCGACAATCCCAGCGGGAATGTCATGTTCACCCACGCCAGCAACCCGGCGTGGTTTGGCTCTTCACCGCTGCCTTCCTTGACGTATTCCTCCACCTTCGCCGGGACGGCTTCCTCGATCACCTCATCGATGAGGTGCCGGGGAGTGTCGGTGTCGAGGATCTCGTTGCGGTAGCCGTAGACGACCTCGCGCTGCTTGTTCATCACGTCGTCGTATTCGAGCGTGTGCTTGCGGCTCATGTAGTCGCGCTGCTCGACCCGCTTCTGGGCGTTTTCCACGCTGCGGTTGAGGAGGACGTGCTCCAACTCCTGTCCATCCTCCAGACCGAACTTTTCCATGATCGTCGTCATGCGGTCGGACGCGCCGAAGTTTCGCATCAGGTCGTCCTCGAAGCTGACGTAGAAACGCGAAGCGCCCGGGTCCCCCTGACGCGCGCAACGGCCGCGCAACTGGCGGTCGATCCGGCGGGCGGAGTGGCGCTCGGTGCCGAGCACCATTAAGCCGCCGAGTTCATTGACGCCCGCGCCTAGCTTGATGTCCGTGCCGCGCCCGGCCATGTTCGTGGAAATGGTGACGGCGTCACGCTGGCCGGCACGCTGCACGATCTCGGCTTCCTGGCGATGGTATTTGGCGTTGAGGACGCTGTGCGGGATCTTCTCGCGCTTGAGCATCCGGCTCAGCAACTCGGACGATTCGACGCTCGCCGTGCCCACCAACACGGGCTGCCCGCGGCCGTGGCTTTCCTTGATCTCGGCGATCACGGCGTTGTACTTCTCGCGCCGGGTCTTGTAGATGCGGTCGTTGGAATCCTTGCGCGCGATGCCGCGGTTGGTCGGGATGACGACCACGTCCAGCTTGTAGATGTCGTGGAACTCGTTGGCCTCCGTCTCGGCCGTACCGGTCATGCCGCCCAACTTCTGGTACAGGCGGAAATAGTTCTGGATCGTGATGGTCGCGAGGGTCTGCGTCTCGCGGTCGATCTGCACGCCTTCCTTGGCCTCGACCGCCTGGTGCAACCCGTCGCTCCAGCGCCGTCCCGGCATCTTGCGGCCGGTGTTCTGGTCGACAATGACCACCTTGTTCTCCTCCACGACGTACTCCACGTCGCGCTCGTACAGGCAGTAGGCGCGTAGGAGTTGCGAGATGTTATGGATGCGCTCGGCGCGGTGGTCCGTGTTGGCTTGCAATTGGGCCTTGGCTTTTTCCTTGGCAACGTCATCGAGGTCCGTGCGAACATCGATATCGGCGAACGCCGTCATCATGTCCGGGAGCACGAAAGCGTCCGGCTCATCGGGGTTCAAGAAGTCGCGGCCTTGCTCGGAGAGGTCCGCCTCCTGCGCGCGCTCGTCGATGGTGTAGAAAAGTTCCTCTTTGAGCGCGAAAAGTTCGTCCTTGCGGGTGTCGCCGTGGAAGGAAAGTTCGGCTTTGTCGAGCGCCCGGCGGTTGACCGGGTCTTCGAGCAGACGCAGCAGCGATTTATTGCGGGGCTGACCCAGCTTGACCTTGAAAAGGGTGACGCCGCCCTCGTCGTTCTTGCCGTCGTCCAGCAGCGACTTGGCCTCGTTGACCAACCGGCTGCAAAGCATGTTCTGCTTGCGGACGAGTTGCTCGATGCCGGGCTTGAACTTGTCGTATTGATGGGTCGAGACCGTGGCCGGGCCCGCGATGATGAGCGGGGTGCGCGCTTCGTCAATCAGGATCGAGTCGACCTCGTCCACGATGGCGTAAACGTAGCCGCGCTGGACTTGCTGTTCACGGCTCGTGGCCATGCCGTTGTCGCGCAGGTAGTCGAAGCCGAGTTCGCTGTTGATGCCGTAGGTGACATCGCAGGCGTACTGCGCCCGGCGTACATCCGGCGATTGGTCGTGCTGGATGCAGCCGCAGGTCAGGCCGAGGAAACGGAAAAGCTCGCCCATCCATTCGGCGTCGCGCCGGGCGAGGTAATCGTTGACGGTCACAAGGTGCGAGCCGCGGCCCGTGAGTGCATTGAGGTAGAGGGGAAGGGTGGCAACGAGCGTCTTGCCTTCGCCGGTGGCCATCTCGGCGATGCGGCCGGAGTGCAGCACCATGCCGCCGATCAACTGCACGTCGAAATGGATCATGTTCCAGGTCACGTCCTGGTCGCAGACGGTCCAGGACTTGCCGCAAAGCCGGCGGGCGCCGTTTTTGACCACGGCGAAGGCTTCGGGGAGAATTTCGCTCAAGATGGCCTCGCGCTCGGCAAAATCGTCCACGGGAGCCAGCCGTTCTTTCCAGCCACGGGTCTTGGCGCGCAGTTCGTCATCGGAGAGTGACTTGAACTGCTCGTCGAGTTCGTTGATCCGACGCACGACCGGCATCAAGCGCTTCAACTCGCGCTGATTCTTGGACCCGAGGATCTGTTTGAGAATCCAGTTGAACATAAAAGGTGCGCAAACATCGGCCATTGCGGCCGGGAACACAAGTGCCGGGCGTCGTCCGCGCGCGAGCGGCATCCATCTAATTTGGCACCGTGGTGCGCGATCCGTAAGCGTCGCCATCGGGGAGGCGCAGATAACGATTGCAGCATTTACCGTCATATAAGGCGGTGCTGGTGAAAACGAAGGGCATCAAAAACCAAGAGAGTTTTTTGGCACTCATACGGCGCAGAGAAGACCATTTCATAAACATCATACAATAAATGTAATATAAGGTCAAGATGGATACGGTCTTTTTGTGTTTGGTTAAGCCCAACAACAATCTTGCCGGGTGGCTCCGCCAAATTGATCAAAGTCCATGCCACCTGCGGCAACCGATTCGCTGAACTTCTGCAACGCTGCCGACAAGAAGACGTTCGTGGCACCTCGACGCGCTCGAACAAAGCAGAGTGATTCCCAACGACGTTTTGCCACAGGTTAGAACTTGGGGCACAGACACGTTGCCACGTTTCCCAAGCTTTCCGTGGGATACAACGAGGACGATGGCAGCAATTATTCATGCTTTCGGTCTCATCCCGCCTTGCTGCTCGCAGGCAGCGGCGCGGGTGCGGTAACGGCTGCCTTTTTCGTCTGTCATCCTGAGGCGAGTTTTACGAGCCGGAGGGCCTTGCCGCGAGATACAAACGTTCTCGCTGCCGCCGCGAGACCAAAGAACCAGTGGGTCAGGCCGAAGACGAAAAGCGGGCGAGTACCCTGCGGCGAGGTTCTTCGGCTCGTAAAACTCGCCTCAGAATGACGGAAAAACGGTCGACCCGCACTAATCCCCTCTTCTATTACGCGTGCGTCGGTTCTGCCACTGGTGCCGCCGGTACGTCGCGGCGCTTTGTAAACCGCAGACGCAGCGTCTCGAAAGCCAGATAAACCACCGGCGTGGTGAACAGCGTCAGCGCCTGGGAGACGAACAAACCGCCCACGATGGCGATGCCCAGCGGCTGGCGCAGCTCCGAGCCGGTGCCCATCCCGATGGCCAGCGGCACCGCGCCGAACATCGCCGCGAGAGTCGTCATCATGATCGGCCGGAAGCGCGTGACACACGCCTGGTAGATGGAATCCTCGGGCGACATGCCTTCGTTTCGTTCCGCCTC
>CAXTOX010000129.1:0-4656 GCA_964245885.1 uncultured Chthoniobacterales bacterium | reverse complement strand
GATGCCGATGAGCAGGATGATGCCGATGAGCGCCACCAACGACAAGTCCATCCCGCACGCCCAGAGCGCCAGCAGCGCGCCCAACCCGGCCGACGGCAGCGTGGACAGGATCGTAACGGGATGGATCAGGCTCTCGTAGAGCACCCCGAGAACGATGTAGACGGCGAGCAGCGCGGCGACGATCAGCCAGGGCAGGGTCGAGGCCGTGTCCTTGAACACCTTCGCCGTCCCCTGAAAGCTGCCGTGGATCGACGACGGCATCCCCAGGTCAGCGGTGACCTTGTCGATGATCGTGGCGGCTTGCCCCAGAGCGATGCCGGGCTCCAGATTGAACGTCAGCGTGATGGCCGGGAACTGCCCCTGGTGGTTGATGGAAAGCGAGGCGTTCGTCGGTTCGTAGTGGGCGATGGTGCCCAGGGGCACCTGTTTGCCGGTCGATGAAGTGACGTAGATTTTGTCGAGCGAGTCCGCGTTCTGTTGGAACCGGGGATCGGTTTCCAGGACAACCCGGTACTGGTTCTGCTGCGTGTAAATCACCGAGATCTGACGCTGGCCGAAGGCGCTGTACAGCGTGTCATCCACCGCCTGCGGCTGGATGCCCAGGCGGGCGGCGGCGTCGCGGTCGATGACCACGTTCATCTGCAAACCGCTCATTTGCTGGTCGGTATTTACGTCCAGGAGTCCCTTCTCTTTTTTCAAACGCTCCAGCAGCAGCGGCGTCCAGTGCCGCAGATCGGCCAAGTCCGCCGATTCCAAGGTGTATTGATACTGGGAGCGCCCCATACGCCCTCCAACTCGCAGGTCCTGCGCCGCCTGCATGTAAAGGTTGACGCCCGGCAGTTTGGCGAGCTTGGGACGCATCCGGGCGATCACCGCGTCGGCGCTGATCTTGCGCTGGGCAATCGGTTTCAGCGAGATGAACATGTAGCCGGTGTTGTCGGCGCCGCCGCCCAAGAACCCGCCGAAACCCTCCACCGCGGGGTCCTCGCCGACGATCGTCGTGACCGCTTGGAACTTCTTGGACATCAACGCGAACGAGATATCCTGCCCGCCTTCCACAAAGCCTTGGAGCAACCCCGTGTCCTGTTGGGGGAAGAGGCCGGACGGCAGCGCGCGGTACATGAACACGGTCGCCACGAACGTCGCCACCGCGAGCAGCAGGGTGAACGTCCGGTGACGCAGGACCCACTTCAGCCCGTGCTCATACGCGCGCAGCATCCACGCAAAAAAGCCTTCCATCGTCCTGGAAAACCAGCCCGGCCGCGCGTCGGGATGTTCCCGGCGCAGGAACTTGCCGCAGAGCATCGGCGTCAGGGTGAGCGAAACAACGGCGGACACCAGGATGGCGGCGCTCAGCGTCACGGCGAATTCGTGGAACAGCCGTCCGATCAACCCGCCCATGAACAGGATCGGGATGAACACCGCGATCAGCGACAGGCTGATAGAAATCACCGTGAACCCGATCTGGCGCGCGCCCTTGAGCGCGGCTTCCAGCGGCGTGTCACCTTGCTCGATGAAGCGCACGATGTTCTCGATGACCACGATGGCGTCGTCCACCACGAAACCCACCGAGACCGTCAGCGCCATCAAGGAAAGGTTGTCCAGGCTGTAGCCCAGCAGGTACATGACGCCGAAGGTGCCCGCGAGCGACAGCGGCACCGTCACGCCCGCGATGAACGTGGGCCAGAACCGGCGCAGGAACAGGAACATCACCATGATGACCAACGCGACGCTGATGAGCAGCGTGGTCTGTACATCGTTGACCGAGGCACGGATGGTCTGCGTACGGTCGCTGATGACCGAGAGGTCCACGGTCGGCGGCAGCCAAGCGCGCAACTGCGGGAGCATCTGCCGGATCTGATCGACGATCTGGATGACGTTGGCGGCGGACTGCTTGCGAATGATCAGCAGCACCGCACGCTTGCCGTTCGCCCAGCCGGCCTGGAAGTTGTTTTCCTGGCCGTCGACCACGTTGGCAATCGCGCCGAGCTGGACGGGCACGCCGTTGTGCTGCGCGACGATGATGTGCTTGTAGTCCTTCGCTTCGTGGAGCTGGTCGTTGCTGGCGAGGACGAAGCTCTCGTGCCCGTCGCTCAGGCTGCCCTTGGGCGAATCGACGTTCACCTGCGAGATCACCCCGCGAATGTCGTCCATGCTCATACCCATGGAGGTGAGCACGGCCGGGTTGACCTGAATGCGCACGGCCGACTTCGCGCCGCCGTTGATGCTCACCTGGCTGACGCCCTCGATTTGGCTGAGCCGCTGCCCGAGCACCTGATCGGCGAGGTTGTACACGTCCGCCAGCGGCACGCTGTCGCTGGTCATGGCGAGGATCATCACCGGCGAGTCGGCGGGGTTGACCTTGCGGTAGGTCGGCGGGTTGGGCAAGTTGAGCGGCAGCTCGCCCCCGGCGGCGTTGATGGCGGCCTGCACGTCGCGCGCCGCGCCGTTGATGTCGCGGTCGAGGTTGAACTGGATCGTGATGCCCGCGCCGCCGAGCGTGCTGCTCGACGTGATCTCCGACACGCCCGCGATCTGCGCGAACCGTCGTTCCAAGGGGGCTGCGAGCGAGGTGGCTGCCGTCTCGGGATCGACGCCGGGCAGCGAAGCCTGCACCTGGATCGTCGGGAAATCGACCTGCGGCAGCGGCGCGATGGGCAGGAACTGGTAGGCCACCAGCCCGAGCAACAGCAAGCCAACCGCCAGGAGCGAGGTGCCGACCGGGCGGCTGATGAATGGTTCCGAAACGCTCATCGCGGCTTTGGCGTTTAGCGTGCCCCCGCCGGCTCCGGCTCGGGGGCGTGGCGCGGGACCGGCGGCGGTGTCGCGCCCACGTCGGCCGGCGTGACACGCTTGCGGCGCGTCGTCAGCCAGTTGGAAAGGCGGTCCATGTACAGGTAGATGACCGGCGTCGTGTAGAGCGTCAGCACCTGGGAGAGGAGCAGTCCGCCGACGATGGAGACGCCCAGGGGCCGGCGCAACTCCGACCCGGTGCCGTTTTCCAGGGCGAGCGGCAGCGCGCCGAGCAGGGCGGCGGCTGTGGTCATCATGATCGGCCGGAAGCGCAGCAGACACGCCTGGTAGATGGAATCCTCGGGCGACATGCCTTCGTTTCGTTCCGCCTCCAAGGCGAAGTCGATCATCATGATGGCATTCTTTTTGACGATGCCGATGAGCAGGATGATGCCGATGAGCGCCACCAACGACAAGTCCATCCCGCAAAGCAGCAACGCCAGCAACGCGCCGACGCCCGCGGACGGCAGCGTGGACAAAATCGTGATCGGATGGATGTAGCTCTCGTACAACACCCCGAGCACGATGTAGATGACCACCAGCGCCGCCAGGATCAGGTACGGCTCGCTCGCCAGCGAGGAACGAAACTCCGCCGCGCTTCCGGTGAACGTCGTCACGATGGTGTCCGGCAGCCCGATGTCCTGCTGCGCTTGCTGGATGGCCACGACGGCCTGGCTAAGGAAGCTGCCGGGTTTCAGGTTGAAGGACACCGTGGACGACGGGAACTGCCCTTGGTGCGGAATGGAAAGCGCGGCGGTCGAGTTCGTGATCTTCGCGATGGTGCTCAGCGGGATGAGCTGCCCCGTGGTGGACTTGACGTAGATCTTGTCCAGCGCGTCGGGCTTGTCGCGGAAGCCGGGTTCGACCTCTAGAATCACGCGGTATTGGTTCAACTGCGTGTAGATCACCGAAACCTGCCGCTGCCCGAAAGCATCGTAGAGGGTGTTGTCCACCGCCTGGGTCAACACGTTGTAGCGCGAGGCCTGGTCGCGGTCCACGGTCACGTCGAGTTGCTGGCCGCTGCTCTGCTGGTCGCTGGCCACGTCGGTCAATTGCGGCACGCCCCGCAGCTTCTCCAGGAGCTTCTGTGTCCACGTGGCCAGTTCGCCGGCGTCCGCGTCCTGGAGGACGTATTGGTATTGCGTCCGGCTGACGCGGCTGTCGAGTTGCAGGTCCTGCACCGCCTGGGTGAACAGCGAGATGCCCTGAACGTTGGCGGTCGCTTCGCGCAGCCGGTTGATGATCTCCTCCGCGTTGCTGTGGCGGTCCTTGCGCGCCCGGAGCACGATCGTCAGCCGCCCGGTGTTGATCGTCGGGTTCACCGAACCCGCCCCGACGAAGGACGACACTGTCTGAACGTCGGGATCGCGGCGCACGATGTCCGCCACGGCGCGCTGGCGGTCCACCATCGCCTGGAACGAGATGTTCTGCGCGGCATCGGTCACCCCGATGATGACGCCCGTGTCCTGTTGCGGCAGCAGACCTTTCGGAATGATCAGGTAGAGCCAGATCGTGCCAACCAGCGTGGCCAGTGCGACCATCAACGTGAAGAACTGGTTCCTGAGCACCCACTTCAATCCGTGCTCGTAGAAGCCGAGCATTCCCACAAAAAACCGCTCCGTCACACGGTAGAACCAGTTGTGCTGCTTGTCCTTGCCCGTGGCGTCCTCTTTTTTCTCGGCCTGGAGCAGCTTGGCGCACATCATGGGCGTCAGGGTCAGCGAGATCACGGCGGACACGACGACGGCCGCGCTCAGCGTCACCGCGAACTCGCGGAACAACCGGCCGACGATGCCGGTCATGAACAGCAGCGGGATGAACACCGCGATCAGCGACACGCTCAGCGAGATGACCGTGAAGCCG
>CAXTOX010000128.1:0-11576 GCA_964245885.1 uncultured Chthoniobacterales bacterium | reverse complement strand
TCGCGCAACATCGCAGATGAACTGGTCGATGTCAGTTAACTAATACCCATTACCGCAAACTGTACCACTACCGGAAACTAGCTTGGGTTGATTTGCTAAAGAAATTTACGCAACCCCTTACGTTTGAATGGTTGAGTCCTGGTGTTGAGAAGCCGCCTGGGGTGATCAGCAAGAACTCGAACTTGCGTAGAGCGACGAGAAGCAGGAGCCAAAAGCAAATGAGACGTGACGCGGCCGTTGCCTCACTTTGATCTCGAGCGTTCGCCCGTGGCCCTCTCAACCACCGACAGGGCGAGCTGGCTAAGATCTTTCCGCCCGGCCCGGTTCGGCTTGGCCGGGCGTTGCGTTTTGCTGGCGGGTTTAGCGGCTGGCTTCTTGGCTGGCTTCCCCGCACCATACCCCGCGCCCAGCCCGGCGGAAAACTCTTCTGATTTCAAACCGAGAGACTACCTACCCGTCCGCAGACTTGTTTTTCCGGTGCGGGAGGGTTTATCATTGGAGCTTCGCCCGCTCCCGACCGCCGATGGCCCACGAGGTTTTTATTTCTCACTCTTCGGAGGATAAAGCGACGGCTGATCTCGTGTGCAACGCGCTGGAAGAGGCGGCTCTTTCCTGCTGGATCGCTCCGCGCGACGTGCGGCCGGGGCAGTTCTTTCCAGGGGAAATCAAGCGCGCCATCGAACGCTGCCGGGTGATGGTGCTCGTTTTCTCGGCGCACTCTAACAACTCGGTCCACGTGCTGCGCGAAATCGATTTCGCCACCCGTGCGCACGCGCACATCGTCAACTTCCGCATCGAACAGGTCGCCCTCAGCGACGATCTCGATTATTTCCTCGCGTTGCCGCACTGGCTCGATGCGTTGACCCCACCAACGAAGGAATGCCTCGCCCAACTGGTCGGATCGGTGCGCGGCCTGATGGACCTGCCGCCGAGGGGCTCGCCGCCGCCCGCCGCCACCCCGAAGAGGGAAGTTGCCGTGGCCGCGCCGGACCAGGCGACGTTGCGCCGGCAGCGCCGCACGCTGGCGCGTGCGTTCACGGATGCAGCCCTGCGCGAAGCGGAGAACGTCGGCTTTCGCGCGGTGGACGATTTCCAGTTGCTCGAACCGCTGATCCGCGTGCTCGCGCGCGCGGGGGATGGGCCGGGGGCGCTGCGCGCCGCCGCGGAGACCGGCGGCGGGTTCAAGGATTTCGTGCTGGGCATGATCGCGGAGACCCAGGTGCGCGACGGCGATCCGGCCGGAGCACGGCGCACGGCGGCGGGTTGCCAGGACGAGCGCGACGCCCTCTGCCGGGTAGCCCGCGCCATGGCTGAGACCGGCGACGTGGAGGGAGCGTTGCGCACCGTCCGGGACATCCCGTCAACGGAGTCCCCGTCGTTCGATCCCCGGGCCGGTGCGTTGTCCGGGATCGCGGAGGCGCAGGCCAGGGCTGGCGACGTGAACGGGGCTTTGCACACCGTCGCGTCCATCGAAGTGGGTTCCTCGAACCGGTTGCAACAGAAGGAGGCGCGGCGATGCCGGGAGGCGGCGCAGGCGCACATCGCGGAGGCGCAGGCGCAATCTGGCGATCTGGACGGGGCGGCACGCACGGTGGCCGCCATCGAAGACGCCAAGGCGCAGCTCCGGGCACAGAACAAGGTGCAAGTGGCGCGTGCCCGTGGCGGTGACACTGCCGGCGCCTTGGCGGCGGCGGGCGAGGGTCGATCCGACAAAAAGGACTGGGTGCTCGGCTGTATCGCCGAGGCGCAGGCGCAATCTGGCGATCTGGACGGAGCGGCACGCACAATGGCCGCCATCGAGGAAGATTACCGCCGCGAACAGGCGATGGCCGCGCTCGCGGTGGCACGGGCGTGGGCAGGAGACTTCCCGGCGGCTTTTGGCATCGCCAAGGAAATTCCGAATACCCACGTCAGGAAAAAGGCGCAGGCCCGGCTGTTTCTCGCGCAGGCGGAAGCGGCGAGTGACCCGGTGCCAGCTACGAATTTCGTGCAAGCATTGCCGACGCCCCGCGACCGGATGAAGACCTACCTCGCCTTTGCGAGCCTGCTGATCGACGACCCGGTGCAGACCCGTTGGTGGATGGATTTTTCCAGCCACCCTCTGTGGGAATAGGTCTGGCGGGTGAAAACAAAACACGCCGCCAATCGGGTGATGCCCGACAGGCAGCGTGTGTCAGTTGATCCCTGGGTGCAGTGCGATTTTTCTAGCCCTTCGCTTTGGCGTAGTTCTCGTTGACCGCGTTCCAGTTGATCGTGTTCCACCAGGCCTTCAGATAGTCGGGGCGACGGTTCTGGTACTTCAAATAATACGAGTGTTCCCACACGTCCACCCCGAGCACGGGCGGGATGCCTTCCATGAGCGGGCTGTCCTGGTTGGGAGTGGACATGACCTCCAGCTTGCCGCCCTTGACGACCAGCCACGCCCAGCCGCTGCCGAAACGCGCGGCCCCGGCGGCGTTGATCTTTTCCTTGAGTCCGTCCAGGCCACCGAACGTTTCCTTGATCGCTTCGGCAACCGCGCCGGTCGGCTCGCCGCCGCCGTCCGCCGTCATCAGCTTCCAGAAGAACGAATGGTTGGCATGGCCGCCGCCGTTGTTGCGCACCGCCGTGCGCGCCGCCTCGGGCACCGCGTTGAGGTCGGCGATGAGTTCCTCCACCGGCTTGGCCGCCAGTTCGGGGCTGTTTTCCAACGCCTTGTTGAGGTTGGTCACGTACGTCGCGTGATGCTTGTCGTGGTGGATCTCCATGGTCTGCGCGTCGATGTGGGGTTCGAGCGCTTCCTTGGGGTAGGGCAGGGGCGGCAGTTCGTAAGGCATAACAGTGGTAAGCTAGGAACTTTCGTAACCCCTGCAACCTCTGGCCGTAGAGAACCCAGTGCGGCAACGGAAAAGGAGTCCACAAATTCCGGCCACCGCGCGGGAGATCACGACGCCCGCGTGCCGGCGGTGTTGAACACCCCGTTAAACACCTCGCGCAATTGTGGCGCGAGGCTCAGCAGCCGGGGGTACACGCCCAACCGCGAGTCGGCCTTCAACTGTGCGTGCTGCGTCGGCCGGAAGATGCCCCCGCGCAGGTTCGCGTAGGTCGCCAGCGCCAGCAGCGGGAAATTGTTCCGGTACATGTCGTACTTCAGGTAAAACACCTTCGGGAACCCCGTGCCGGTGATCTCGTCCTCGGTCCACGAACCGTCGGCGTTCTGAGTGTCCACGAGGTACTGGAGCCCGCGTTGCACGCCGACCGAATCCAGGTCACCGCACGCGCACAGGCCCATCAACGCCCAGGCAGTCTGGCTGGCCGTGCTCGGACCACGGCCCTTGAGCGTCGGATCGTCGTAGGTGTTACAATTCTCGCCCCAGCCGCCGTCCTCGTTCTGACAAGACGCCAGCCAGTCGTGGCCGCGCCGCACCCAGGCCTCGGTCATGTCGTAGTCGATGGCCTTGAGTCCGCGCAACACCTGCCAGGTGCCGTAGATGTAGTTGACCCCCCAGCGGCCGTACCAGGAACCGTCGTCGCACTGCGTTCGTTTGAGGTGGTTGAGCGCGCGGACCACGCGGCGGTCGCGCTTGTCCCAACCGAGGTAGCCGAGGAGTTCGAGCGTGCGGCCGGTCAGGTCGGAGCAGGAAGGATCGAGGATCGCGTTGTGGTCGGCGAACGGCACGTCCTCCAGCCAGCCCTTCATCACGTCCTTGTCGAACGCCGCCCAGCCACCGTCGCGGCACTGGAAACTCATCTGCCAATCCAGCGCCCGCTTGAACGCGGCGTCGGCCTCCGACGGGTTCTCGGGCGAGATCAGCCGCAACGCCATGAGCACCATCGCGGTATCGTCAGTGTCGGGATAATAGGCGTTGTTGTACTCGAAGGCCCAGCCGCTCGCCTCGGGCTCCGGGTTCTGCTTGATCCAGTCGCCCCGCAAGCGGACTTCCTTGGAGTACAGCCACTCGCCCGCCTTGCGCAGGGCGGGGTGCGCCGGGTCCAGGCCGCTCTCGGCCAGCGCGATGGCGTTGATCGCCGTGTCCCACACCGGCGAGAAGCAAGGCGCGATGCGGAAGTCGTTGGGATCATCGACGAACAACCTCTCAAAATCGGCCTTCGCTTTCTGGAAGACCGGGTGGCTCTCCTCGTAGCCGAGCACTTCGAGGGCGATCAGCGCGTTGAGCATCGCCGGAAAAATCGCCGCCAGCCCGTCCGAACCCTCGCCCATGCGCTCGACCATCCACGCCTCGCCGACCTTCAGCGCCCGGGCGCGCAACGGCTTGAACCCCGTCTTTTCCAGCCACTTGAGCATCGTGTCGCAACGCAGGAAGAAGTTGCGCCACGTGAAGAACCGCCCCGAGCGTGGCAGGGAAAAATCCATCCCCTCCGTGCCGCACGGGTACAACTCATGGAGCTGCTTGTCCGGCGGCGGGGTGCGCGTCGGCTTGAAATGATTGATGATCGAGAGCGGAATCAGCATCGCCCGCGACCAGCTCGACATCTGGTAGATGTTGAAGTACGCCCAGTCCGGGAACAGCACCATCTCCGCCGGAATCGTGGGCAGGTACTTCCACGGATACACGCCCATCAGCGCGAAATACAGTTTGGAAAACGTGTTGCAGCGCGGGATGCCGCCCAGGCGCAGGATCGTCGCGCGGGCCTCGCTCATCCACGGGGCCTGCGGGTTGTGGCCGGCGAGCTTCAGCGCGAAATACGCCTTCACGCAGGCGTTGATCTCGCTCGGTCCGCCGTGGTAGATGTTCCAGCCGCCGTCAGGGAGCTGGCGCCGACGGATGTGCTTGACGCACTTTTCCTGCAAGACCGGGTCCACCTTGCCCCGCCAGTGCATGTAGAGCACGTAGTCGGAGCAAAGGGTGCTGTCGACGAAGAGTTCGCCCGCCCACCAGCCTTCCGTCGACTGGAGGCGCAGGAGGTTTTCCTGCGCGAGCCGGACGGTGGTTCGCAGCTCGTCGCCGTCCACCCGGGCGGAGGAACGATTCATGGCGAGGCTGCCGTGAGTCTTGGGGAGGCGGACGATTTTAGCCATTACTGGTCGTTAGGGCAAAGGAAGCGGCCAGAGGTCGGGAACGACGCGGAGTGCAGCGGCGGGTTCCCGCATGGGTTGTCTGATGGATGGAACGGTTTGAGTGGAGTTCTTTCGTCGGGAAAATTTTCTGCCGCCGGCCGGGTCCTCCCAAGCCCGGCGACCGATCCTGCCGTGGAAGGTCCGCGCTACACCGCCGCCGGAATGGAGGCGGCGGGCTCGGGCTGCACGTCCGACGTGGCGAGTGGCAAACTGTTCTTTTTGACCTGCGGACCGGTGATGTGGCCCTTGCTGGCGGTCACGCCGTTGTAGGCGTCGACTTCCTTGCCCTTACCATTGGGCTTAGGGCGGGGGCCGAAGTTGTAGCGGATATTCTTCCAGGTGTCTCCGCTCTTGGCGTTGATGCCCAGCGCGCCGCTCGGCTCGAAGCCGCACTGCGTCATGCAGTTCTCGCAACGCGGGTCGCGGGCCTCGCCGGTGTCCTTGTTCACGCCGAACTTGGTCCAATCGACGTTCCTGAGCATCTCGTCGTAAGTCGGGAAGTGCCCCGCGCCCGCCATGAAATAGCACGGCCCCCGCCAGCCAGCGATGTTGCGCGTGGGGATGGCCCAAGCGGAGCATTCCAGCTCGCGCTTGCCCTCCAGGAACTCGTGGTAGATCGGCGTGCCGAGAATCGCGTACCGTTCACTCCACTCGCCCAGCTTGCTGAACTTCTCGCGCGTGCCCTCGCGGGTCAGGAAGAAGTCCTCCGGGCGCAGGTTCAAACGCTTGACCATGTCGGCCTTGGCGGAGTCGTACTCGTAGCCGGGGCTGATCGTGTGGCCGTCTACGCCGAAGTTCGCCAGGAAGTCGAACATGCCCTCGATCTCGGCCATGTCGGTTTCCTTGTAGACCGTGGTGTTCGTGCAGACCTGGTAGCCGAGGATCTTGCCCATGCGCATGCCCAGAATCGCCTCCTTGAAGACGCCTTCGCGCTCGACGATGAGGTCGTGCGTGTACTCCAGGCCGTCGAGGTGGACGTTCCAGAAGAAAAATGGGTGCGGAGCCATCACCGGGGCGTTCGGGTCCTTGGGACCCTTGCGGACCTCGGCGGCTTCCTTCTCGTTCATGAGACCGTCGGCCATGAGCCGGGCGATGGTCGGCTCGACGGCTTCCGGCGTGCGGCCGAACTCCCGGGCCAGGTACGCGCGCATCTTGCGGCGCATGAACATGGCGTTGGTGCAAAGGTAGACAACGCGCTTCTGGTCGTTGAGCAGCCCGTTGGAGAGCGCCTCGATCTGCGGGTAGATCAGCGGTTCGCCGCCGCAGATGGACACCATCGGCGCGCCGCATTCCACGGCCGCGTCCAGGCAGGCTTCCAGGGACATGAGGTCCTTGAGCGAGGTCGAATACTCGCGGATGCGCCCGCAGCCGGTGCAGGTCAGGTTGCAGGTGTGCAGCGGCTCCAATTGGAGCACGGTCGCGAATTTGTCGGTGCCGCGCAGCTTGTGGCCAACGATGTACTTGGCGATCTTGGCGGTCAGGGCAAACGGAAATCTCATTTTGTAAATGGCGTCTCGATCACGAAACCATCCGCGACGGTTTTAGCGGTGGAAGTCTCAGGCCGTCAAGGATTGTTAAGGAAGAATGAACGCGAAGGCAGGTGTCTCGAATGGCGCAACATGGTAACAGCCGAGCCTAGTCTGTCAATGTAAGTCCATTCGACGCGGCAAGGCGGGACGGATGGGAGCAATTTGGAACAACCGGCGCAGCCAAACTGCTTTCGGGCGAGTTGGTTGCGCAAATCAGGCCCGCCCGTACAACCCTGCCGGACCGTTCCAGACGATTGAGAATGAGAAGGTAACGCCGCGTGGCCCCACCCCGGTTTTGTCACGTTTTGTCGCCCTCTTGCCGGTGATTCGCCATGTACATTTATTATGATTCCGCCTGCGCCGGGTACGCTGCCCCCGGCCATCCTGAAGCGCCTTTCCGCGTCCTGCGCACGGCCGAACTCCTGCGCGAGCGCCACCCCGACTGGCTGCCGGCACGTCCGGAGGACGCCCTCCTGGCCGACGACAAGGCGATCTTGCGGGCGCACTCCCCGGCGTACCTGCGCCGGCTCGCGGAAACGCCGCCCGGCGGGATGTTCGACCCCGACACCGCCGTCCTGCCTGGGATCGTGGACCACGCCCGGCGCGGGGCCGGGGCGGCCATGCTCGTGGCCGAACGCGCTTTCGGGAGCGGCGACAAGGCGTTCTCCCTGATGCGACCCCCGGGTCACCACGCGACGCGGGAGGCGGTCATGGGGTTCTGCTACCTGAACTCCGTGGCGATTGCCGCCCTGTACGCGCAGGCGGCGCTCGGGGTCGGGCGGGTGGCGGTGTGGGACTTCGACGCGCACCATGGCAACGGCACGGAGGACATCCTGCGCGGGCGGGAGGGAACGTTCTACGTGAGCGTGCATCAGCATCCCGGCTATCCGGGCACGGGGACGGAAAGCTCTGACAACGTGCGCAACGACCCCGTCACCCCCGGCACGCCGGCCGAAAAACACCTCGCCATCCTGGAGGAAAGCTGGGCCGCCGTGCTGGCGTTCAAGCCGGACCTGATCCTGGTCAGCGCGGGGTTCGATGCCTACGCGGGCGACCCGCTGACAGACCTGCGGCTGCGGCCGAAGGAGTTCGCCGCGCTGGGTGAGTGGTGCCGGCACGCGCCGTGGCCGGTCGGGGCGATTCTCGAAGGCGGCTACAGCCAGGAACTGCCGGTGCTGGTCAACACGTTTCTGGAGGCTTGGGAGGGGAACTGAAAAACCTGCGTCAGGCGTCAGGCCAATCATTGTTTCACTCTTGCGCATTCCATACACAGAGTGTAGTGCATAGTGCGTGGTTCTGCTAAGCCACGAAGTGGATGCGCTTCGTCGAAACACAGCAATTCACCGCTCAGATCCAGGCGGTCGGCAGCGACGAGGCCCTGCGCGCATTGCAAGTGTTCCTGGCGATGAACCCGGAGGCTGGTGATCTGATCGCGGGCACCGGTGGACTGCGAAAAGTGCGGATGGCGATGGCCGGTAGAGGCAAACGCGGCAGTGCGCGGGTGATTTACCTGTACCTGCCCAACCGGGTTTGCATCGTGATGTTCTACCTGTTCACAAGGGGAGACAGCCCGAACATCTCTGACGCCGGCAAAGCAATTCTGCGGAAAGCGGCGGCGGACATCAAATCGAGTCAGCACCTGATCCCGTAATACGAGCATGAAGACGACGAAACAAAAAAGCCCGGTTGCCAAGACTGATGTCGGGCGGTTCGACGAGATTGCCCTGCTGGAATCCGTCACCGACTTCGCCGAGCAACTCGCCTGTGGCAAGGTCCAAACTCTGCGTTCAACCACCATCAATCTGCCCGAACCGCTGCCGGCTCGCTCGGCCGCCCAGGTGCGGGCCGTGCGGGAGAAGCTCGGAGTCAGCCAAGCGCTGTTCGCGGTGCTGCTCAACCTGCCGACGCGCACGGTCAGCAGTTGGGAGAACAGTCAGCGTAAACCCAGTGGTGCGGCTTTGAAGCTGCTCGAACTAGCCGAAGCTCATCCGGAATTGTTCGTGGGTGCTCATCGCTAGCCATCCGTGCCTACCCGAAGATCGAAAGTTCGTGGCAGCGGAGTTTGAACCCGCTCAGTCGCACTCGCACACGATGCGGAAACCCACGTCGTTGCTCGCGTAGGTCGGCGCGTTGAAGCCCCGGGCCGTTGTCTTGAGGCTGGCGAAGCGCGACTTCCAACTCCCGCCGCGGTACACCCGCTGGCCGCCTGCTTTGACCACGCGCGGATTCGCCCGCTCGCCGCCCTTGTAGGCGTCGTAATCGTCCAGACACCATTCCCACACGTTGCCCGACAGGTCTTCGACGCCGAAGGGACTCGCCCCCGCCGGGTACGCGCCCACGGGCGAGGTTTCCGCGAAGCCGTCGTCCACGGTTCCGTCGCGCCAGGCGAAGGTCGTGTTAGCGTCGGCGTAGTTGGCCAGGTCGCCGCGCCCGGTCGCCTCGCCCCAGGGGAACGTCCGGCCGTCGTCGCCCTTGGCGGCGTACTCCCATTCCGCCTCGGTCGGCAGGCGGAACCGCTTGCGCTCGCGCGCGCTCAGCCATTGGCAAAACCGCGTCGCGTCCTGGCAGCTCACGTAGATCGCCGGGTGGCCGTCGTCCGCCCAGGCCGCGCGCCGGGAACCGTGGGTGGGGTCGAAACGCTCGTACTCCGCGTTGGTGATCGGAAACTGGGAGATGTAAAAACGGCTGAGCGTCACCCGGGTTGTCGGCTGCTCGTTGGCGGGTGCGCTGGCGGCGGCGTTGCCCATCGTGAAAGTCGTCGTCGGAACGAACAACATCGTCGTGCCCAGCGTGGTCGAGAAATTCTGATAACGGCGGCGTTCCTCCGCCGGGTCGAGCACTTCCACCACCGGCTTGGCGGCCGTCGCAACGACCGTGCCGGACTTGACCGCGCCGCCGGGAGAAAGGCGAATGCCCTCGGGCTTCGCCACCTGCTTGAAGTTGACGCCCGTGGTCACGGGAGCCGTGGCGACGCCCGCCTTGCCGACGACGCGGGGAGGCGTGCTGACCAGCGGGGCGTCCGCGCCCCCGCGCGGGGCGAGCGCGATGGTGCCCTCCTCGACGGCTTCGAGGTATCCGTCGACCATGTCCTCGGCCTCGCCGGGGTCCAGGCCCATGTTCTCGGCCATGTCGATGAAGGTATCGCGCCGGTCGTCGGACATGGATTCGCTATCCAGTCCGGAGAGCTTGAGCATGCGCTGGAACTCCTCGGCGGGCGAGTTGGCGCGCACGCGGCGGGTGCGCATGGGCGACTCGGTGCGGCGCGTCGTGATGCGAGACGAGGTTTTCGCGCCGTTGAAGGCGGGTTGGAAGCCATCGTCGGCCGATTCGGGCGGAGGGGCGGCCGGGGCAGGTGCCTGCTCAGGCGGGGGAAGATCGGCTTCGCGTGCCGCGCCGGTGGTCTTGAGGCCGGCCTCGATGGCGTGGGCCACGTCCTCATCGGAAAGTCCGAGGGCATTGGCGAGCTTGAGGAGGTTGGCTTCCTCTTCCAGGGTGAGCACGTTGTCGCTCAGCGCGAAATCCAGGAACTTCTGGAACTCGGCCAGCGCGCCGGCGCGTTTGCGTGCGTGCAGGGCGGCGTCGATGACGGCGCGCCGCTCCGGGTTGAGCAACTCGGCGCGCGCTTCCGCGAGGTAGCGCGGGGCGATGTCCATGCCGCCGCGCAGCAGTTGGGCCAGGGGGTTGCTGGGCTGGTTCTTGAGCGGCAGCTTTTTCTGCCACCAGATCTGGAGCTGGCGTGAATGATCCTCGATCTGCTCGTGCGTCGGACCCGACTCAAACGTCAGGCAAAGCCGCTCGTAGAAATTCTCCGAGTTGTAATGGTTCCAGCCGTCCCACTTGCGGGGATCATCGGGCAGCGGCGAGGGGAGCATGGGCGGGAAATGCAGAAGTCAGAATGCAGAATGCAGAAGTCTGGAGAACAGAAAGCAGCGACAGAAACGCGTGAGAATCGTGCTGGAGCAGGCAAGTAGTCATCCGACTCTGCTCCTTCTGAACTTCTGCATTCTGCATTCTGACTTCTGCATTTTCCAGTGCTCCTATTCGACCTTGATCAACGACAAACTCGCCGTCGCGCTGGCCATCTCTTCTTCCGACAGCCCGGTGTTGCGCTGGATCGTCACGCGGCTCGTCTTGCCGAAAGCGTCCACGATGACTTCGAGCACCTGGTTGCTGTTGTAGCGGTAGGTCAACTCCACCGGCGAACCCTTGGGCAAAAACGGCGGCAGGTCGATGGCGCACAATCCTAGCGGCGTGCATTCGCTCGGCACGGTGCTCTCGCCCTCCACCACGCGCACGACCACCTTGGCCATGTTCGCTTGTGCCGTGCCGAAGTTGTTTTTGAACTCGGCCGGCACGGCGGTCATCTTCTTGATCATCGGGAAGACATATTCTTCCAGCGAATCCTCGTTCCACAGCACGACGCCCAGGGTGTGCGAGGTGATGTTCGTCACCTGGATCAGGCCGCCCTCGCGTGTGGAAAATTGGTCGCGCGTTTCCTTGGGAACCGTCTTGACGCCGCCTTTGTCTTCCTCCGTGAGGATGGACAACATGCCCTGGATCGCCGCGCCAACGGCTACCGCCTCGTCCGGGCTGACGTGGTCGGCCAGCGGCACGCCACTGATTTCTAGGATCATGTTGCGGATCATCGGCATGCGGGTCATGCCGCCGACCAGCAGGATTTTGTCGATGTCCGACCAGTTCATCTGCGCTTCCTGCATGACGATCTCGCAGATCGTCTTCGTCTTCTCGACGAGGTGGGCGCAGATCTTCTCGAAGTCGTCGCGGGTCAGCTCGATCTTGATGCTCTTGCCGTTGTGCGAGTGGACCAGAGTCGTGCGCGGACGGCTGGAAAGCTGGATCTTCGCGGCGAGCGCGCGGCTCTGGAGCTCCTGGTAGGATTGCAGGTCCAGGAGCGGGTTCTCGCCGTGCAGCCGGTCGAATTCTTCCGCCACGAGGTTGACGATGATGTCGTCCCAGTCCTTGCCGCC
>CAXTOX010000127.1:7677-11659 GCA_964245885.1 uncultured Chthoniobacterales bacterium | reverse complement strand
CTGTTTTTGACCTTGCTCCACATCTTCTCGATTGGGTTGAGGTCAGGCGAGTAGGCGGGCAAGAAGCGTACGCTCGCTCCTGCCGCGGCAACGAGGGCCAAGGGTTTCGGCGCTCTTGTGCGGGATCAGGTTGTCCATGATCACCACGTCTCCGGGCCGTAAGCTCGGACAGAGGAAGTGTTTGACGAACTCACGGAAAACGAGCGTGTCGGCGGCGCTCTCGATGGTCATGCAGCGCGGCTTGGAGCCGTCCACGCGCAGACAGGAGAGCATGGTGGTCGTCTTCCACTGGCCGTGTGGGGCTTTGGCGTGCGCACGCTCTCCACGTGGAGCGCGTCCGCGCAGACGCGCCAGGTTCGTCTTGGCACCTGCCTCATCCAAAAAGACCAGTCGATCCCGCACGAAGCGGCCCCGGCGCTGGCGTTGCCGCCAAGCGCGCCGGGCCCGCGCTACGTCGGGACGATCTTGCTCGCTGGCACGCAGCGTCTTTTTCTATACGTCAGGCCCATCTTCACCAAGGCGTGGTGGACGGCAACCAGAGAGCACGGCCAAGCGGCGGCCGCGCGCCATTGCGCCAAAGTCAGGTCCGGCTTTTTGCGCACCAAGGCTCGTAACTGGCGGTGGTGGGTTTTGAGGATCTTCGGGCGGCGTCCGCAGCGATGGTAGCGCGGGCCAATGTCGCCGCTGCGCCGCCGCTGGGCCAAGAGCTTTTTGACCAGGCCCAGAGACACCGCAAAGCGAGCGGCCACTTGGGGCTGGGTGCTCCCGCCCGCGTCGCACGCCGCCACGATCCGCTGCCGCAAATCCATCGAAAGCACTCGCATGGCCGCAGTCTGGCCCCCACCTGCATAGACTAAAACTTAAACTAAAATGCTCTAGCGGTTTTTTGCAGTCAGCGCGAGATCGTGTGTCGGTCCACGCCGAAGACCCGCTGTGCCGCCCATAGGCTCAGGCGCTCGGTGGCCGCAGGCGTTCTTGCCGTTTTTGACGATGCGCTCGCTGCCGCACGCCGTGCAGCGCGGCGCAGACTCCGCCGCCAACGAAGAGGTTTTTGCCATCAACCAACATCGCAGAAAAGCTCACCGCTGTCATTCAACTGCTACCCACTACCCTAATTTCCGGTCGTCAGACTTTGTAGTCTACAAAAGCAAATACAGGCAGTGAAGGAGAGATCATCGACATGGAAACGGCTTTCCTAAACCCGAGCTCCGTCGACCGTGTTTGTCGGCGCAGATCCAACCACCAGCGTTGTTCCCGCGACTTCGTCGCCAGCAGTGAGGGTGTCAGCGTCGCGATGAAGTCTGCCCAAAATCCTCCGGTCTAATTTCTTTGGGATGCTGCTATGCATTGGTGATGCCTGACGTTGTGCCGTGACCATCTAATTCATTCCAACTGGGCTAACTTCGCTCGCCCCCCTTGCGGTGCGATAGTTCCATGACGGAGAGAACGCGTCAGGTGTGCAGTCCGTCGCCACAGTCTTTCCCGACTCTGCGAGACGAGCGCGCACGGTCCACGCGCAACCACCCGAAAAAAGTGGTGTCGAGCAGTTGATTAATATGACCAAGCAGGGAACGGGCCGGTAATTTAGCGTTGGGTTTGCAGGTGGTCCGCCGTACTGTCACTTTCGCAATGGGCGCGGGCGGGAAGTCGTCGGGTTTGGTGTCGCGGTCAATTGGGTCTTGGTGCCCTGCCTCCAGCGCGAAGGCTTCGCCACGCAACGCGATCAGATGTCGAGGTTACTGGGAAGGATCACAAGGTCGCGGATCGTCACGTTGCGTGGACGCGTCAGCATGAAGAGCACTACATCAGCGACTTCTTTGGGCTGCATCAGGCTGCCCGCGGCGAGCGCCTCCTCCATCTTCGCCTTTGGCCAGTCATCGAGCAGCGCCGTTACGACCGGACCCGGTGCCACCGCTCCGACTCGGATGCCATGCTTGGTGACCTGACGCCGGAGCGTGTGGACGAAGGCCTGCACCGCAAATTTGGAAGCGGTGTAGATCGGCTCCCACATGACGGGGATCAAGCCCGCGACGGAACTGGTGAAGAGGATATCGCCGGATTTCTGCGCGACCATGTGCGGCAGGACGGCGTGAACCGACCGGAAGGCGGAGTTGATGTTCAGATTCAACATCCGATCCCACTCGTCCGGATTTCCGGTCAACACTTCTCCGCCGACGTAGGCACCAGCGTTGGCATGGAAGATGTCGAGGCCGCCTGCAAGCTCAAGGATCTTCGGCAGCATCGCGGAAACCTCCGCCGGCTGCAGCAAATCAACGACTAATGGTAAAGCATTTGGCCCCAGTTCCGTGCAAAGTTCCGTGAGCCTGTCCTTCGCGCGGTCGACCAGCACGACCTTCGCCCCTTCCGCGAGCAGCGCGCGCACGCAAGCCAGGCCTATACCCGAGGCCGCACCTGTGATGGCAGCAACTTTTCCGTTCATGAATTCACTCATTTGTTGTTCTTTTGGCTTGATGAAATTACGCGCGGCCATGCGAGGCGCGGGATTGCCGTGCGAGCAAGTCGACGACCACTGCAATCACTAGTACCATTCCGATGATTATATAGTAAACTTTATTGGAGATAGCGTCAGGTGGAGTCAGGCGGGTGGAGGCAGGGGCAGTGTTGCAAACCTTGGAAACAAGATGATGTGCGGCTACCGGGTGGAAGAAGCTCTTTTTACGCAGCGGTGCCAAAGAGCGCTTCGATGAAGCGGTTCTGCGCTCGCACGTCACCCGCCTGCACCGTGCAAATCTGGCCTTTGCGTAGAGCATGCATGGCTTCGTAGCCCGCCAGGGTCGCTGCTGCCCCGTTGAAGGACCGAAAGTGGCCGCTGGCTTTGACCCTTCGTTTGATGGCACGGTGATCTTGCTCAACGATGTTGTTGAGGTATTTGACAGCCCGGTGCTCACAGACGGCAGGCAGCACGCCCTCCTCTTTGAGCGCCTGAATAGCGGGCGGGTAGCCCGCGTGTTTGTCCGTGTTGATCACACGCGGGCTCGGGTGGCTCTCACCTCGCAGCACCTGTTCCAGGAAGCGCTTGGCCGCCGCCGCATCCCGCTGCTCCGAGAGCAGGAAGTCGAGCGTGGCTCCCGAGAAGTCCACGGCCCGGTACAGGTAGACCCACTTACCCTTCACACGCACGTAGGTCTCGTCCACCCGCCACGAGTCATTGGTGGGTTGGCGGTGTGAGCGCAGCCGCTGCTCCAGCTCGGGCGCGTAGCGTTGTACCCAGCGCCAGATGGTCGTGTGATCGACTTCCAAGCCACGCTCGGCAAGCAGTTCCTCCACGTCTCGCAAAGAGAGCGAGTACCTCAGGTACCAACGCACCACCATTAGGATGGTCTCGGGGGCAAAGTGACGCCATCTGAAAGGAGAAGGAATCGTCAGGGCGGGGGTCATGCGGCGATGTTACCAGACTTCGATCCGCGCTTTGCAACACTGCCCGTCAAAGCGCACACTCATGCCTCCGCCCAGGTTGATCACCAGCCAGAGGAGCGCGAAAACCGCGCAGAGAACCGCGAGATCGATCCAACTCGGCACCCGTCCGCTCTCATTTTTTTGTAGATTTTTAGCGGGGTAAGCGCGTTGCATGGACGGCAAATCAGCAAAGGTGAACAGCGATAACAGAGAAGGATTCGGGCAAAAGCCACCCAACCGTAAGTGTGACGATTCCGCAACCCGACGCTTGTTCCCAGAGCAGGGGAATTTTCAAGTCGGCGACTACTGCCGCGTAGGCAGGCACAGCCCATCGGCCCGCAACGCGCAAAATCCCCACAGCCGCGCAGCGGCGAGGATCGTCCAATCGCCAATAGGCAATTCAAATCCTTGACAAAGGCGTGTCATCGGAGAAGCCTTGCGCCGATGCTCACGACCCTGTTTAACATGCCCAAGTGGCTGTTGGCCATCGTCGCGGTGTGCATTCTGACTGGCTACTATCAGCAGGTGGAATGCAAGCTGACCGGATGCAAGCCCACGGTGGTTG
>CAXTOX010000127.1:0-7667 GCA_964245885.1 uncultured Chthoniobacterales bacterium | reverse complement strand
ACAGTCCGGCGACAACGACCAAGGCGGCAAATCCGCCTCACAGTCCGAGGACCAGCATTGCCAGTGTCAGTGTCATTTCTTGACGCTGACTCTCTGCGAGATGCCGACGCTTTGCGTCAGCTTCGTGCGTGCCGTGAGCACGTCACCTCTCGTCTGGACCGAAAACGCGCCGGAAGCCCCGTGCGCGGACATCGACCACCCGCCCCAACTCGCTTAAGCGAGGGCTGGACCGTGCCGTTTTGCCGTGCGCCCGAGGCGCACGGTTCTAGCGAGCACCCTTTCTTCCAGCCCTGACTCCCCGCAGCGGAAACCTCCTTTCCGCCGCTGGCTTTGTCGTGCTTTGCGCCTGTGGCCTTCCCACACGCTCAGGCTCTTACTCTCACCATGTTCACACCTGCCTTCCCTTCCCATTTTGAAGTTAAGAATTTCCTCGTTTTCTATCCTGCTGGCCTGCCTGCTAGCCACACCGCTCCAGGCGGGTAATGACCCGACGCCGGTAAACCCCACCGGACGCCTGACCTTGCGCGAAGCGTTGCGCCTGGCGATTCTCCAAAACCCGGAGTTGGCCGCGTCCGACACTTCCATCCGCGCCGCCGAAGGCAGACTTCTCCAGGCGGGTTTGCTGCCGAACCCGAGCGTTTTCACCGAGAATGAAAACCTGGTTGGCAGCGGACCCTACCGTGGAGCGAAAACCTCGGAAAACACGATCCAACTTAGCCAGTTGATCGAGCTGGGCGGCAAGCGGGCGGCGCGGGTACGCGTGGCGCAGATCGGTAGGACCCTGGCTGGTTTCGACTACGAGGGCAAACGGCTCGAAGTGCTGGTAGAAACCACTCGCGCCTACCTGCAAACCCTCGCCGCGCAACGCCGCCTCGCGCTGGCCGAGGAAACCGCCCGGCTCGCCGATGACCTCGTGCCCGCCATCCAGCGGCGGGTGGACGCGGGTGCCGCCAACGCCGTGGAAGTCACTCGCGCGCAGAACGCCACGGCCACGGCGCGCATCGAAACCCAGCAGGCGGCGCGCGATCTTGCCACCAGCCGGCAGCGCCTGGCGGCGGGTTGGGGAGCCAGAACGCCGCGCTTTGGCAGTGTCGCGGGTGACCTGGACAACCTGCCACCTGTCCCTTCCTTCGAGACGCTGGCGAGCCGGCTTTCCCTCAATCCCTCCCTCGCCCGCTATTCCGCCGAGACCGCGCAACGCCAGGCCGAAATCACCCGCGCCAAGGCGCAAGCGGTGCCCGACGTGACGGCGGCGGTCGGCCCGCGTTACCTCACCGAGAGCAACGATGTCACCGTGCGGCTCAATCTCTCTATCCCGCTACCGATCTTCGACCGTAACCAGGGGGCGATCAAGGAAGCACGGGCCGAACTCGTCCGTACGGGGCAACTCCGAGAGGCCACCACCACGCAGTTGACCGTGTCGCTCAACGACGCGTACCGCAACCTGCTCGCCGCCCGCCAGGAAATTGACACCCTGCAAGGCACGCTTCTCCCCGGTGCGGAAAACGCCTTCCGCCAGATCAACGAAGGCTACGGCGCGGGCCGTTACAGCCTACTCGATGTGCTGGACACCCGACGCACGCTCGTGGGTGCGCGCACCCAGCTCGTCAACGCCCAAGCCGCCTACCAGACCGCCCTCGCCGAAATCGAGGGTTTGACTGGCCAAGTGCGTCAAGCCCCCGCTCCCGCCTCTTCCAAGCCCACCCGTCTCTCTTCCCGCAAATGAACTCGACCTACTTACCCAGCCAAGCCCGTCCTTTCCACCTCCAATCCAAGCACCGTTGCCGGGGATCGGCGGTGACGCAAACGCTGCTGATCGTCGTCATCCTGCTCGCGGGCTTCGCGGCGGGAGTCTTCATCTGGCGTTCAGGCGGCAAGGTAGCCGTAGGCGAGACCCAGGAACAGAAAGCCGGGGTCGAGAGCAAGGAAAAGGAGAAAGACCGGCACGAGGAAAAGGGGGGACACGCCGTGAAAGGCCGTGTGGAAATGACGCCCGAAAAGCTCAAGAACGCCCGGCTGACTATCGAACCGGCACAGCCCGCCACCATTCGCTTGGGTCTGCGCGTGTTCGGCAAGGTCATGCCTGACGAGGAGCGGCTGGCCCACGTGTCGCCGCGCTTCGCGGGCATCGCGCGCAAGGTCAACAAGCGCCTGGGCGAGAGCGTCGCCGCCGGGGAAACCCTTGCTACGGTGGAGAGCAACGAAAGCCTGCAAACCTACGACATCAAAGCTCCGCTCGGAGGCACGATCATCGAGCGCGAGGTGACGGTGGGAGAATTTGTCGGCACGGACAAGAGCCTTTTCACTGTGGCGGACCTGACCACGGTCTGGGTGGACTTCCAGATTTATCAGCAGGATTTTGCCAGGCTGCGGGTCGGCCAGCCGGTGCGGATTTCCACCCAGACCCGCGTTACGTCTGCGGTACCTGCCGAGACGCCGTCCCCGTTGAAGGAAAGAGGTAGCACCACTCTGACCGGAACCGCCGCCGATGGTCATACCCCGGTGCAGAGCGAAGCGGAAAGCGGCGGGGTCCGCAGCACGGTGGCCTACCTCTCGCCTTTCGGAGCGCAAACCACCCAGACCATGTTGGCGCGAGCCTACGTGTCCAACCAGGCTGGGACGTTGCGGCCGGGGCTGTTCGTCACCGGCGAAATCGCGGTAGACGAGGTCCAAGCGCCCGTCACGGTGCGCGAGGACGCCGTGCAAAGACTGGACGGCAAGGAAGTCGTGTTCGTTCAGGAAGGCGACAGTTTCGAGGCGCGCGTGGTCCAGATCGGCCAGCGTGACGGCGACCGGGCGGAAGTGCTCTCCGGCCTCCAACCGGCGGAACGCTACGTGGCGGTCAATTCCTCCCTGCTCAAAGCGGAGATCGGCAAGGAAGGTGCCGCCGAGGATTGACCTCGCTTACCGGTTTCCGACCTCCCTTCCAAACCTCCATGAAAGAGATCAAAGCCACTATCCAGCCGCACATGCTCAGTGTGGTGGTACGCGCCCTCCATGCGCTGCCGAACTTTCCCGGCATGACCGTCACCGACGCCAACGGTCAGGGACGCGAGCGCGGGGCAGGCGGTGCTTACCAGGCCACCGCCGAAAATGTGTTTCTTCACCGCAAAACGGTCGTGGAAATCTATTGCGAAGATGACGCCCGGGCGTCCGAAATCGCGGCGCTCATCCACCATGCCGCCCACCCGGTCCGTCCAGGGGACGGCATCATCGTGGTGCGACCCATCGACCAATTCATTCGCATTCGCCCGCACCCCGCCAACTGACTTCCAACCCGAACGCGCCACCCAAAGTGCTCTTCACCTCTTTCTCTTTTTCATGCTTTCCAAACTCATTGATTTTTCCATCCGCCAGCGATGGCTCGTGCTGCTGGCCGTGCTCGGCATCGCCGCCCTCGGCGTTTACAACCTCAATCGCCTGCCCATCGACGCCGTGCCGGACATCACCAACGTGCAGGTGCAGATCAACACGGCGGCCCCCGGCTATTCGCCGCTCGAAAGCGAGCAGCGCATCACCTACCCCGTCGAGACGGCGATGGCGGGCTTGCCCAACCTTGACTATACTCGTTCCATTTCCCGCTACGGCTTGAGCCAGGTCACGGTCGTTTTCAAGGAAGGAGTGGACATCTACTTTGCCCGCCAGCAAATCGGCGAGCGGCTGAACACGGTCAAAGATTTGCTGCCGCCCGGTGTCAGCAGCGAGATGGGTCCGGTGTCCACCGGCTTAGGCGAAATCTTCATGTACTCAGTGGAGGGAAAGCCGGGAGCGAAGGACGCCCACGGCCAGCCGCCTTCGCCGACGGATCTTCGCACCGTGCAGGACTGGATCATCAAACCCCAGCTCCGGCAGGTGCCCGGCGTCAACGAGGTCAACAGCATCGGCGGTTACGAGAAGCAGTACCACGTCACCCCGGACCCGCAGAAGCTCTTGGCGCTCAACCTAAGCCTGCGCGACATCATGGAGGCGCTGGCTAAGAACAACCAGAACGTGGGTGCTGGCTACATTGAGCGCAAAGGCGAGCAGTACCTCATCCGCGTGCCCGGCCAGGTTCGTACGATGGAGGACATCGGCGAGATCATCGTCGGCTCCTTCGACGGCGCACCCATCTACGTGCGCGACGTGGCTGAGGTGGCGCTGGGCAAGGAACTGCGCACGGGCGCGGCCACGGTGGACGGCCAGGAAACGGTGTTGGGCACGACTTTCATGCTCATCGGCGAGAACTCGCGCACCGTGTCTCAGCGCGTTGCCAAACGCCTGGAAGAAATCAACCGCACGCTGCCACCGGGCATCGAAGCGAAGACGGTCTATGACCGCACCACGCTGGTGGATGCCACGATCAAAACCGTGGAACGCAACCTCACCGAAGGCGCGATCCTCGTCGTGGTGATCCTGCTTTTGTTGCTGGGCAACTTCCGCGCGGCGATCCTCACCGCCCTCATCATTCCGCTTTCCATGCTCTTTACGGCCACCGGCATGGTGCAGGGCAAAATCAGCGGCAACCTCATGAGTCTGGGTGCGCTGGACTTCGGCATCATCGTGGACGGAGCAGTCATTATCGTGGAGAACTGCATCCGCCGATTGGCCGAGGAACAGCACCGCAAGGAAGGCGGCAAGCTGCCGATGGGCGAACGCTTTGCGGTCGTGCGCGAGGCGACCGTTGAAGTCGTGCGTCCGAGCCTCTTCGGCTCGTTCATCATCATGATCGTCTACCTGCCGATCCTGACCTTGAGCGGCGTGGAGGGAAAACTTTTCACCCCGATGGCGCTGACCGTCATCCTCGCACTGCTAGGCGCGATGATCTTTTCCGTGACCTTCGTGCCGGCGGCGGTGGCGATCTTCCTTTCCGGGAGAATCAGCGAGAAGGAAAACTTCCTGATGCGCGGAGCCAAGGCTGTCTATCTGCCATTGCTCAGGTTGTGCGTGGCTAACCGGCTCCCGGTAGCTCTGGCCGCAGTCGTGCTCGTGCTTTTGAGCTTTCTGGCAGCCTCGCGCATGGGCACGGAGTTCGTGCCGAGTTTGGACGAAGGCGACCTAGCCTTGCAGAGCCTGCGGATGCCCGGCACCGGTTTGGAGCAGTCCGTTGCCATGCAGACGGCGTTGGAAAAGAGGCTCAAGGAAGTGCCCGAGGTCAAGCAGGTGTTCGCCCGCGTGGGCACCGCCGAGGTGGCTAGCGACCCCATGCCCCCTTCCATCGGCGACGGTTACGTGATGCTCAAGCCGCAAAAAGAATGGCCGAACCCGGGGCGCAGCAAGGCCGATGTCGCCAAGGACGTGCAGGATGCCGCCGAGCAGATGCCCGGCAACCTCTACGAAGTCAGTCAGCCGATCCAACTGCGCTTCAACGAACTTATCAGCGGCGTGCGCAGCGATCTTGGCGTGAAGATTTTCGGCGAGGACCTCGACGTGCTGCTGCGCCAAGGTCAAGAAATCGGCCAACTACTCGAAAAAGTCACCGGGGCCACGGACGTGAAGGTGGAGCAGGTCGGCGGACTGCCCATGCTCACGGTCGAACTCGACCGCCCGGCGATGGCACGATTCGGCCTCAACGTGGCCGACGTGCAGGAGATCGTGCAAATCGCGCTCGGCGGCAAGTCGGCGGGCACCGTGTACGAAGGCGACCAGCGTTTCGACCTGGTTGTGCGCCTGCCCGAAGGCGAGCGCACCGACCTGGAAGCCATCAAACGTCTGCCGGTCCCCCTTCCCGACCGCGGTAAGCCGAGCGAGGGCGGAATCCACCAGGTGGCAGCACACGGCAATGAGCGCCGGGCCATGCCCGCGTTCGTCCCGCTTTCCTCGGTAGCCAGTTTTAACTTCGCGCCGGGACCCAACCAGATTAGCCGCGAGAACGGCAAACGGCGCATCGTCGTTACCGCCAACGTGCGTGGGCGCGATTTAGGCGGCTTCGTCGAGGAGGTGCAGCAGAAAATCCGGGCTTCCATCAAACTGCCGACCAGCTACTACCTCGCCTACGGCGGACAGTTCGAGAACCTGCAATCGGCCACCCGCACGCTCACCATCGTGGTGCCTGTGTCGCTGTTGCTCATCTTCCTGTTGCTCTTTATGACGCTGGGGTCGGTGAAAGACGCGCTGCTGGTGTTCAGCGGCGTGCCTCTGGCGTTGACCGGCGGCATTGCTGCCTTGGCTCTGCGCGACATTTCGCTCTCCATCTCGGCAGGCGTGGGCTTCATCGCGCTCTCTGGCGTGGCGGTGCTCAACGGGCTGGTGATGATCAGCTTCATTACCCATCTGCGCGAGCGCGGCGAGAGTGTAGACCGAGCCATTGAGGACGGTTCCATGACCCGACTGCGCCCGGTGTTCATGACCGCCCTGGTGGCGGCGCTGGGCTTCGTGCCGATGGCGCTGGCGCACGGACGCGGGGCGGAAGTCCAGAAGCCGCTCGCCACCGTGGTCATCGGCGGGATCATTTCCTCCACGCTGCTGACCCTGTTCGTGTTGCCTGCGCTCTACCGGCTATTTCACCGGAGCGACGAGGCGACCCCGATGGCTCTTGACGACCACTCCCAACCCTCCGAACTGCTAAGGCTCGAGTCAGGGCAAAAAAATCCTGCCTGCACCTGACATTTACGGACGCCAAACCTTCCCTCCTACCCATCCACCCCGAACCAGACATCGCATGACTACCAAAATCCTCGTTCTAATCGCCTTCTCCACCTTGGGATTCGCCACTCTTTTCGCCGGGTCAGCGATTGGCGTACAACCGCTGCCAACCATCGGAACTTCCTCTCCTGATGGAGTCGTCGTCCGTTCCGCCGAAGGTCGTTGGATCAAGGGTCGGTTGCTCGTGTCCGGTTCGGTGACGCGCAAAGCGGGCTATGCGTATTCTGGACCCGCTCAGAGCCACCTCGATTTCACCGTGCTAGACATCCAAAGCCGTCCACTCAGTCTCACACAGGTCAACTACTTGCCGCGTACTATCCCGATTGTCTACCGGGGGATTCCGGCCCGATCCTCTTACGCCGATTAACTGCCAATCCTGCCTCCGGTTGGCTCAACCGTGCGGGCCGCACACCACCAAACTTCCATCCAGGAGTGCCAGCAGAACAATCCTGCCGCGAACGCGAAGGAGACGCCGCCAGCAAAAATCCAGCGAGGCAAATAAAGCTCTCCAGCAGTTCGGGCCAGCCGCCGCTGGCATGGGTTCGTTGCCGAACGAGCCTCCGCTGGAAACCGCGCCGGGTTAAATGACATGGTCCGGCGCGAGCTGGCACGGATGGGCGGCGTCCCCACGTTCGAGTTGAATGGTCGCGTGCGCGATGCCGAACTTTTCACGCAGATCCTCACAGGCACGCGCCAGCAGGCCGTCATCGACTTTGGCATCCGGTTTGACCAGATGAACGGTCAAAGCGGTCTGGGTGGTGCTCAACCCCCAGATGTGCAGATCGTGGACGGCCACGACGCCGGGCAGGGCTTCGAGGTATGAACGCACCTTGGCCGTGTCGATGCCCGTAGGCACCGCATCGAGAGCCAAGTTGGTCGCATCACGCAACAACCCCCATGTGCCCCAGACGATGATGGCGTTGATAGCCAGGCTCGTCACCGGGTCGAGCCAATGCCAGCCGGTGTAGAAGATGTCCGCCTGCCACCCCTCGCCGGGCCGGGCAGGTGGTGCGTCTCGCGCGGCCAGGTGGTTGGGCGCGATAGGG
>CAXTOX010000126.1:8539-11800 GCA_964245885.1 uncultured Chthoniobacterales bacterium | reverse complement strand
GGCGCAGCACCGCGGCGGCCAGGCGGTGCGAGGCCGCCCGGTCCCGCAGCTCCGGTGAGAAATCCTCTTCGGTCTGGAGCACGTTCAGCCCGATTCCCACCACGACAAAGCCGGGAGCTTGTCCGCGGTGGCATTCCAGGAGGATGCCCGCGACCTTGCGCCCGGCGAGGAGCACGTCGTTTGGCCACTTGATGCGCGCCGACAACCCGGTGAAACGCTCGGCGGTTTCAGCCACCGCCAGGGCCGCGCAGAACGTCAGTTCCGGCCAGCGTTCGACGGGCACCCCGGCTGGCCGCAGCAAAACCGAGCAGAGCAGGTTGCGCCCCGGCGGTGAAACCCATTTGCGGCCCAACCGCCCGCGTCCGGCGCGTTGGGACTCGGCGAAGATCGCCAGTCCCTCGGGCACGCCGTCCTCGCCGGCACGGGCGGCGAGATCGTTGGTGGAATCCGTTTCCTCGAAGACCAGGATTTCGCGTCCGACCAGGGCGTCCTCCGGCCGGGCAGCGCGGAGATCGTCCGCGATGAGGCGGGAGGGCGGTAGGACGAGGCAATAGCGGTTGCCCGGCCGCAGTGGCCCTTCAATCGTGTAACCGGCCGCCCGCAAGCCGGCCACGCGCGCGGCGAGTTCTTCCGGCGTCAGGTTGCCGACAGCCCGCGCGAGGACAGCCGCCGGGAGGATTTGTCCGTTCGCCGCCCGCCAGATCCGCAGCAAGCGGACATCCACATCCCGCGCGGTCGCCATCGGGTCTCAGGGCAGAAATTCCAACGAGAAGTCGATGGCGTGCGCCGAGTGCGTCAGTGCGCCGACGCTGATCCATTGCACGCCCGTTTCCGCGATGGCGCGCACGGTGTCGAGGTTCACGCCGCCGCTGGCTTCGAACTGCACGCGGCTGCCCCGGGCGCGGCCGAGGTTGACGGCGGCGCGCAGGTCGTTGGGCGTCATGTTGTCGAGCAGGATCACGTCCACGCCGCGCAGGTCGAGGAAGATGTACACCTGGCCGAGGTTGTCAGCTTCGAGTTCGATGCGCAGGTCCGGCCGGGCCGCCCTGGCGCGGTCGATGGAGGATTGGAGTTCGGGATCGGCCAGGAGGTGGTTGTCCTTGACCATCACCATGTCGTAGAGGCCCATGCGGTGGTTGTGCCCGCCGCCGGCGACGACGGCAGCTTTTTCCAGCGCGCGCAGGCCGGGGGTGGTCTTGCGGGTGTCGAGAATCCGCGCCCGCGTGCCAGCCACGGCGTCCACGTAGCGGCGGGTTACCGTCGCCACCCCCGAGAGCCGCTGGAGGAAGTTCAGGCTCACGCGTTCGCCGCTGAGGATGGACCCGGCGCGGCCCCGAATCGTGAGCACCGTCTCGCCAAAAACCACCGGCGAGCCGTCGGCGCGCTCGATGGTGACGGCCAGCGAAGGGTCCACCCGCGCGAAGGTCTCCGCCGCCGTGGCCGCTCCGGCGACGACGGCGTTTTCCTTGGCGAAGATCCGTACGGAGGCGGTCTGTGCCGGATCGATGAAAAACTCCACCGTTGCATCCCCCGGCCCGATGTCCTCGGCCAGCGCGATGGCGATGGGGTCGTGAGCAGCAGCCATGCAGGCAATCTGCGGCAGGATGAGCCAGCGGGCAAATCAGGTCGGCCGCAGCTTAAAAAGCGACCGGGCCGCGTGCGCGCTTGGAATCATCAAGCAATCACGCACGCGGCCCGGAATCACCTTAACCTGCTTCCTTCGACCGGGCTGCGGACGCGTTGTTCAAAAAATTCTGGCGAAATTTACGCGCGGTCGTCGGCCGCGAGCACCGGCTCGTCCGTGGGCGAGGGGGCTGCCGGGGCCGCGCCTTCAACTTTCTGCGCGTCGCTTTTGGCCATGACCTGCGCTATCACGCGCCACAAATCACCCGGCAGGAGAGGTTTGCGCAGAATCGCGTCGAAATCCGACGGCTTGTCCCCCCGGTCGAGCAGGGTGTCGGCAAACCCGGTCAGCAGGATCACCGGACAACCCGCCGTGCGTTGTTTGATCGCCGCCGCCAGTTGTTCGCCGTTCATTTCCTTCAACGCCAGATCAGTCACCACGAGGTCGAACTGGCCGGCGACAAATTTTTCCAACCCCTCGTCGCCGTCCTCCGCCGTGGAAACTTCGTGCTGGTCGCGCCGCAGGTATTCGCTCACCACCTCGCGCACCCGCAGGTCGTCCTCGACCAGCAGCACCCGCAACGGCCGGTCCGGCTTCGCGCCCGGGGCGGGCGGGGGCTGACCCGCCGCGGTCTGGGCCACCGGCAGACGGATCGAGACGGTCGTGCCGTAGCCCGGCCGGGTGAGGATGTCGAGGTGACCCTCGTGGCGTTTGACGACGCCGTAGACCACCGCCAACCCCATGCCCGCGCCGGTTGCGTCCTTGGTGGTGAAAAACGGCTCCACACAACGCCGCTGGATCTCCTCGGTCATACCGATCCCGGTGTCGGTGACCTCGAACGCCACCACGCCGTCGCCCGCGTGCCGGGTGCGCAGGGTGATGTCGCCGCCCAGCGGCATGGCGTCCACGGCGTTGAAGATGAGGCTGGCAACCACCTCGCGCAGCTCTTCCGAGTTGCCGGCCACGTCGGGCAGGGGGGCGAGTTCCAGGCGGACGTTGACCGTGCGGCCGGTGGCCCGCGCCTGCGCCCGCCACTTGGGCTGGGTGAAGGTGGCGGCTTCCTCGACGAGCCGGGGCAGGTTCAGCGGCAAAAACACGTCGGTGTCCTCGCGCCGCCGGCCGAACTCCCGCAGCCGGGTGACGACCGCCGCCGAGTCGTTCGCGGCGGAGCGCACGGTTCCGAGATAATGGCGCGCCATGGGCCGGTTGCTGAGCATCTGCGCGTCGTTGAGCAGGAGGAGTTCGGTGTAGCCGACGAGGACGGTGAGATGGTTGTTGAGGTCGTGCGCGATGCCGCCGCTCATCTTGCCGAGCGCGCGCAGGCGTTCCTGCTGGACCTGCTGCTTCTGGGCGGTGCGGAGTTCTTCGAGGGTGGTTTCGAGATCGCGGGTGCGTTGCCGGACGGTGTCCTCCAGCACGGCGTTCTGGCTCTGGAGAGCGAGGTGCAGGGCGCGGGTTTCGAGCAGGTTTTTGCAGCGCAGCATGACCTCCTCGTTCTCGAACGGCTTGGTCAGGAAGTCGTTCGCGCCGCTGGCGAGCGCGCGGCGGCGGGTGTGCGAAGTGACGTCGGCCGTGAGCACGAGGATGGGCAGATAGGTGCCCGGCGGCTGGGTGGCGCGCAGGCGCTCCATGATGGT
>CAXTOX010000126.1:0-8529 GCA_964245885.1 uncultured Chthoniobacterales bacterium | reverse complement strand
CGGCATGCTCAGATCGAGCAGGATCAGGTCGGGGCAAAGCTCCTGCACCAGGGCCAGCGCCTGGCGCGGATCGGTCGTCCCGTGCGTCTTGTAACGGCTGAAACGCTTGATGACGGATTCGAGCAGGAACACGTTGGCCGGCTCGTCGTCGACGATGAGGATGGTAGGTTCGGACATAAGAAAAGGAGGCGGGAGGTGGGTGGCGGGAAGTGGGTGGCGGGAGTCGGGTGGCGGGAGTCGGGTGGCAGGGTGCGCGTTGTGTCGGATGACGGTGCTTTTTGTATCTTCTATCCCGCACCGCACGCCGCGCACCGCGCATCCAGGGCGGTGTCGATGGCGGCGAGCAATTCGCGGATGCGGAACGGTTTGGTGAGATACTCGCGCACGCCGAGTTGCTTGAGCCGGGTGATCTGCGCCGGGGTGGCGTCGGCGCTGAGGACGATGACGGGCACGTCGCAGGTGCGCGCTTCCAAGCGTAACCGGCGCATGACCTCATCGCCGCCGATGTCGGGCAGATGCAGGTCGAGCAGGATCAGGTCCGGCACCTGCTTACGGGCCAGCGCGAGACCGCTGCGGCCGTCCAAGGCATTGAACAGCCTCAAGTTGGGATGGGTTTCGAGCACGCGCTTGACCAGGGAGACGTTGGTGATCTGGTCATCGATGAGCAGGAGCGTCCGTACGGCCGGAGGAAGCGGGGCCGGCGGCGGGTTTTTCGGAGCCGACGCGGCTGGGACCTGCGTCGCGGCGGGCGCGGCCGGCAGGTCGACGTGGAACGTGCTGCCCGATCCCGGGACGGACTCCACGCCGATCGTTCCGCCCATGGCCTCGACCAGGCTCCGGGAAATCGTCAGGCCGAGCCCCGTGCCCGTGATGCCCCGCTGGGGGGCGCCGAAACGCTGGAAGGGAGTGAAAAGCTGCCCGAGTTCCTCGGGGGTCAGTCCCAGGCCCGTGTCGCGGATCGACAGCCGCACCGTGCCCTCGCCGATCCCCGCGCAGGTGACGTGCATCTCGCCGTCCTCCCGGTTGTACTTGGCGGCGTTGGACAACAGGTTGAGCAGGGTCTGGTGCAGCCGCCCACGGTCGGCCAGCACGGCCGGGCAGCCCTCGACCGCCGGCGGGACGAAGCGCACGCGGTGCTGGTCGGCCAGCGGCCGGACGAGGTTCAGCGCCTCGGTCAGCACGGTCGCCACGTCCACCGCTTCCAGCGAGAGTTCCATGCCGCCGGACTCGAGGCGGGTGATGTCGAGCACTTCGTTGATGAGGTCGAGCAGGTGCCGGCCGCCCTTGAGGATCTGGTCGACGCTGCTGCGCTGCCGGGGAGCGAGCGGCTCCAGGTCGAGGAGCTGGCCGAACCCGAGGATCGCGTTGAGCGGGGTGCGCAGCTCGTGGCTGATGCGCGAGAGGAACTCGCTCTTGGCGCGGTTGGCCTTCTCCGCCTCCTCCTTGGCGGCGCGCATCTCCTCCTGGGCGCGCTTGAGTTCGGTCACGTCGAGGATCAGGCCGTCGCGGAAGAGGTCGCCGTTGGGCAGGCGTTCTGGGCGGGAGCGCACCGTGATCCAGCGAACCTCGCCCGAAGGCTGCACCAACCGTCCCTCCCACTGGAGCGGGGTGAGCGAGGCCGTGGAGGCGTTGATCAAGGCGTGGACGCGGGGGTAGTCGTCCGGGTGGATCATCTCGTTCAGCAACTCCGGTCGGGCGCGGAGCTGCGCGGGTTCCAGGCCGTAGAGCTGCTGGCAGCCCTCGCTGACGAAGGGCAGGGTCGCCGTGCCGTCGGCATGGCGGATCGCCTGGTAGACCATGCCGGGGGAATTGGCGGCGATGCGTTCGTAGCGGGTTTGCACCTCGCGCGAGGCGGCCTTGTGGCGTTCGCTCTCGATGATGGCGGAGAGCAGGTCGGCCACCGTTTGCAAAAACAACGCGTCCGGTTCGCCGAAACGACCTGGTTCCGGCGAGAGGGCGCACAGCGTGCCGAAACGCTGGCCGTCGCAGTGGATTATCACGCTGATGCTGCTGCGCGGTCTCCCCAGACCTTTGGCGGCCGGGAGCAGGGAAGGGCGGCCGAGCGCGGTCTCCAGGTCCGCGAGGATGAGCGGCTTCTCGATCGTTGCCGGCCTACCGGCCTCGGGCAATTTTGTGTGCCACTGGTCCATCTCCGCGTCCGGCACGACGCCCGCGCGCCAGCCCACCCCGGCGCGGACCCACCGCTTCGCGCCTCCCTGGAGCAACTCGGTCACGGTGCAAAACGGCACCCGGAGCGCGCGGGCGACGAGTTCCGCCGTCTTGTCGAGAATGTCCTGGAGGCTGCGCTCGTCGAGCGCGTAGCGGCCCAGTTCGGCGACGGCGGTCTGCTCGCGGGTGCGCTGGAGGCTCTCGGCGTCGGCCAGTTCGGCGGTGCGCTCGCGGACGCGCGCTTCCAGGTCGGTTTCCTGGCTCAGGACGGCGTGGCGGCGCTCCAGTTCGTGCAAGGCCAGGTCGGCCACCTCCGCGAGCGTCCGGAAGTCGCCTGCGGCAAAGGACCGTGGCTGGACATCGAACACGCAGAGCACGCCCGGACACGAACGGTCGTTCGCGCAACGCATGGCCACCGCCGCGCACGCCCGGAAACACGGGAGGTCACGCACCAGCGGGCTGGCCGCCACGCGAGGGTCCCGGAGAGCGTCCGGCACGAGGAGGCCGACGGGTTCCCGCGAAGCTGCCTGGTAGAAAAGCGCGCCGCCGTCCACCGCCGCCGGATCGAGGCCGTACGCGCAGCGGAACGACGGCTGGCTGCCGTCCTCTCCCGTCAGGACCAGGACGGCCGCCGGTGCTTGCAAGGCCCGGGCAGCGAGACCGACGAGGGTTTGCAGGGCTGGTGGCCGTTCCGGGCTGGCCGCGCCGCCGCGCGCCGTCCCGAACGGGAAGGCAGCGGGGGAGTTTGGCGGCGGGAACTGCATAAAAGCATTATTTAGCAATTCCGGGGCCAACGCTTCGGGTGTTTCCCTTTACCGTCAGCCGAAAGGCGGCAATTTGCGTCGGCTGCCCGGAAACCTTCCCGTCCGTTTCTCAGAGCCGTTTGTTATCCAGCGTGGCCAGCAGTTGCCGAACCTTGCTGTCCGATTGCCGGCGCTGGCTGTCCCAGAGCGTTTGCTGTTGCTGGTACGCGGCGGAACCGCCGGCGCTGGCCGCCCTGGCCCGCTCCTGCGCGCTCGCTCCCGGGCCCACCGGGGCAAGACCGCATTTTTGCTGGTGATCCAGAAAGGTCTGGTCGGCGTTGATGATCAGGTCGCAGACCTGGTTGATCGTCATGTACTCCTCGTGAAGCTGGAGGTAGGGCGTGAGGCGCGACTTGGTGTCCAGCGCGTAGTTCGGGAACTGGCGGGTGTCGTGCAGGTTGGCCGGAACATGATCCATGGCGCTTTGCAATCGCGCGTTCAATTCTTTGAAATCCTTCTTCGCGGTCGGGGCCGCGCCCGGAGCCAATTCCGGACCTTGCACCAAGGGAATCGGATGATCCTGGAAGTAAAAATAATACGCCCCGGCCCCGGCGGCCATCAACACCAACATGACCAAGAAAGCTTTCATAGCAGGTGGATTTCCTGCGAGCGGATTTATCACCTGCAAGGGTCAACCGTCCAGCCAAAAAGCGGGGATTTTAGAAAGCGTCCGAGCAGGCCGCGGCGGCCGTTCGTCCAAATCATGGTAGGGGTGCCTCTCCGAGGCAGCCCCTGATTTTTCTGGGAAGGGAACGTCGGAAGGACTGGTGAGCGATTCGTTCATTTGATCAACCCTTGCCCTGGCTGCTCTTGGCAAGTAGCCCGGTGCTTTCGCACTGGGACCGGGTGCTGCGAGCCGCCGAGTCCCGTCCAGGGACGACAGCGGGCGTGCGGCACACTTCCCGTGGCCGTGGTTCGATCGTCCCCGGGGGACCTGGCCGTTTGGAACTGACCACCCAGCGCTAAAACGCTTGGTGTGAAATTCCGTGTTCCGCAGCCCCGAAGGGACGTGATGCGATAGCCCGGGGCAGCGCCCCGGGTGGGAAAATCAAAAAGCCCTCAGCCCTGCAAGGGCGAGATAGGCACCGCCGCTCGCAGGAGGGTCGCCCTTGCAGGGCTCGTGCTTGATGATATAGACCCGGGGCGTCGCCTCGGGCTACCGCCTCACGCCCCTTCGGGGCTGGAGAGGGCCGCAGCCATTTCACACCAAGCGTTTCAACGCTGGGCTACTATCAGCAGAAGGATGCCGCGAACCAATCGTTCACCACACTAAACCGGGCTGAGCTTCGGCGCTGGGACCGATGCATCGGCGGCGACGCTGCCTGACAGACGGTAGGGCGTGAGGCTGGCCACCAGCTTGAGCGGCACGGTGGCGTGCACGTGGGTGCCGGTATCCAGATACTCGGTCGAGAGCACCTGTCCTTGCCGGTGAAGCGTGTTGAGCAGGTCCCCACGCTCCAGCGGAAGGAGGAGTTCGACGTGCTCGATGCGGCTGGCGAGTTGGTCGGCCATGCGGCCGAGGAGTTCGGCCAGCCCCGCGCCGGTGCGCGTCGAGATGAACAGCGCGTCCGGAAAATGCCGCCGGAGTCCGTTGACCGTCGCTTCGTCGGCGAGCAGGTCGATCTTGTTGAAAACCGTCAGGATGCGCTTGTCCTGCGCGCCGAGTTCCGCCAGCACGTCCATCGTCGTGCGGTGAAAGGCAAAAATCTCCGGCTGGGTGGCGTCGAGCAGGTGCACCAGAAAATCGGAAAGCAACGCCTCTTCCAAGGTGGCCTTGAACGCCTCGATCAATCGGTGCGGCAGCTTGCGCACGAAGCCGACGGTATCCGTCAGCAGCAAGGGCTGTCCACCGGGCAGGTCGATGCGCCGGGTGGTCGGGTCAAGCGTGGCAAATAACTTGTCCTCCACGAGCACGTCCGCGCCGGTGAGTTTCTTGAGCAACGACGACTTGCCCGCGTTGGTATAACCAACGATGGCGGCGTGCGGCACCGGGGTGCGCTCGCGCTGCTTGCGCTGGGTGGCGCGGCGGCTGCGGACCTCGACCAACTCCGCCTTGACCACGTCGATGCGCCGGCGCACGAGACGGCGGTCGATTTCGAGCTGGCTTTCGCCCTCGCCCTTGCCGCCGAGACCGCCACCCTGCTGGCGGCTGAGGTGTCCCCACAACCGAGCCAGCCGCGGCAGCGAATACTCCATGCGGGCGAGTTCCACCTGGAGACGCGCCTCGCTCGTGCGGGCGCGGCCGTTGAAAATGTCGAGGATGACCTCCTCGCGGTCGATGACGGCGAGGCCGCTAAGTTCCTCGAACTTGCGCTGCTGGCCGGGGGTCAGTTCGTTGTCGAAGATGATGACATCGCACTCTAGCGCCTTGGCCTGGGTGACAAGTTCTTCCGCCTTGCCCGAACCGATGAGATACGACGCCTGCGGCCGGTCGATCCGGGCCAGCATGCGGTCGGCCACGGTCAGGCCGAGCGTGTCGACCAGTTCGGCCAACTCGTCGAGCAAGCTGCGGGCTTCCTCAACGGTCTGCGGCTTCCACCAGGCGCCGACGAGCAGCGCGCGGGTGACGGACTTCGGTTTTTCTCGAACGTCAAACATGGACGGCGGAGCAAATCCCGCCGGTTGTTAACCTACTCTTCCACCGCCGGATTAGCAACCGACTCCCGCCCGGAAACAAAGCGTTCTACTCCGTGTCGCTCGGGCTGTCGTCCGGGCTGGCCTTCGGCTCGGGCGATTGTCCCGGCAGCGGGATCGGGTTGGTGGCGGGAGCGCCGTCCACGGCGGTGGCGACGATGTGGTCGTTCTCGATGACCATCTTCTGCACCCTGGACATGGCCTCGGCCCACGGCTCGCCCCGACGCCGGGCGTCGTGCATGGATTGGTTGAAAATCTTGCCGAAGTCCGCCTTGTTGAGGAGCGAGAGCATCCCGTCGGACATCGAATCTCCCTTCATCGACTCGATCCGGCGGACGAACAACGTCAGATTCCCGCCGGAATACGACGTGGCGAAGCGCATCCGGCCGTTGAAGTACGCCTTGGGCGGCGCGCCGCTGTTGTCCTGGATCGGGAAGGACGACTCGGCGACGATCTCATCCTTCTCGATGGTCATGTACACCTTGCCGCGCAGGTCCTTGAACTCGGGATCGCGGGCGATGAGGATGTTCAGGTCGTCGGAGGAGAGCGAGAAAGTCCCAGCTTTTCCTTCGTTGAGCGCCTGGATGAACGCCGTGTAGCGCGCGACCACCTCCTGGTACTGCGCCGGCGTCGCCGGGTAGGTGCGGACCGACACGGGCGTCGGCGAGACGAACGTGGTCACGTTGCGGAACAGGTAGAAACCCACGCCGCCGACCACCAGGCCCAGGAGCATCAGGACGACCACCAGCGTGATGCAGCCCTTGGCGAAGCAGCCCATCCCCTGGCGGGGCGGCGGAGGGTAGCCTGGTTGATTGTAGTAGCCGGGGGCGGGAGCGTAGGGTTCGTTCATCGGGTCAAGAGTGGGCGGTTGACCCACGTTATGTATAGAAATCCGCGATGGCTGCAACCACGGCGTTTTGTTCGTCGTCGGTCAGTTCGGGGAAAACGGGCAGCGCGAGCGATTCGGCGGCGGCGGTTTCGGCGCACGGGAAGTCGCCCCGTTCGTAGCCGAGCGGGCGGAAACACTCCTGCTCGTGGAGCGCGAGCGGATAGTAGATCGCGCAGCCGATGCTTCGCGCCGTGAGGTGCGCGCGCAAGCGGTCCCGGTCGGCGGCCGGCACCCGGATGACGTATTGGTGATAGACGTGGTGGTTCTCCACGCGGCCGGCGTAGGGTTCGGCGGGGAGGGTCACTTTCTCCAACAAGCCTGCGCGGGTGAACGCCTCGCGGTAGAAGTTGGCGCGTTCCCGCCGCACGGCGGCCCAGGCCGGGAGGTGCGGCAGCTTGACGGACAGGATCGCGGCCTGGAGGGCATCGAGGCGGAAGTTGCCGCCGACGAAATCGTGGTAATACTGCTTTTCCATGCCGTGCATGCGCATCGCGCGCAGGCGGGGGGCCAAGCCGGGATCGTCCGCGGTCGTCATGCCGCCGTCGCCGAAGCCGCCGAGGTTCTTCGACGGGAAGAAACTGAACCAGCCCAGATCACCCACCGCACCGGCGCGGTGCACCAACGTCTCGTCATACTGGTCGTCTGTCTGTGGGTACTCGGCGCCGATGGCCTGCGAGGCATCCTCCAGCACGGGCAGGTCGTGGGCGAGGCTCAGGCTGATGATCGGCAGCATGTCCGCGCAAAGCCCGAAGAGATGCACCGGGATGATGGCGCGCAGTCGTTCGCCGGTAGGGGCGCGCAGGGTCCCGGAACCGTCGCGGCGGGCAACGTTTTCCAGGTAGTGGGTCAAGGCAGTGGGCGAAAGGTTGAACGTCGCCGGGTCGATGTCCACGAACACCGGCCGCACGCCGACCCGCGACAGGCAGCCCGCCGTGGCGAAAAACGTGTACGGCGTCGTGAGGACGGCGTCGCCGGGGCCGATGCCCAGGGTCATGAGCGCGGCGAGTTGGGCGTCTGTGCCCGAACTCATCCCCACCGCGCAGCCCGCGCCGGTGAACGCACGGACGGCTTCCTCGAAGTTTTCGACGGCCGGACCGAGGATAAATTGCTGGCTCTCGGCGACCTCGCGCATGACCGTTTCCATCTCCTCGCGGAGCGGGGCGTACTGGCGTTTGAGATCGAGGAGGGGAACGGTCATGGGACGGCCAGAACTAAGAATGCAAAAGGCAAAATGCAAAACGCAAAAGCACCGAATCACGATCCTACGTTTCCTGCTTGGTGTCGCTCAAGAGGGCGACAGCTTGGTTGCTTTTCTTCTGCGGAGTCTTTTGATCCGGAATAATCCAAACGAGGACGAGCCAGGGAAGGACAGCCTGCTCGAAGATGCCAGGGGCGCGCAGTGGGCGGAAGGGGCCTGGAAAGCCGGGCAAAACGTGGCTGGGTCGATCTGCTCCAGTTGAAAGCGTGAGGCCGCTGGCGCGCGAGTTGCTTGTTGCAACGGGAGCGGGCACGTTTACAATGCTCCCGCTTCCCGTATGCTCTCGAAAATCTTCTGGGTCCTGCTGACGGTGGTGTTCACCTTCCTGTTCATAGTGCTGTACGAAAACGGCACCACGGACTACGTGAACAACTGCGTGGTCGAGTACCACCAGGTCGTGACGTACTTCGGCACGCCGCCGCACAAGAAGTCCGACACGAGCGACAAAACGCCGTAGCCGCCGCGCCGTCTGGCATTCGGTCCGCAAAGACAAACCCCGCACCGGAGTTCCAGACGGCGTTTTCTGCGCGGGTTTTTGATCCAAGCAACGGCGGATGCCCCTGCCGCGCGTGGTGTGGTGAGCGATTCGTTCGTGTTGATCAACCCTTGCCCTGGCTGCTCTTGGAAAGTAGCCCAGTGCTTCAGCACTGGGACCGGGTGCTGCGAGCCGCCGAGTCCCGGCCAGGGACGACAGAGGGCGTGCAGCCCCTTTCCCGTGGCTGTGGTCCGATCGTCCCCGGGGGACTTGGCCGTTGGAAACTTCCCACCCAGCGCTA
>CAXTOX010000125.1:0-11860 GCA_964245885.1 uncultured Chthoniobacterales bacterium | reverse complement strand
GCGGATGCACGAAGTCGCCCTGCGCCTCTTCATCCATCATTACAATCTCTCACTCGCTCCATAACATATACCTGCCGTTGAAGTACTTACAACACTTGACGAAGTATTACTAGGCGTTGTGTGCACTGCAAGCTTCCCAAGTGGTCGCTGGAGTCAAACGCCCGGAGCCTGACTACGCGCTCCAGTGAACGGCGGGGCGACGCGCAGCGTTTCACGACACGTCGTTTTTCCCGCCGTCGCTGACCTTGAGCCTGTCAGGCACTGCGGAGTTTCGCGTCCCACGGCAAGGTTGTTTCTCTCCCCGTTCCTTGCCGTCAACTACGATGCCACCCAAAGAGTCGGGCATTTGGGTCGATGGCGTCTTCGATTGGTGCGTGGATTTGGGTCCTCCATCGCAGCCAAGTTAGGTATCAGCTACAATGCGATCAATGTTTGGGTGTCCTGGCCGGTCGGCGGCATGCAGTAGTTGCTGTCGGTACGTAGCATCAGGATGCGGTTTTTGTCCAGGAAGCCCTTGCCGGCCATCTCCGTGAGGGTGGCCATGACTTCTCGCTGATCTCGCGCAAGGCGTCGCCATCGATCACGTTGCCGGCCTACACGGCGCTGCTGATATAATCCGCAACAGGATCAATATCCGCGACCCCGTTGATGTCCAGTACGTCCGGCGCAGGTCCTAGCGCAGGTCGAGCAGAGCGCCATGATCAGCGCGCGGCACGGCCGCTCATCCCATGTGCTCCATCGCCGCCACGTCGTGCGGCGCGGACGCGGCGGCGACCGGGCGACGCAGGCGGGCCGCCAGCCCGATGCAGGCGACGGCCAGGCCGGCGGCGATCCAGCCGATCAGTCCGTAGTTGCGCAACGGCTGGTTGGCCTGGTCGATGATCAGCCAGCCGCCCAGGCTCGCGCCGAGACCCGAGAACGTCTGCTGCACGCAGGAATTCAGGCTCATGAAGCCGCCCCGGTGCCGCGCTTCCGCGCTGCCGGTGATCATCGCGATGGCCGGCACGAACCGCCCGGTCATCGTCACCATGAACACGGTGGTCATCGCCACCGCCGCCAGCAGCGGCGCGGGACCCAGGTGGGTCAGCCCCAGCACCGCTCCCCCCGAGAGGATCGCCATGATCACAAAGACCCGCATGCGCCCGTACATGTCCGAGAGGCGGCCGATCAAATTCATGGAAAAGAGCGTGAAGACCCCGCCGCTCAGAAAGTTGTACTTGAGTTGGGATTCGGTGAGGCCCACGTTGCGCACCATGAACGTGCTGATGAAGGGCACGACCATGAACCCGGCCGTCGTCAGTGCGGCCATCAGGCCGAAGGCGCGCAGGTGCCGGCCGTTGGCCAGGACCGACCACATCCGCGCTCCGGCCGACTCCGTGCTCGCGGCGTCGCGCAGGTGGCGGTCCGAGCGCGGCAGCAGCCACGCGGCGAAAGGAAGGATCACCGCGCTGAGGGTGCCGAGGATCAGGAAGGGCCAGTGCCAGCCGCGTTCAGCCATCCACAGCCCGGCGGGCACGCCCAGCGCGCTCGCCAGGGCGAAGGCGCTCATCACCGTGCCCATCGCCGTGGCGCGGCGCACCTCCGGGATCGCGTCGCCCACGATGGCCAGCACCACGCCGCCGCACACCCCGCCGAAAATGCCGGTGACAAACCGCGCCGCCAGCATCGCGGGGTAGCCCGGAGCCAACGCACAAGCGAACGTCCCGGCCGTGAACCCGGCAAAGAGCACGAGCAGTACCCGTTTGCGGTCAAAGCGATCCAGGAAGAACGCGGCCGAGAAGCTGGACAACCCCGCGCCGAACGCGTACGCGGCCACGGTGTAGCCGAACTGTTCGGTGTTAATGCTGAAGACACGCATCAACTGCGGGCCGAGCGGCGCGATGACGATGAAGTCGACGGTGACGGTGAACTGGATCAGCGTCAGTACGGAGAGCAGCCCCCACTCGGCGGCGCTGAGCCGCGTCTGGGCGGCGGTGGCGCGCTGGCGCACCGGCAGGGTTTCGCTGGAGGCGGTGGATGGAACGGAGGCAGGAGGCGGTTCTTCGGTCATTGGGTCAATGAAAACACGGGGCACCCGGCTCGGGCGCTTCGGGTCGGACGTGGCCCAAGGTAATGCCTTTTGGAAAGGATTGCACCCGCGCCGGTTCCACGGTGCGGAGAACGAGCCTGGCAAAAGTTTTCCACGTCCCTGCACGGCGTTTGCGAACTCGCGGCCGACGCCTTTCACCGTGACTTGGTCCGGTTTGCAGCGAGGAAACCGCCCGCCACGCCGAGGACGGCCGCCAGCAGTCCGCCGACGATCCAATGGCGGTGCAGGTCCGTCCAGAGCTGCGCGCTGCGCTTGAAGGCGCGGTCGTCGAAACGGCCGTGCGCGCCGGGGTCGCCGCCGACCGGCGCGTAGAGATTGTTCGGCGCGGCGGGATCGGCTTTCTCGTCTGTCTGCTGACCCTTGACGCCGGTTTTGCCCAGATACCAGTCGCCCAGACGTGGAAACAATTTGTTGCCCACGATGGCGATGACCGTCGGCAACCCGACGTAGATTTCCCGCCGGGTGTTCTTCGACGCGAACACGATGGCCTCGGCGGCGACTTCCGGCTGGTAGATCGGCGGGACCGGCTGCGACCGGTTGGGCATCTTGCTCAGGCACCAATCGAACTGCGGCGTGTTGAGCGCGGGCATTTGCACCATGCACGCGATGACCTTGCTCTTGTCGTGGATCAACTCGGCCTGGAGGCTGTCCATGAAGCCCTGGATCGCGTGCTTGCTCCCGCAGTACGCCGCCTGGAGCGGGATGCCGCGGTACGCCAACGCGCTGCCGACTTGGACGATGTGCCCGCGGTCGCGCGGCAGCATCCTCTTCAGCGCCGCCAGCGTGCCGTTGACGTAGCCGAGGTAACACACTTCCGTCACGCGCTTGAACTCCGCCGCCGTGGTGTCCTTGATGAAGGCGAACACGCTGGTCATCGCCACGTTGACCCACACGTCGATGGGTCCCAGGTCGCGCTCGACCCGTTCGGCGGCAGCCTCGACCGCCTCGGCGTCCGCCACGTCGCATTGGCAGACGATTGCCTTGCCGCCCGCGGCTTCAACCTCGCGCCTGGCACCTTCGAGGGCTTCCAGACCGCGGGCGACGAGGCCGATGCGCGCGCCTTCGGTTTTGGCGAACATCTGGGCGGCAGCGCGGCCGACGCCGGCGGCGGCTCCGGTGATGACGATGACGCGGGGTTTGGTGGGATGGCTCATGGGGTTGGCGGGATGGCTGGTGGCGCGGCGCGGATCAGGCAGCGTCCCTCGAAGAATCGAAGATCGAACGCGGAGCAGTGTACGGGGTAACTATTTGTCGCGATAAGAAGGGGCTGACTCCTCCCCGGCGATAGGCGGTTTGCTCACCGGGGCGACTCCAGGTTATCTTGCGCGGTGTCTGTCCCCGCCCGACGCCCGCTTTTTGCCGCCATTTGGCTGGCGTTTACCTGCTGGCTGCTCGGCGGCGGGGACCTCCGGGCAACTGACCCTGCCCCCGCCCCGCTCTACGCGCTGCTGGTGGGCGGCGGCCCGGACGTGCCGAGCAACGCCGCGCAGATCGAGGGGCACACCCGTTTTGTCGCCGGACTGCTCGCGCCTGCCGCCCGGCGCACGCTGCTCTTTGCCGATGGCAAGACGGACCAGGCCACGGTGTCCTACGCCGACCCCCGGGCTTCCGCCGACGCCCGGCGCGCCCTGGCCATCCTGCTGGCTGACCACGACGCCGGGGAGCCGGTGCTCACACGGGTTCCAGACCTGCCTGCGCCGCCGGATGGTCCGGCGCGCCTGCACGATTTGCACCGCGCCTTGGCCACGCTTTCCGCGCAGGCGGCCAAGCACTCCGCGCCGCTCCTGCTCTACTTCGCGGGGCACGGCACCCAGGACGAGCAGAACGAGGCGGACACTCACTACGACCTGTGGAACGGCGACGAGTTGAAGGTCCGCGACCTGGCCGCGGAAATTTCCCGCCTGCCGCGCCAAGTGCCGGTGGTGCTGGTCATGGCGCAGTGTTTCAGCGGCGCGTTTGCGGACGCGCTTTTTCGAGGCGGTGATCCCAAAGCAGGGTTGGTCGAAGAAGAGGTCGTCGGCTTCTTCTCGGCGCAGAAGGACCGGGAAGCGGCAGGCTGCTCCTACGCCACGGGGCGGGCCGACTACCAGGATTTTTCGTCGTACTTCTTCGGTGCCCTGTGCGGTCGCGACCGTTTCGGCGACAAGGTCGACGGGGCGGATTACGACGGGGACGGCACCGTCAGCCTGCACGAGGCGTTTTGCTACGCGCTGATCCATGACCGTTCCGCCGACACGCCGGTTTGCACCTCCGACGTTTTTTTGCAGTCCCGCGCTTCCCTACCGGAGGCCACGGTCTACGGCACGCCCTACCAGGAAGCGTGGCGGGCGGGCACCCCGGCCCAGCGCGCGGTGCTCGACGCGCTTTCCGGGCAACTCGGACTGGAAGGCGAATTCCGGGCGGTCACGGTTTTTGACCGGCTCACCTACGGCGACCCCGCGGCGCGCCCGGCGCTGCTGAAGGCGGAGAACGACGCGAAAGAGCAATTGAACGCCCTGCGGCAACAGAGGCTCGGCCCGTTCTTTGAGCGGTGGCCGGTGTTGCGGTGGGCGGACAAGGAATCCGGCGATTACCACGAGGCGTTCCTCGGCGCGGTGGAGGCGTTGGTCAAAGACGACGCGCCACGCCGCGCGCTCCTGGCGGCCGGCAACGCCAGCGCGCAGGCCGACGAGGCCGTGGACGACGACGAGGCGGCGCTGCGGCGTTTTGCCAGCCTCTACGAGCACATCGTGGAAGCGCGCCACTTGCGCGAACACGGTAAGGCCGAGGTCCGGGCGCAGTTCGAGAAATTGTGGCGGGCCGAGCAGCGCACGCTGCCTCTGACCGCGCCTCGCTAACTACCTATTCGGAAAACGGCGGGTGCGCGTCGGAGGTCGGACGGTATTTGGCAAGGATCGGGAGTTCTCTACACCTCTGGACGCCGGTTCGGCTCCGCGCTACGCTGGCCGTTCTGAGGCCGAAAGGACGGCGGCTCCATGAAACTCGAAAAGATCATCACCCTGGCGAGCGCGCCCGTGCGCCTGCGGCTGCTGGCGATGGTGCGTTCCCTGCGCGCCGTCGGCTGCGATCTGCCGGTGTGGGTGGTGCCGTACTCCGACCGGCGGGAAGACCGGTTCGAGCTGCCCGCAGGCTGCCAGTGGTGGGACCACCCGGAGATAAACGCGTGGCTCCACGCGGGCGGCGCGACACCCCTGATGCGGCGGTGCGCTTGCCTGTTGGAAGGCAACTACCAGTTCGCCGACACCGACATCGTCTTTCTACGCAACCCGGTGGACGCTGTCGCCGGCCTGGAGGGTTTTGTCACCTCCTGCGGCCATTGGCACAACCCCGGCCACACGATGTCCCCGGAGTCCGAGGGGCGGTTCCGCCGCGCCTCGACCGTCTGGCAGCAGACCGTGTTCAACTCCGGGCAATTTGCCTGCGACCGGCCGTTGTTCGCGGACTTCGGGACGTTGCGGCGTGCGGCCGAAGCCCCCGAGAACGCCGGCACCTTCTTCGGTTGGCAGACCGATCAGCCCGGCATCAACCTGATGCGCCTGGTCTCGGGCGTGCCGATCCGCAACGTCACGCTGCCGCCCGGGTCGATGGAATCCACCTGGGCCGGCGACTATCTCGATGCGAACTACGAGTCCTACTGGCAGGACGCGGCGCGGCGGCCCTATCTCATTCACTGGGCGGGCGTGCCGATGCAGGTCGAGCGGCCGATCAACGCATTGTTCTACCATTATCTGACGCTCGTCGAGCGCGACGAGTGGCACGCGCAGGTCCGCTCGAAGACGGTTTCCGGCCAGAAGTTCCGGACCCGGCTGCACCGCGTCAAACGCCGGGCGATACGCGTCTGGGATGCCATCGTCGATAGCTGAAGAACCCGCCATGGAACCGGCACCCGCCCGCTTCGTCGTCGGCATCGACCTGGGCACGACGAACTCGGCCGTGGCGTTCGTGGACACGGCGGCGCGGGGCGAGGCGGCGCGGACGGCGCGGACCTTTCCCGTGCCGCAACTCGTCGCGCCCGGCGAGATCGAGGCGCGCGACACGCTGCCGTCGTTTCACTACGAGCCGTTCGTAGGTCAGTTCGAGGACGGGGCGCTGCGGTTGCCCTGGGGTGGACCGGAGGACCACGTCGTCGGGGCGCTGGCGCGCGACCGCGGCGCGGACGTGCCGGGGCGGCTGGTGGTGTCGGCGAAATCGTGGTTGAGTCACAGCGGGGTCGACCGCACGGTGGACCTGCTCCCGTGGCAGGGCGTGCCGGACGCGAAGAAACTGCCGCCGGCGGAAGTCAGCGCGCGCTATCTCGGCCACCTGCGCGCGGCCTGGAACGCCGCCCGCCCGGACGCGCCGCTCGAAGGGCAGGACGTGGTGGTCACGATCCCGGCGTCGTTCGACGAGGTCGCCCGTGAGCTGACCGTCACTGCCGCCCGCCGCGCCGGGTTGCCGAAGATCGTCTTGCTGGAGGAACCCCAGGCCGCCTTCTACGCCTGGATGGCCCGGCACGGCGAATCCGCCGAGCGGCTCGCGCCGGGTCAGCGCGTGCTCGTCTGCGACATCGGAGGCGGCACGACGGACCTGACGCTCATCGAAGCCCGGCCCGGGACGGAAGCGGATGAGCCGGTGCGGTTTCACCGGCTGGCGGTGGGCGACCACCTCATCCTCGGCGGCGACAACCTGGACCTCGCGCTGGCGCACCACGTCGAGGCGCGGCTGGGCGGCAAGCTGGAACCCCGCCAGTGGGCGACCCTCATCCGGCGCTGCCAGCAGGCGAAGGAAACCCTCCTCGCCGCCGACGCGCCGGCCGGTCTGACGATCAACCTCCCGGCCGCGGCCGGCGCGCGGCTGGTCGGCGGAGCGCGGCTGGTGGAACTCACCCGCGAGGAGGTCGCCGCCCTGCTCCTGGGGGGATTTCTGCCGCGCGTGGGACCGGACGCCCGCCCGGCGCGGCGCGGGTTCGGCTCGGGTTTCCAGGAGTTCGGACTGCCGTACGCCCCTGACCCGGCGGTGACCCGGTACGTGGCGGCGTTCCTGTCCGCGCACGGCGGGCGGCCGGACGCGGTGCTCTTCAACGGCGGCTTCTTCGAGTCGCCGACCTTGCGCGAGCGGTTCCTCGACGTGCTCGGTTCCTGGTACGGCGGGCAGCGGCCGGCCGTGCTGGCGAACGAACGGCTCGACCTCGCGGTGGCGTTGGGGGCGGCGCGGTTCGGGCTGGCCCGTCGCGGGGTCGGCCTGCGCATCAGCGGCGGATTGGCGCGTGCGTACTACCTGGGCATCCGCGGCGGGGACGGGCAGCTGGCGGCGGTCTGCCTCGCGCCGGTGGGTTTGCCGGAAGGCGCGGAGGTCGATCTGGCAGGGCAGGCATTTGACCTGCGCATCCGGCAGCCGGCGGAGTTCCCGTTGTACGTTTCCAGCACTCGCACGGGAGACCGACCCGGTGATGTCGTGGTGCCCGACCCGCTCGAACTCACCGCGCTGCCGCCAATCCGTACCGCCCTGCGTGGACGCCCCGGCGCGGAGGGCAGCGACACCGTGCCCGTGCGCCTGCACGCGCGGCTGACGGAGATCGGCACCTTGGAAGTCTGGTGCGCGGAAGTCGGCGAGCGCAACCGCCAATGGAAGCTGCCCTTCGACGTGCGCGCGGCCACCCGCACGGAATTCGCCGCGCACGCCGCCGAGGGCGAACGCGCCGGCATCGTGGACGAGGAAACGGCGGCACAGGGACGCACGCTCCTGCGGGAGACCTTTGAGGGGAAGGACACCGCCGCCGTCGAGAGCGTCGTCAAACGGTTGGCGACCGCCGTGGGCCTCGCGCGGCTGGACTGGCCGCCGTCCTTGCTGCGAGCGTTCTGGGAAGAAGCGATGGAGCTCGAACCCGCCCGGACGCGCAGCCCGAGCCACGAGGCGCGTTGGTTGAATTTTCTCGGCTTTTGCCTACGACCCGGCTACGGGTACGCCGTGGACGATTGGCGCGCGGCGCAGACGTGGCGTCTCCACGAGAAGAAGGTTGCCCATCCCAAGAACGAACTCTGCCGGGCGGAATGGTGGATTCTTTGGCGACGGATCGCCGGGGGGTTGACCGCCGGGCAGCAAAGGGTGCTCGCCGCGCCGTTGCTGGCCGAAATCCGCAAGGGGACGACCGCCGGGTGGGGTTCGCACGAGGCGGCGGAAATCTGGCGGCTGCTCGGTTCGCTGGAATGGCTTGACCCCGAGGCCAAGCGCGATCTCGGCGCGTTCCTGTTGAACCACCTGACCGGCCCCGGCGGCGGAAGGCAGCGGGCGCAGGTCTGGACATTGGGCCGGCTCGGGGCGCGCGTGCCCTTCTACGGACCGCTCAACACGCTGCTGCCCACCGACACCGTCGAGGAATGGATCGACCGGCTCCTGCGTTTTGACGCGGACGAGGAAGTGGCGTTCGCCTTGGTGCAACTGACCCGGCGCACGGGCGACCGGTTCCGCGACCTCTCGGAACCGACGCGCGCGGCGGTCCTCGGCTGGCTGGAGAAGAACGGCACGCCGGAGCACTACGTCGATCTGGTGCGCGCGGGCGGCGAGATGCGGAGCGCGGAGCGCAACGAGGCGTTCGGCGAGAGTTTGCCGCTCGGGTTGGAATGGAAAGGATGAAGCGGTTTGGTTCCTCGCGCGCCGCAGGCGTTCGTCACCCATGGTAGGGATGGCTCTCCGAGCCGCTCTCTATTTTGGGTTGGTATCACCGCGCCCGTCTAAGTGCCTATCCGGATATCCGCAGATGGAAGAAGGAAAAGGAGTCACCAAGATCGCTTCTTTCCCCTCTGCCAATCTGCGGAAATCTGCGCAATCTGCGGCTAAATTCCGACTTTTGCCGGAGGTCTATTGACGTTCCTCACCAGAAAAATCTAGGGAACGGCTCGGAGAGCCATCCCTACCATGGGTGACGATTGGCCGCAGCGGCCTGAAGCAAGCTACGGCGTCGCGTCCTCGGCCAGGTACTTCTTGCTGCCTACCGGAGCGAAACGACCGATGTTCGCCGAGGGCAGCCGCGTGTCCCGCGTGCTCGGGTCCATCTCCAGTTCGCGCATGCCTCCGTCCAAGCACACCACCATGGCTCTGCCGCCATCGCGAAAGTGTACGGTCGTCTGCGTGTCGTTGACCTCGTAGAACTCCTCCACCATCGGGTTGCTGCCCGACGCGGGCGCCTGGAAGGTGTTCACCTGCGCGCTCGTGGCGAACATCACCACGTCCCCCGGATGGCTGAAGCGGAGAGAATTCTGGCTCACGAGGAGCGTATTGTATCCATAACCGTAGTTGCCATTCTTGTACTTGGGCTTGAGATGCGGACCGTACGCCGAGAACGCAGGATCGGTTTTCACGCCGCCCGAGGCGATGGCATAGGGTCCCAACGGTCCGCGCGTGAGGTCCAGCGTGCGCTGACCCTCCGGTGTACCAAAGCGCGAACCGTTGGATTCCCAGCCGAACCACCACTGCGTGCCGCCGTCCACGGGAAACTGCGAGTACGCCCAGAACTGGTGGTTGTTGTCGTTGAGATAAAGGATCCCGGCCGTGGCGAGCACGTGGAGCGAGTGCGCGCCGATGGCCTTGGAACTTGCCGCCCGCGCGGCCGAGTACACGGGCAGCAGCACCGCCGCCAGGACCGCGACGATGGCCACGACCACCAGCAGTTCGACCAGCGTGAACGCGGCGCGTTTCATCCTCGCGTCGATCCCGCCTGCCGCTGGCGCGCCGCGCATGCGGCTCCCACGGCGGCCAGCCCCAGACCAGCCGTCAACAGGGTGGAAGGCTCGGGCACCGTCGCGGCGGCAGCCGTTGGGAAACCGGGCAGAGGGACGGAAAAATTTGTCTCGTCGTACGACAGGCTCCACCCATCCCACGAACCGTCGGCCAGTTGCCGGTCGCTTGCGCCCACGGGCGCATCGGACCAACTGCCGCCGCCTCCGTACGGGCTGCCGGTGGCAATCTCGTAGCCCCAGAACTTTGAGAAAACGCCCTCCGCGTAGTGGTCGCCCGGATCGGAAGCCGCCCCGGTTTCGGTGCTGTTGCCGTTGTCGTCATAACCGGGTGTGCCCGTCGTGAACGTCCCGCCGTTGTTGTTCAGGTCGTACCCGATCCCGTAGATGAACGCCCCGCCGTATATGAAGGTGATCGAAAACGTCAGCCTCGGTTCTGCCGCGTCGATGGCCTGGATCATCTGCAAGCCGGTGGCCGTGCCGTTCCAGCGGTAGCCCCACACGAGCGATTCCGGCGTCTTGCCGTCGTGCCAGTCCACGACCATTGCCGCCTCGTTGCTCCCCGTGCCCGTCCAGTTCTGGATGTTGTTGAAGCCGAGCATCTGCGCGGACGCCGTGCCCGCGGGCGCGCACAGTCCGACAGCGACCGCCACCGCCGCGGGCCGGCCGCGGCGGAGCTTCCATCCCAGCGCAAGCGCACCGCCGATAACCAGCAGCACGGCCGCGGCCCCTGGCTCCGGCACCACCGAGCCAATCAGGTTCTCGTTACTGCTCACTCCGTTGAGGTAAAAGACGCCTCCGTTCACTCCCCCCGTGGTCGGTTCGCTGAACCGGATGTAACCCACCTGCGGCAGCCCCGTGGAACTCAGGTCGAGCCAAGTGCCGCCCGCCGAGCCGTTGAGCGTCGTGAGGGCTTGCGCGTAGGTTTCTCCGTTGAAGTCGGCGAGCAACCCGGTGAAGGGTTTCCCGAAGTCCGCGAAGGTCGGGTTGGCGGGCGGCGCGGCGTTGTAGTTCGTGGTGTCCGGGTTCGTGTAGTAGTTGGCGGGCAGCGTCGAGGTGATGAGCGCGCCGCCGTTGAGCGGCACGAAGTTCGTGCCGTCCGCGCTGACGGAGATCAGCACGCTCCGCAGGCCGAAGACCGCCGCCGGGTTTCCCGCCGTCGGCGGGCTGCTGGACGCGGCGACGATGCCCACGTTGCCGAAGACGCCGATCTCGCGCGCGCCGGCCGGTCCCACGGTGACGAAGTTGGAAAGGGCGAGCGTCAGTTGCCCTCCCATGCCGATGCCGGTCAGTTCCGGGCCGGTGTAGTTGGGCACGAACGGGTTCAGCGTGCCGCTGCCGCCGGGGCTCACGCCCGGCTTGCCCAGGGCGGAACCCGCGTTGGTGTAGGTGGCGCTGATGCCCGCGCCGGCGGTGTAATCGACGACCCCGCTGGCGTAGCCGATGGCCTGCGCGGAGGCGCGGGGCACGGCGGTGGCGCTCAGAAGCAGAGCGCCGGTAATTAACGGCAGTGTTTTCTGTTTTTTCATCTGGTCTCTTTTTGGGTTGGCAAGAGACCAGACGACACCGCAGCACAGGACAGCTTTGATCCTGTTTTTTGAAAAACAGACCAGGGAGTGAACAAGCGCCAGGGCGTCCTCCTGATCCCTCATCACTTCCTTCTTGCGAAGAAGTTTTGCCGTCCGGACTCCCGCACACACGGGGCCGGACGAATGAGAGCGGACCGGCGAAGTGTTCTGACTCCTGGTTTCTCGGGCGGACGAGGTTTTCACCTCAGCCGTCCATCCTTCTTCCCGCCTTCACCCCGCGATTACTCGCAAGATTGGCATTCTGGGAAGTCGTCTCCAGTTACAGCAGCGCAACTGCTCCCGGTTTTCACGGGATTCCATCGTTCGGTCCACGGACATTGAATTTTCTGCAAAGAACTGCGGCGAGGGTTCGCCAGGTCTTCCCTCCTGTCAAGCCGGGATGCGGACGGGTGGTGTTACAGCTTGATGCCTTGGAAGCCCCGGCAGGGGCGCAAGAAATTAGCCCACGGCGTGAGCCGTGGGAAGAGAAC
>CAXTOX010000124.1:5412-11913 GCA_964245885.1 uncultured Chthoniobacterales bacterium | reverse complement strand
GCAGGATCGAACCGTGGACCTCCGCTTCCTGTTCAACGATCACGCCCGGCGCGAGGACGGATTGGTTCACCCGTCCGGCGACCGTGCAGCCCGGAGACAGCAGGCAATCGTCCACCTGCGCGCCAGTGAGCAGCCGCGCCGGGAGGCGTTGCGCGCCGCACGTCAGGATCGGCCAGGCAGGATCATCGAGCGCCAGTTCCGGCTGCCGGTCGAGTAGGTCCATGTGCGCCTGCCAATAGCTTTCCACGGTGCCCACATCGCGCCAATAGCCTTCCAGCCGGTGTTCCCACGCCTTGCCCCGCTCGACGAACCGCGGCAGCAGCGCGTCGCCGAAATCCTCCAGCTTGCCACCGCTCTCGTCGGCGATTTCGTCGAGCGTTTCTAGCAGCCTGCGCGCGTCGTAGACGAACACCTCCGCCGTCACCCGGTTGCCGTGCGGACGCTTGGGCTTGTACTCGAAGCCCGTCACCCGGCCGGATTCGTCTGCCTGGACGACACCGAAACGGCTCGCCTCGTCGCCCGCGGGTACATCGGTCGTGACCATCGTCACCTCTGCGCCGCAGGCACGATGCCGTTCGATCACGTCGCGGTAGTCCAGCTTGTAAATGTGGTCGGCGCTCAGGACCACGATCAGGTCGGGGTCGAACTCGTGGATCAACTTTCGCTGACGGTAGATCGCGTCCGCGTTGCCTTCCGCGAAACCGCCCTTTTTCTTGTCACCACTGCCGTCCTCGCGTTCGGCAAACGGCGGAAGCACCTGCAAGCCGCCGTACGTGCGGTCGAGGTCCCACGGGCGACCGTTGGCGAGATGGTCGTTGAGCGAATGAAGCTGGTACTGCTCGATGACCCACACGTCGGTCAAGCCGCTGTGCAGGCAGTTGCTCAAGGAAAAGTCGATCAGCCGCAGCGTCCCGCCAAAAGGCAGCGCCGGTTTGGCGCGCTGGGCGGTGAGCACGTTCAGGCGACTACCTTCGCCACCGGCGAGGATCAGAGTGAGGATTTTGTCGCGTTTCATCTCGGTGGCTGACCGATTCGTTGGACTGACAGGGCGCGGCCCTATTACTCGTTCAGGTGGGTTGCGCCGCATGGTAGCATGAATGCCTATGGGGTTAGATGCAACGGTGTGGGTGGATGATGAATGCGAGGATGAGTTAGTTGGCACTCACGTCGGCAACATGGCGCACGTGTGGGCGCTGCGCGACGAAGTGGTAGCGCTTGAAGGCGACTACCCGATCATTCTCGGCAACGTGCTTTACAGCGGAACGCATTGCGGCGACGAGATCGCCGCTACCGAGGTGGACTCATTGCGAACAGAACTGCGACGACTGCCAGACAGCTCGGCGGACCTCAGTCAATTCCGAAAAGATTTTCTGCAACTATGCGAAGCCGCTTTGGCGCACGGCCTAGCAATCAGCTTCACCTGAGAGCGCGGTAAATGATCCTGACGAGTTTTAGCGGAACTGCGAGAGCATCCGCACGTCGTTTTCCACGAGCATCCGCACGTCAGGCAGGCCGGTGAGGATCATCGTCAGCCGGTCCAGGCCGAAGCCGAACGCATAGCCTGACACCACCTCGGGGTCGTACACGTCGTCGCCCCGCACGGAGCTGACCGCGTCGAACACCGCCGGGTCCACCATGCCGCAGCCGGCGACTTCCATCCACTGGCCACCGCGCAGGCCGGCGGACTTCACGTCGATCTCGAAGCTCGGCTCCGTGAACGGGAAAAAGTGCGGCCGGAAGCGCACGCTCGTGCCCGGCCCGAAAAGCTCGCTGAAGAAAAACTCCAGCGTGCCCTTGAAGTCCGCGAGGCTCACGCCTTCATCCACGTACAATCCCTCGAACTGGTTGAACTGCGCGAGGTGCGTGGCGTCCACCTCGTCCCGGCGGTAGACCGCTCCCGGGGCGATGATGCGCACTGGTGGCAGCTGGGTTTCCATCGTGCGGATCTGCACCGTGGAAGTGTGCGTGCGCAGCAACCGGCCGTCGCGCGCCGGGTGATCGGCGGGCGTATTGAGCGCGTCGAAGCAATGCCACTCGTCCTCGATGTCCGGTCCGTCGGCGAGGGCGAAGCCCATCCGGCGGAAAATCTGCACGGCACGGTCGAGCAGTTGGGTGGACGGGTGCAGGCTGCCCGCCGGAACCAGCGGCGTGCCCGGCAGGCTGAGGTCCACCTGCGCAAAGGCGTCGGCCTCGTGCTGCGAGGCAAAGTGCGCCGTGCGTTCGTCGAGCGCGGCGGTGAGCGTCTGGCGAACCTCGTTGAGCCGCCTGCCGACGGCGGGACGCTCCTCCTTGGAAAGCGTCTTCATGCTCTCGCCGATCTGCGAGAGTTGTCCTTGGCGGCCGAAGTATTTCACACGCGCCGCTTCGAGCGTGGTGGCGTCACCAGCGGCGACGATTTCCGCCTGCGCCTGGGAAAAGATGATGTCGATCTGGTCAAGCATCACGGTGTCTAAGTAGTCGAATTACAACGCACCAGCATCGTTGAATTTTCCAACCGATCCGTTATACTTTTGCCATGATCGGAGACATTCGCACCCATCTTGAAGTCACCCCGTTTCGCATCCGTACGGCAGATGGTCGCGAATACTCCGTGTCTACCGCTGATCACGTTTGGTTGCCACCCGGGAGCACCCGCGTGGCCGTCTCCAACGACGAAGGAATGGTGTCATTACTGCGCCCGGATTACTTATCAGCGGCTTGATTACCGTTGACAACGAAGCATCCGAAACTGCCGCTCCCAACCCCTGACGGCATACCATTCAGGCTGCCTTGGCCTTGGCCTTGAGGGCGTCGACCGCCTTCGCGACGATGCCTTGGAACACAGTTTCCTCGGTGACGGCGAGGTCGGCCAGCACCTTGCGGTCGAGCGTGATGCCCGCCGCGTTGATGCCTTCGATGAAGCGGCTGTAGGTCAGACCGTTCGCGCGGGCGGCGGCGTTGACGCGGGCGATCCAGAGCATCCGGAAGTTGCGCTTGCGCGTCTTGCGGTCGCGGTAAGACCAATACTTGGCCTTCATCGTCGCGTCCTTCGCGTAGCGAAAGAGTTTCGAGCGGCGTCCGCGGAAACCTTTGGCGGTGTCAAGCACGCGCTTGCGGCGCTCGCGGCTGGCGGGGGCGTTGGTGGCTCTTGGCATAAAAAACTACTCGGTGTGAAATGAGAGAGGAACGACCCTGCTCACGCGAACGGCAGGCAATCCTTGATGCGCTGCATGTCGGTCTTGTGGACGACGCCGCGCTTGGCGAGCTGGCGCTTGCGCTTGGCGCTCTTGCTTTGCAGGATGTGGCGGCGGCTGCTGTGGGAAAACAGAATCTTGCCCGTGCCCGTGATCTTGAAACGCTTGGCGGCGGACTTCTTGGTTTTGCGGCGGGCGACGGACTTTGGCATAGGGGCACAAACTATTGCCCCCTTTGACAAAACCGCAAATTCTTTTTTAGTCCCGGATGGCTGATCAAATCGCTCTCCTTTTTTCCGGGCAAGGTTCGCAGGTCGTCGGCATGGGCCGCGAACTCCGCGCGGCGTCGCCAGCCGCCGCGGCCGTCTTCGCGGAGGGCGACAAAATCCTCGGCCGCCCCCTTTCCAAGCTCGCCGACGAGGGTCCCTTGGACGAACTGACCCGCACCGGCAACTGCCAGCCCGCGCTGTTCGTCCACGGTCTCGCCACCCTCGCCGCCTTGCGCGAGGCGGCGGGCGACTTCCCCGTGAGGGCCGCCGCCGGGCTGTCGTTGGGCGAATTCACCGCGCACACCGCGGCCGGGACGTTCGATTTCGCCACCGGCCTGAAGCTCGTCGAGGCCCGCGGGCAGTTCATGGAAGAAGCCTGCGCGGAAAGCGCCGGGGCGATGGCGGCGCTCATCGGCGCGGAGGAGAGCGTCGTGCGCGGCCTCGCCGCCGAGACCGACGTGGACATCGCCAACCTCAACGGCCCCGGCCAGATCGTCATTTCCGGCGAGGCCGAGCGCATCACCCTGGCCGTCTCCATGGCCAAGCAAATCGGCATCCGCCGGGCCATCACGCTCCAGGTGGCGGGCGCGTACCATTCGCGCCTCATGGAACCGGCTTACCTGAAGCTGGGCGACGCGCTGACGCACATCGTCCTGCAAGCGCCGAAGTTCCCCGTCGTCTCGAACGTCGACGGCGAGCCGGCCGCGGACTTCGACGAAACCCGCCGCACGCTCACCGAGCAGGTCACGGGCACGGTCAATTGGACGCGCTCGGTCGAGTACCTGCTAGACACGCTGGGCTGCAACCTGTTCCTCGAACTCGGCCCCGACGACAAACTGGCCGGCATGGTCCGCCGCATCCGCCCGGGTACGGAGGTTGTCACCGTCAGCGACCCGGCGTCGCTGGCGAAGGCGGTGGAACGACTCCAGCGCGCCGCCTGATGACCACGCGTTTTCATCGCGCGGTCCCGGCGCTCGCGGCCGGTCTGTTCGTCGCCGGCTGCGGGGGTCCCAAGACCACCGCCGCGCCGAAGCCTCCGCCCCGGCTGGTCATGACCGCCAAGGTCGTAGCCCACGACGAGCCGCTGTACCTCGACGAGATCGGCACCTGCACCGCGCTGGAAACCGTCTCCGTGCAGGCGCAGGTCAACGGCCAGATCGTCAAGCGCGATTTCGCCGACGGCGCGGACGTGAAAAAGGGTGACCTCCTGTTCACCATTGACCCGCGCCCGTACCAGGCGGCGCTCGACCAGGCGAAGGGCGCGCTCGACCAGAGCAAGGCCCAGCTCGAACTCGACAAGATCAACCTCACCCGCGCCCAGGACCTGCGGACGAAGAACGTCAACACCCCGCAGGACATCGACACGGCGCGCACCAACGTCACGACCGATCAGGCGAAGATCGAATCTGGCCAGGCCGCCGTGGACGCCGCGCAGGTCAACCTCGACTTCTGCCTGATCCGGTCGCCCATCGACGGCCGGGCCGGATTGCGGCAGGTGGACGTGGGCAACATCGTCACCGTCGGCACGGGCACGGCCGTGTTGCTGACCATCCAGCGGCTCGACCCGATCTACACCGATTTCACGATTGCCCAGGGCGATCTGCCGCAGGTGCGCCAGTACCTGCCCGAGAGCAACCTCAAAGTGGAAACGGACCTGCCCGGTTCCCACGTTCCGCCGAAGCAGGGCGACCTGTACTTCCTCGACACCCAGGTGCAGGCGGGTGCCGGGACGGTGAAGGCCCGCGGGATCACGTCTAACCCGGACCACGTCCTGCTGCCGGGCGCGTTCGTCCACGTCCGGCTGATCCTCCACACGCTCAAGGACGCGCGGCTCGTGCCGAACCAGGCCGTGCAGATCAGCCAGCGCGGGCCGTTTGTGTTCGTAGTCAAACCGGACAACACGCTCGATCTCCGCGGCGTCAAACCCGGCCAGCGGCAGGGCGAACTCACCGTGATCTCCGACGGTTTGCAGCCCGGTGAGGTCGTGGTAACCAGCGGGCAACTGGCGCTGGCTCCGGGGATGAGCGTCAACGCACAGCCCGACCCGGCTTACAACAAACCCTGACGAGGGTTTACAGATTTCGCCGCCTCACTTGATGCTCAGCAGCTCGACCTCGAAGATCAGCGTCGAGCCTGGCGCGATGTCCTGTCCCGCGCCGCGTTCCCCGTAGGCGAGGTTCGCCGGGATGAACACTTGGTACTTCGAGCCGACCTTCATCAGTTGCAGGACTTCGGTCCAACCCTTGATGACCCCGTTGACCGGGAAGCTCGCCGGCTCGTTGCGCTTGTAGCTGCTGTCGAACTCCGTGCCGTTGAGGAGCGTGCCGCGATAGTTCACGGTCACCGTGTCCGTTTCCTTCGGCGTGGGGCCCGTGCCTGGCGTTAACACCTTGTACTGGAGACCGTCGGGCAGGGTCACCACGTCGGGCTTGGACTTGTTTTCGGCGAGGAACTTCGCACCCGCCTCCTCGTTGCCGGCCGAGGCGGCCTTCCGGGCTTCCTGCGCCTTCGCCTGCCGCGCCTGCTGCATCTCACGCAACGTCGCCGTGATTTGCTCCTGGGTCATTTTCAACTGCCCGCCGGCCGTGAAGTCGCGGAAGCCCGACGCGAGGATCTGCGGATCGACCTCGATGCCCTGCTGCTTGAAGCTCCGGGCGATGTCCGCGCCGATGGAGTAGCTGAGCTTTTCCTTGTCGGTGGTGAACGCGGCGGGAGCAGCGGGCGCGGCCGGCGCAACGGGGGCGGCGGGGGCCGGGCTTTGGGCGTGGAGCGAGGTGCTCAGGCCCGAAGCCGCGAGTAGAAGGGTGGCAGAGAAAACGAGTTTCATGGGAGCTTTTGGTTTGCGCCCTACTGAGCCACGCCACGCTGGAATGTCAAAAAATGCCGCCGCGCGGGGAGTCTTGCGCCCCCGCCCGGCTTCGTGGAAGGTAGCTCTCGGATGGCCGAAAACGTTCCCCCGCCCGACGCCCCGGACCATCGGGTGGACCGCGACACGCCCGACGCCGCGCACGCCGGGCAGCACGACCGGCAGCCGCCGGAAGGCAAGGGGCCGCACCAGG
>CAXTOX010000124.1:0-5402 GCA_964245885.1 uncultured Chthoniobacterales bacterium | reverse complement strand
GGCGAGGGCGGCAAGACCCTGGCGGGCAAGTTGGTCCAGTTCAGCGGCGGGCTGTCCGAGCCGTTCATCCGGCGGCCGGTCATGACCGTGCTGCTGACGCTGTCGATCCTCGCATTCGGCTTCCTGACCTACAAGCTGCTGCCGGTCAACGACCTGCCGGCGGTGGACTATCCCGTCATCAACGTGAGCGTCTCCTACCCCGGGGCCAGCCCGGAGACGATGGCCAACAACATCGCCACGCCCCTGGAAAAACAGTTTCTGCTCGTCGACGGCCTGGACCTCATCACCAGCGCCTCCACGCAGAGCAACACGTCGCTGACCCTCCAGTTCAATCTGAGCAAGACCCTGGAATCCGCCGCGACGGACGTGCAGGCGGCCATCCAGCGTGCCAGCGGGCAACTCCCCGCCGACCTGCCTTCCCCGCCGACGTTCTCCAAGACCAACCCGAACGACCAGGCCATCCTGCTGCTGGGCCTCGTGACGGACACGATGACCGACGCCGACCTCTACAAGTACGCGAACACGGTCGTCGCCCAGCAAATCTCCATCATCCAGGGCGTCAGCCAGGTGCAGGTGTACGGCGTGCAGGGGGCCATGCGGATCAAGGCCGACCCGGGCGCGCTGGTCACCCGCGGCCTGACGATGACCGACCTCGCCGCCGGCGTCACGGCGGGCACGGCGTACTCCGGGGCGGGTCAGTTCGACGGCACGCACCGCACGTTCGTCCTCCAGCCTCACGGGCAGCTCGACAGCGTGGATGGTTATAAAGACCTGATCGTGGCGCGGAACAAGGACCAGTCGCCGGTGTTCCTCAAGGACGTGGCGCAGGTTTACTACGGGCTACAAGACGAGCGGCAGTCGCGCGAGTTCTGGGTGCGCGACCTCAACCACCAGCCCGGCGCGACGATTGTGCTGGCCGTGTCGCGCTTACCAGGCTCGAACGCCGTGGAAGTCGTGCGGGCCGTCCAAAAGATCCTCCCGTCCCTGAAGGCGGGTCTGCCGGGAGCCATCCAACTCCTCCAGGTCTACGACCGCTCGCAGACCATCGTGGACTCCGTCCACGACGTGCAGACGACGCTCTTCATCGCCTTCGTGCTGGTGGTGGTGGTGATCTTCCTCTTCCTGGGGCGCACGGCGGACACGCTCATCCCGGCGGTGGCGCTCCCGCTTTCGCTGCTGCTGACCTTCGTGGTCATGTACCTGTGCGGGTACAGCATCAACAACCTCACGCTGATGGCCCTGACGCTGGCCATCGGCTTTCTCGTGGACGACGCCGTGGTGTTCCTGGAAAACGTCGTGCGCCGGGCGGAAGCGGGCGAGACGATCTACCAGGCGACGATCAACAGTGCGGGCGAGATCTCGTTCACGATCTTGTCGATGACCCTGTCGCTGGCGGCGGTGTTCATCCCGCTGGTGTTCCTGCCGAGCCTGCTGGGGCGCATTTTCCGGGAGTTCTCGCTGACGATCATCGTGGCGATCTTCGCCTCGGGATTGGTGTCGCTGACGCTCACGCCGCTGATGTGCTCGCGGGTGTTGAGCGAACGCGGCCCGGGCAACCGGCAGACGTGGGTGGAGCGGACCGTGGGGCGGTTCCTGGCGTGGGTGGTGGGCGGATACAGTCGCTCGCTGGACTGGTTTCTGAATTACAGTTGGATCACGGCTCTGTTGTACCTCGGCTGTCTGGCGGGCGTGTTCGTGTTTTTCAAGCTGCTGCCGTTCACCCTGCTGCCGACGGGGGACAGCGGGTTCATCCGGGGGGTGTTCATCGCGCAGGAGGGTTCGTCGCCCGACGAGATGCGGCGCTACCAGGACCGGGTGAACGAAGTATTAAAGAACGACCCGGCGGTGGCGCAGTTTTTCACCCTCGCGGGGTTGTCGGGACGGGCGGCCAGTTCGCAGGGGTTGTGCTTCGTGTTCCTGAAGGACGTGAAGGAGCGGCCCACGATGGACGCCGTCGTCGCGAAGCTGCAACAGGAACTCGCGCAGATCCCGGGGATCATCGCGGTGATGAACCCCTCGCCCGTGCTGCAAATCAACATCGGCGCGACCAACCAGACGCAGGGCCGGTACGCGTACACCCTGAGCGGGATCAACCCGGACGAGGTCTACGCCGCCGCCGCGGCGCTGATGGGCAAGATGGCGACCTACAAAGGGTTTTCCACCGTGCGGTCGGACTACTACAACCACACCCCGAACCTGGACATCAACATCGACCGGGACCAAGCGAGTCTGTACGGCGTGGGCGCGGCGAAGATCGAGGCGCTCCTGCGGGCGGCCTACTCGGAGAATTACGTCTATCTCATCAAGCAGCCGGACAACCAATACCAGGTGATCCTGGAGGCCGACGACAAGACGCGGTCGCACCCGGAGGACCTCGACAACCTGTACGTGAAGGCGGACAACGGCACGACGCTCGTGCCGTTGCGGGCGGTGACGACGATCAAGGAGAGCCTGGGGTTGCAGGCCGTCAACCACTACAACCAGTTCACGAGCGTGACGATCAACTACAACCTCCAGCCAGGCGCGGCGGACAGCGAGGCGGCGCGGTTCATCACGGCTTCGGTCAAGGAGATTCTTGCCACGACCCCGGCGGTGCAGGGCACGTTCCAAGGGGAGGCGTTGGTGCTGCAACAACTCATCACCGCGCTGGTGCCGTTGGTCTTGGGGGCGGTGTTCGTGATGTACATTATCCTGGGCATCCTCTACGAGAGCTACGTCCACCCAATCACGGTGCTCTCGACGCTGCCGCCGGCCATCGTGGGCGGGTTGGGAACGCTCTGGGTGTTTCACTCGACGTTGTCGCTGTACAGCATCATCGGGTTGTTCCTGCTCATGGGCATCGTGAAGAAAAACGGCATCATGATCGTGGATTTCGCCTTGCAGCGGCTCGACGAGGGATTGAACCGCCGCGCGGCGATCCACGAGGCGAGCGTGGAGCGGTTCCGGCCGATCATGATGACCACGCTGGCGGCGTTGATGGGCGCGGTGCCGCTGGCGCTGGGCTACGGCGCGGACGGCAGCTCGCGCCGGCCGTTGGGGTTGGTGATCGTCGGCGGGTTGCTGGTGTCGCAACTCATCACGCTCTACGTGACGCCGGTGATTTACCTGTGGCTGGAATGGTTCCAGGAAAGGGTGTTGGACCGGGTGCCGTTCCTGCGCAGCAGCCACACGCACCACGAGGGGAAGGAAAAGCCCGCCGCGACGCCTGCCCCGGTAGGAGCAGCGTAGTTTTCCGCATGTGGTCACGGCGCTGTGTCGCCGTGTCTGTGCGCATGTGGTCACGGCGCTGTGTCGCCGTGTCTGCGCGGTGAAACGTTCCTTGCAGAACCAGACACGGCGATGCAGCGCCGTGACCACATGCCAGAGGAAGCCGCGCTAGCCCATCTTGCCGCGCCACACGAGGCTTTGCGCGTTGAGCCGGCGCACCTCGGCGTCGCCGCCCGCCAACATCCCGCGCGCCAGCGCCACCGCGCGCCGGAGCTGCGCCGCGTCAAGCTGGCTCTCCGCCGAACGCCCCCGGCCGCGCTCCAGGTGCGCGTACCAGCAGCCGCCGAACAGCGCGTCGAGGATCACCCGCGCGAAACAATGATCGAGCCGCAGGGTCCAGCATCCCTCATTGGCGGCGCGCGGCAGTTCCACCCGCACTAGGCGGCGGTACTCCTCCAGCAGTGCCGCGGCCTGCTCGCTTTTTTCCACGCCGGGAGCATAGCATCACCCGCCCCGCGCGTAACCCCTCCCGATGCCCACGACGATCTGGATTCTCGCCGATCAGGTTTCGCCCGAAAACTCGGCCCTCCTCGCGGCGGACAAAGCCGACAGCGTCGTGCTCATCATCGAGTCTAAGGCCCACGGCAACGTCGTCCGCTACCACCAGCAAAAGCTCGTGCTCGTGTACTCCGGCTTGCGCCACTTCGCCGCCGAACTGGAGGCCGCCGGCTGGCGGGTGGATTACTACCGGTTCGAGGAAACGGCCGACTTCCTCGCCGGACTGACACAGCACGTCGAAAAACATCATCCCGACGAAATCCGCCTCGCCGCGCCGAACGACTTCGCCATGACCGCGGCGCTGCCGAAGTTCGCGCGGCGGCTCGGCGTATCGGTGCGCGCGGTGCCGACGCGGCAGTTCCTAGTCGAGCGCGCGGATTTCGCCGCGTGGGCAGGCGACCGCCCGCACCTCACGATGGAGGACCATTACCGGCGGGTGCGGCGGCAAACCGGCTGGCTGATGACGCGCACCGGCCCCGTCGGCGGCCAGTGGAACTACGACCCGCTCAACCGCCAGACCTACCGGCAATATGCCGCCAGCGGCCAGGAGCAGCCCACCGTGCCCGGGCGCGAGGAACCGGACCCCATCACGCGCGAGGTGATCGCGGGCGTCGAACGCGAGTTCGCCGACCATCCCGGCCGGGCGCGGGACTTCTGGTTCCCGGTGGACCGTGCCGGGGCGCTGCGCTGGCTGGACCGCTTCGTCGCGGAACGGCTCGAAAACTTCGGGCCGTTCGAGGACGTGAGCGCGCAGGGTCACCCGGTGTTGTACCACTCGGTCCTCTCCCCGATGCTGAACCTCGGGCTGCTGACGCCGCGCGAGTGCGTCGAGCGCGTGCTCGCCGCCCACGACGCGCGCCGCGCGCCGATCAATTCGGTAGAGGGTTACGTGCGACAGGTGCTCGGCTGGCGCGAGTTCATCAACGGCGCGTACTGGCACCGCGGACCGGGCTACCGGGACGAAAACTTCCTCGCAGCCGAACGTCCCCTGCCCGCGTGGTTCTACACCGGCGAGACGGAGATGAACTGCCTGCGCCAAGCCATCACGCAAGCCCTGGAACTCGGCTGGATGCACCACATCCAGCGGTTGATGATCGTGGGCAACTTCCTGCTCATCGCCGGGATCGCGCCGCGGGCCGCGCTCGACTGGTATCTGGAAATGACCGTGGACGCCTACGACTGGGTCATGGTGCCCAACGTGCTCGGCATCATCCTCCACGCCGACGGCGGCTACGTGGGCACCAAGCCGTACGCGGCGGGGGCGGGTTACATCCACAACATGAGTAATTATTGCGAGGGCTGCCGGTATTCGCCGTTGAAGAAAACTGGGCCGGACGCCTGTCCGTTCAACGCGCTGTACTGGGATTTCCACGACCGGCATGCGGACACGTTGCGCCGCAACCCGCGCGTGGGTCGAGTAGTGGAAGCTTGGGAACGGCGCAGTGAGTCCGAGCGGCAGAAGGTGCGACGATCCGCCTCTCAATTCTTGGAAAGCCTCTGAGGCAGAATTTGGCCACAGATTACGCAGATCTTCGCAGATTTGAAGAAGGGAGGAGAGAGAAAGCGTTTTCCGGTTGCTCGTAGAGTTCCCAGCCCCGGCAGGGGCGCAAGAGTTTAGCCCACGGCGTGAGCCGTGG
>CAXTOX010000123.1:0-12064 GCA_964245885.1 uncultured Chthoniobacterales bacterium | reverse complement strand
CGTGGATAGAATCCTTTCCCACGGCTCACGCCGTGGGCTAAACTCTTGCGCCCCTACCGGGGCTGGGAACCGGACGCGCAAGCGGAAAAGGCTCTCAATACACGTCGCGCTTGTAGCGCTTCGCCTTCTTGAGCGCCTCGACGTACGCGGCCGCTTCCGGCGCGGTTTTGCCGCCGGCGGTTTCGACGACCTTGTGCAGCGCCGCGTCCACGTCCTTGGCCATCCGGCTGGCGTCGCCGCACACGTAGAAATGCGCGCCTTCTTCCAGCCACCGGTACATCTCCGCCGCATTCTCCAGCATGCGGTGCTGCACGTACACTTTTTCGTCCTGGTCACGCGAAAACGCGAGGTCCAGCCGCGTGAGCGACCCCTCCGCCTGCAACGCTTCGAGTTCCTCGCGGTACAGGTAGTCGTAGGCCGCCTTCTGATCGCCGAAAAACAGCCAGTTCTTGCCAGTGGCACCCGACGCCTTGCGGTCCTGCAAAAACGCGCGGAACGGCGCGATGCCCGTGCCCGGTCCGACCATGATGACCGGCACCGACCCGTCCTCGGGCAGCCGGAAGTGCTTCGCGCTGTGGAAAAACAGCGGCACCGGCACCGAATCGTCGGCGCGCTCGGCCAGGAACGTCGAGGCCACGCCCTTGCGCTGCCGGCCGTGCGTTTCGTACTTCACGGTGGCCACCGTGAGGTGCACCTCTTCCGGGTGCGCCTTCGGACTGGAGGAAACCGAGTACAGGCGCGGCTGCAATTTGCGCAGCAGCTTGACGAACTCCTCGGGCGTAAAATGGATCGACGGATGCGTCAGCAGGAAGTCGATGACCTCCATGCCGTGGATGTACTTCGCCACGTCGTCCTTGCGCAACGGATCGGCGAGCAGTTCCCGCAGAACCGACGCCCCTTCCGAGCGCGTCGCGATGGCTTCGAGGAATTGTTTGGACGGCTGCGTGATCTGGTAATGCCGCAGCAAGGCCTGCCGCAACGCCACGGGGGTGCCCTCGTTGCCGGGAACCGTTTCCTCGCCGCTGGCGGGAAGCGCGGCGAGCAGCTCTTCCACGAGCGCCGGATCGTTGTCCGGGTAGACCCCGAGGGAATCGCCCGTCTCGTACTTCAGTCCCGACCCCGCCAGCGACAACTCCAGGTGGCGGATTTCCTTGCCCGAGCCGGGCAGGCTCAACACGCGGTTGGTGACGATCCGGCCGGGGAACGGGTTCTTTCGGGAATAGAGCGAAGCGGGGTCCGTAGACATAGCGAGGGCGGGCAAACTAGCCCGCCCCGCCTCGTGAGCGCAAGCCCCATCGTTGACGGTGGCTTGCGGCCCGGTTTCCTGCTTTGCGGTTCGCTTTAGATCGAGGGGCCGCTGCGGCGGGTGATCAGGTGGTAGATCGCCAGCAGGATGATCGCACCGATGACCGAGGCGATGAACCCGGGCGTCTCTCCCTCGCCGTACCAGCCGATGGCTTTCCCGAGGTAGTACGCGAGGACCGAACCGGCGATGCCGATGATCACCGTGATCAGAAACCCGGCCGGCTCCTTGCCCGGGGTGAGGAGTTTGGCCACGAAGCCGATGATCAGGCCGATGAAGATGGTGTAGATCCAGCCCGAGCCGACCGCGCCCGCGATGGCCAGGACCGAGGGGAGGGTGTCAGTGGAGGCGAGAGAAAGGTCGAGGTGCATGGAAGACAAAGTTTAGACGGCGATGCGTTTACTGGATGGGTTGGCCATTGGGCCAAGCAGGAATCGCCGGATCATCGCAGCCCGGCCGTGTGGAAAACGACACAAACTACAGCTTGGCCCGTCTACCGTCCCTGATTTTCCGGCGTCGGGGTAGCCAGTTGCGTGCTGACGACGAAAAGCGTCTCGGTCGTGGTCCCGCCGGTCCGGGGGTCGACGCTCGTCGTGGTGCGCGCGCCGAAGTTCGCCGGCGGCGGCGGCGGGCTGTACGGTCCGACCGGAGGCGTGAAGTGCTTGTCCGCCACCAGCCAGAAAAACAGCCCGTGGCCCAGCGCCACCGCCGCGATCACCCAGGCCGCCGCCGGCACGCGCCGCCACCACGACGGCCGGCGGGGAAACGGCGTTTTCACGGGCTCTGCCGGGCGTTGGCCCCCTCGTCGATGAGTTCCCAGAACGCCTTCGCGCGCCCGAGCTGGTCGTCCTCGGCGAGCGGCAGCTTGCTGCGGAAAAAAAAGTCGGAGAGCGTGTTCTTGTGCAGGATGCGGTGGATCGTCACCCCCTGCTGGCACGCCTCGAAATAGATCCGGTAGTCGCTGGCGCGGTAGCGAAAGAGTTTCTTGCCGCCGCGCTCAATGCGCCCGAACCGCCCGCCGCCGTCCGCGAGCCGGTCGAGGTCTTCGGGCAGGATCTGGAATTCACTCAACAAAGTGAGTTGTAGCCCCTTGGGCAACCCGGACAACTCGGCGGCGCTGAGTTCGTTGAAGATGATCTGGAACATCGGGGATCCGGGCGCGACCCGACGGCCGCCCCGGCCGGACAACCTCCGGGCAGGCGCGGGGCGGGTCAAGGCCGGAACGGCAGGAATCCGCCGGTCCGCCCAGGCCGGCACATCCCGGAGGAAACCAGCGCCGCCCTCGTCGCCGATTCCACTGCGCTCCCGATGAAAACCGCCCTGCGCCTGCTCTGCCTCCTCTGCGCCGTCTCCGCCGGGTCTGCCTTCGCGCAGACGCCCCTCGCGGATGCCCGCCGGGGGTTCGCCACGCACCTGATCTTCAAGGAAAACGGCGGCCAGCCCCCTCCGGTGCCGCCGGCCGGCGTTTTCGAGCTGGTCCGATACACCTCTCCGGCCGGCCAACTCCCCGCCTACTTCACCGTCCCACCCAAGGACGGCAAGAAACATCCGGCGATCCTGTGGCTGACCGGCGGCTTCGGCAACGACATCGACGAGGGAGCCTGGACGCCCGGCCCGGCGGACAACGACCAGTCGGCCACGGCGTTCCGCGAGGCCGGCATCCTCATGCTGTATCCCTCCCTGCGCGGTGGCAACGGCAACCCGGGGCAGAACGAAAACTTCTTCGGCGAGGTGGACGATGTGCTCGCCGCGCGCGACTGGCTGGCCCGGCAGCCGTCCGTCGATCCCGACCGCATCTACCTCGGCGGCCACAGCACGGGCGGCACGCTGGCCCTGCTCGTGTCGGAATGCACCGGCGGGTTGCGCGGCGTTTTCGCCTTCGGTCCCGTGTACGGCCCGCGCGGCTACGGCGAGGGCCACCTGTTCTACGATCTTTCCAACCCCAAGGAAACCGAACTGCGCGCCCCGTACCGTTGGCTGAAGGGGATCACCAGCCCGACCTTCGTGTTCGAGGGGACGGAAGCGCCGGGCAACATCGCCGCTTTGCGGGCGTTGGAAAAATCCGCCCACGGCGACGCGGTCCATTTCTATCCCGCCACGGGGGTGACCCATTTCAGCATCCTGCGTCCGATGACGCGGCTGATCGCCCGGAAGATCGTCGCCGACGCCGGCCCGACGACGAACGTCGCGTTCACCACGGAGGAAGTGGACCGCACCGTCGCGGGCAAGTGATCAATCGAAGTAATACCGCCCCACCCGCGCGCTCAGTCCGGTGAAGATCGCCCACGGGATCGTGCCGGCCTTCGCGGCGAGTTCGGCGGCGAGGATCTCTTCGGTGCCCTGACGGCCGATGAGCACGACCTCCTCGCCCGCTTCGACGGCGGGCAAGGCGTCGAGGTCGATCATCGTCTGATCCATGGTCACGCGGCCCAGCACCGGGCAGCGCCGGCCGCGCACGAGCACCTCCGCGCCGGCGTTGGAGAGATGGCGCGGGTAGCCGTCGGCATACCCCATCGCCAGCGTGCCCACGCGGGTCGGCCGCGGCGTCACGAACGTTTGCCCATAGCTGACCCCGTGGCCTGCGGGGAGTGCGCGCACGAGCGACACGCGTGTCTTGAGCGTCAGGGCCGGGCGCAGGCGCGCCTGGTGCTCGGCCAGCGGAGACGCGCCGTAGAGCATCAAGCCCGGCCGGACCACGTTGCAACGCGCCGCCAGCGGGTAGCCGAGCAGCCCGGCGCTGTTTTGCGCGTGGCGTTCGGCGGCGGGAGGCGCGCCCGCGAGCAGCCGCCCGAACCCGGCCAGTTCCGCCGCCGTGAACGCCGCGTCCTCGTCCGGCGACGGCAGGTGCGTGACCACGCCTTGCAGGACGATGCCGGGCAGGGCGGCGACGGCCCGCCGCAAGGCTTCCAACCCGTCGGGCAGCACGCCTTCGCGGCCCATGCCGGTGTCGACGACGACGACGATGCCGAACGGCTCGCCGCCCGGACGCAACACGAGGGAAAGCCGCGCGTAATCCTCGGCTTCCGCCAAGGTCGAAATCCACGGCAGGAACCCGTGCCGGACGATCTCCGGGCGTTCGTCGGGGAGGGCGGGCGAGAGGATCGTGATGGGAACGTCCGGCAGGTGCCCGCACAGGACGACGGCCTCGGCGGCGTTGGCGACCGCAAAGTTTTTCACCAGCCCGCCGCCGTACAAAGCGCGGGCAACCGGCCCCATGCCGTGGCCGTAGCCGTCGGCTTTCACCACGGCGAGGATCGCCGCGCCCGGTCCGGCGAACTCGCGGGCGACGCGGGCGTTGTGCCGCAGCGCGGACAGGTCGATCTCCGCCCAGCAGCGGGTGCGAAGCTCGGCGGACGGGTTCACGGGGCAACGACGGGTTTGGCGGCGTTCGGCAGGGTGATGCTGACGGGGCGCAGGTAGATCGGTTCCAGGGGAGGAAAAAGAAGGGTGCTCTCCGGCAGGCCGAGCAGGAGCGACGCATCGGGAAAAACGACGGGTGCGTCCGGCAGCAAGCCGTCGGGCAGGGAGGATTCCACGGCGAAGACCGGCCACGACGGGCCTTCCGCGAGGCGTTCGGCCAGCGCATTCGCATCGGCGAGGAGTTCCGGTCCTTGCAGGCAAACGCCGCCCTGCGTCAGGGTATGATAAAAGGTCCCCCGGCGTGCATCGCTCACCGCCCGGCAAGCTCCCGCGCGGTCCGGCACCGGCAGCGCCGCCGTGGACGGCGCGCCCGCCAGCGCCGCGCCGGTGGCCGCCGCCAACCCCACGGCCGCCGCGACCGACTGCCGCACGCCGGAGTACGAACCCGGCCCCAGGCCGACCACGATGCGCGCCAACCGGCCATCGCCCGAGCGCACCTCGCCGAGCGCGTGTTCCAAGGCGCTGAAAAGTTTCCCGCCGTGGCCGCGCCCGGCCGGGATCTCCGCCTGCCAGCGCACCGGTCCGGCGGCGTCGGCCAGCGTCACGCTCCCGCGCGAGGTCGAACAATCGAGGGCCAGCAGGAAATTCATACGGCGGGGAGCGCCCACACCTTACTCCATCCTGATCCGGCGCGCATCGTTCCCGCCGATCTCGAACCGCAGCCAGCGCGTGCCCGGCGGCAGGAGCGCGGGGAATTTGTCGGCCCATTCCACGAGCGTCAGTCCGCCGCCGTCGTCGACGTACTCTTCCCAGCCGAGCGCCAGCGCCTCGGCGGCGTCTTCGAGCCGGTAGAAGTCGAAATGGAACACCGGCAGCCGCCCCCCCATGTATTCGTGCACCAGCGTGAAGGTCGGGCTGGTCGCCGTTCCCGCCGCTCCCAACCCGGCGGCGACCCCCTGGACGAAGTGCGTCTTCCCCGCGCCGAGATCGCCCGCGAGCGCCCACACGTCCCCCGGCCGTGCACCGTCGGCGAGGCGGCGTCCGAGCGCGACCGTTTCTTCGGCGCAGGCAGTGGCGAAGGTTTCGGGCACGGTGGCGGGGAAGGTCAGCCCGCCGTCCTGCACACGGCGTAGTTCATGGAAAAGTAGGTCCGCTCGTGCCAGAGGCGCGTCTGCGTGTTGAGACCCAGATCGGGAGCCTGGAGCAAGATGTACGGGTAACCCGTGATCCAATCCCACTTCTTGGTGCCGTCCGCGTTGAGCGTGAACCCGTGCGTCGCGGTGAAGGGACGGTGCAGTTCGGCGTGCGCATACCCGTCGATGACCGTGCCCGACACGGAATCCGCAAACCGGCACACGAAACCCGTCGCCCGCGCCGGCAGCACGGCCGGTTCCACGCCGACCACCGGCATCCAGTGTCCCAGCAAACCGTCCCAGACCGGCCCCTTCGGCGCGGCGGTGTTCGCGCCGAAGGAACGGACCTCCACAATGGCCGGGAACCCGGCGGCCATGGCGTCGGAAAACAACCCGTGCAGCCTCCGCAGGTGCGCCCGGCCGTTCTCCCCCTCGCGGACGTTGAGCCAGTGGCCATCGACCTCGGCCAGCTTCAATGATCTGAGCAGATCATTCGCCAGCAAGGGAAGGTCTTCCGTGGTCGTGCCGTCGGTCTCCGAGTAGCGCGGCTGGCGGCCCTGGTACTTCTCGGATGGCTTGTCACCGAACTGCTGGATGATGGTCTCCACGCGTTCCAGCGGGGTGCTGCCAGCGACCGATGCAAACGCCCGCCGGCCGGCGGCGTCCCCGTGCGTCAGCGCGTTGGCCAACGAGCACGGTCCGCACGCCATGCTCCCGATCCCCTGTTGGCCGATGACTTCCGGTGGAACTCCCGCCTCGGGGACGATGCCGCCACGCAAGGAGGTGGCCGCTCCGGCTGCCGCCAGCCCGAAGGTGCTCAGGAATGCTCGCCGGGAAAACATGCGCGCAAGTTTAGGCAACCCTCCTGCGTCCCGCAAAGCAAATCCGGGCGGGTAGTGTCATCGCCTCCGCCTCTCGTTTGTAAGCGACGGCTCAAGCGTTTTCCGCTTGCTCATCCGGTTCCCAGCCCCGGCAGGGGCGGAAGAATTTAGCCCACGGCGTGAGCCGTGGGAAAGGTTCCCATCCACGTCAAAGCCTCGGCAGGGGCGTCAGAAAACCGGCGCGATGGTCCGTGGAAGGCCCGCGTCTTTTCTTCCGCCCCCGCCGGGGCTTGGACGTTCGGCCTGGTCGACCCACGGCTCACGCCGTGGGCTAAACTCTTGCGCCCTGCTGGGGCTGGGAGGACTCCACACGCAAACGAAAACGCTGTCGGGGCGCGCCAAAAAGAAAGCCGCCGCAACGTTCACACATTGCGGCGGCTTCAGACTTCGAGCGCCTTGTCGTCTCAGTTCACCCCGGACAAATTTTACTCCCCGGAGGATGGTCCTGGAACCATCCACCCGCCATGAAAGTAAACCTGGGTTGCCCTGGAAACGCTCAAGCTCGGCCGCTCGGTTACTTGATGTTGCCGTTCAGTCCCTGCGGGAAGAACAGACCTTTCGTCGCATTAGCCTGGCCGTAGACGATGTTGAGCACCTGACGGGTCGTCCGCGCAAACACGAGGCCGTCCTCATCGGTGGGCACGATGTTCGCGCTGCCGTCGGTATTCGTGATGCCCTGATCGAGGTCGAGCGAGCCGTCGAGCGAATCGCGAAGGTCGGAGATCTTGTTCACCGCTTCCGCCAGCGTGCCATCCGTGCCGTAGTTCAAGTTATAAAGCGTCGAGCGGACGATGGACGCATGGTAGGCCTCCACCGACAAGATGCCGGCCGCCGGGGGAATGAAATCCTTGTTGGAGATCAACCCAGCCGCGCCGTGATACGCCGTCACGCCCACGTCCTCGAAGATGAACGAACCGAGCAGGAAGTTCACCTCGCTCTCGAACGGATCGAAGGTGTCACCCAACCCGGCGGCCGACGCCAACACGTCGAACGAGGTGCGGAGTTCGATCTCCGGCTCGAGCACCGCCGCGTCACCCAGCGCTTGGCGCAGGAAGGACACGTGGGCGATTTCGTCGTTGGCGATCTCCGCCGCGTAGTTGTAGATGAACGGGTTGTAGAAGCTCACCCGAGCCGTCCTGGGGTAGGTGATGTTGGCCGGACGGTCCGCGTCGGTCAAGACTCCCAGCGCCACCAAGCCCACGCCGTAGTAGGCCTTGGCATAGTACTCGGCCTCGAGGTATTCGAGGTTCAGCGCGAAGTTAAGGATGTCCGCATCCGTGACGGTCGACTCCTGGGCACTCGCGGTCGAGGGCACGAGCAGCGACGAGACGGCGGGGGCAGCCACGGCGGCCACGCCAGTCAGGGCCGCGTTGCGCAGGAAGGAGCGGCGGGTGGAGCGATCGCGCAACGGCGCGAGTAGATCAGCTTTGGAAACAGTTAGGTTCATGGTGCGAAAGGTCTCTGGGTAAAAGGTAGGGGTTGGGTCTTACTTGATGTTGCCGTTCACGCCGTTGGGGAAAAATCCGCCCCTGGAAGCGTTGACCGCGGAGTAGACGATGTTCAGCACCTGCCGGGGCAGACGCGAGAAGACGATGCTGCTGCCGTTGGTGGGCACGATGTTCGAACTGCCGTCGGGATTCGTGATGCCCTGATCGAGGTCGAGCGAGCCGTCGAGCGAATCGCGGAGGTCGGAGATCTTGTTCACCGCCTGACCGTAGAACTGGGTCGGGTCATCGAAGTTGATCGCGTAGAGCGAGGTGCGCAACGTCGCGTCGTGGTAGGACTCGGCACCCAGGAGGCCGCCCGCCGCCACCAGCACGTTCTTGTCGGTGATGAAGGCCGCCGCCCCCTTGTAAGCCGTGACGCCCACGTCGGTCAGCGTGATGGCACCGAGCAGGAACGCCGCGTCGCTGGCGTAGGGGTTGTAATCATTGCTGATGCCCGCCACCCGCGCGGCCGCACCAAAGGCCCCCGACAAATCGATCTGCGGCTTGGCAATAGCCAAGTCACCCAGCGTCCGGCGCAGGAACTTGATGTGGGAGATTTCGTCGATAGCGATCTCCACGGCGTAGTCGCGGACGATCCCGCTGGAGAAGGCCACGCCGCCGCCGCCGCCTTCGCCGATCGGGGGGAGAGTCTCACCCTGCGTCCCGACGCCGGTGAGGTCAACCCCCGGCTGGTCCGCCAGGCCCACGCCAAAGGCAGCGTGCGAATAATATTCGCCTTCGAGGTACTCGAGGTTCAGCGCGAAGTTGAGGATGTCCGCGTCGCTGAAGGGCGCCGCGTCGGCACGCGTCGCGTTGAACAGCGCGCTGGTGGCCATCGGCGTGATCGCGGCGGTGAAGGCAGCGAGGCCGGAGCGGCGCAGGAAGGCGCGGCGGCCGAACGAAGTGGCAAGTTCTGGGTTGGGTAGAGGCAGGTTCATGGTCTCTAGAATCCGTTTTCTCCCAAGGAATGGATGCATGAAAATCAGCGGAGAACGGAAAATCGCTCTTATTTAACCTCTGCCTGCATCCGTGATCGCCCCCCTCCCGGATACCCTGACAATCTTTTCTGGCGTTCGCCTACCGGTTGGCGGGCGCGGGGCCGAACGTCCGAAGGGGGACGCTTTATGCTTGCTTGCCGCTCCGTCCGTGATGAAGTGGTTCCGACGCCGGACATGCGCTGGGGCCAGGGACCGGCATGGACATTTCTGCCGCGACCAGGGGAGCATCGCCCGTGGGCCGCTGCCGCGCCCGCCGCGTCTTCCCCCATGAACAACGATCCCGTCCGGCACGACGAAGACCAGCGGCTGCTCGCCGCCGCCGCGCGCGGCGACACCAAGGCTTTCGCCGCTCTCTACGACCGGCTCAGCGGTCCGCTCTACGGCCTGTGCCAGCGCATGGCCGGCAGGGAATCGGAGGCCGAGGACATCCTCCAGGAAGCCTTCCTGACCATCTGGCGGCGCGCCGCGACCTACGACCCCACGCGCGGCAGCGTGTTTAACTGGGCGCTGCACCTGACCCGCTGCAAGATCATCGACCACCTGCGTTCGCGCGGCCGGCGTCTGCGCGTGCTCGCCGCGCCCGATGACCCGGGCGCGGGCGAGGGTCGGACGGAACAGAGCCAGCTCGTCTCGAACGACCCGACGGCGGGTGAGGCGGCGGACCAGCGTGCGCAGGCCGGCCGGGTGCGCCGGGGGCTGGAGGCGCTGCCCCCGGACCAGGGCCGGGCCATCGAGATGGCGTTTTTCAGCGACCTGACGCACCACGAGATTTCCGCGCGGCTCGGCGAGCCGCTGGGCACGGTCAAGGCGCGCATCCGCCGCGGCTTGCTGCGGCTGCGCGATTTGCTCAAAGGGGAACAACCGGGGGAGGGTCAATGATGGGCGAGGAACGACAGGAACGGGCCGCGCTGTACGCGCTGGGCTTGCTCGACGCGGACGAAGCGGGGGCGTTCGAACACGAACTGGCGGCGGACGGGGAGTTGCGCGCGCTCACGGCGGATCTGCGCGAGACCGTGGCTTTGCTGGCGTGGGCGGAAACCAACGGCTCGCCGCCGCCGGAGTTGAAGGCGCGCGTGCTGGCGGCCGTGGCGGAGGAAACCAAAGCGCCGCACCCGGCGACGGGCGAGGTGATCGTAAGACCGTCCGCCTGGACACGCTGGGCGCCGTGGGCGGCCGCGGCGGTCCTGACGCTTTTTGCCGGGGCGCTGGCATGGTCGGCGGCAGACGGCCGGAAGCGATCCCACCGGGCGGTGCAAGCGGAGCAAACCGCCCTCCTGGAATCGCGGGCGTTGGCGGAACGGTTGCGCGCGTCGGAAGCGAGAAATTCCCTCCCGCCTCCGCCCGCCCTGCAACAGGTGGCGTTCTGCGCGCTGGAACCCGTCCCGGCGGCGCAACGGACGGGACCACAAGCCGCGGTGTTGTGGGACGCGGCGCATCGCCGCGGACGGCTGCGCATCACGCAACTTGCCCCGGCTGGCAAGGGCCAGGATTACCAACTCTGGACGGTGGAGGACGGACGCAAGGACCCGGTGAGCGCGGGCGTCGTCAAAGTCGGTCCGGACGGCAGCGCGGAGATCGGGTTCCAGCCGCAGAACGACGATGGCAAGGCACCGGTCGTGGCGTTCGCGCTGAGCGTGGAACGCGCGGGCGGCGTGCCGAAGAACGAGGGACCGATCCTTTATCTAGGCAAACTGTGAGAGGCGCGGCCGACTCCTGCCGGGAAATGTCGTCCGCGACGTTCTGTCTTTTCTTTTCGCCGCGGTCGGCAGACGGTGTCGCCTCCATGATCGTCCTGCCGACCGCCATCCGGCTCTTTTGCCTCCTGTCTTCCGCTTTTTGCCTCCTGCCTGCTGCCTTTGCGCAGAGCGGTTGGAAGGCGGCGGCCTCCGAGACGCTGCCCGCGCCCGCCGAGGGGGTGGCCCACCATCTCCTGACGCTCGAACGCTCCCGCAACGCCGCCGGCGAGGACGGCGTGGCCGAGGCGACGCTGCACTTCGTGAGCTTCGAAGCCAGTGGGTACACCTTCCGGCTGTTCGATCAGAACCCGCGCGACAACGCCAGCCTCGCGGAAACCATGGCCGAGAACCACTGCGTCGCCGGCACCAACGGCGGGTATTTCTCGACGGAGTTCGACCCCGTCGGGCTGCTGGTCTGCGACGGCCGCACCGTGCGCCCGGAACAGCACGCGCGGCTGCTCAGCGGGCTGCTCACCGTCACGGACGCCCACCATATCAGCCTGCGGCGCACGGCCGAGGGGGCGTCGTCGCTCCCCGGCAAGCACGCCCGGCAGGCGGTGCAGGGCGGGCCGTTCCTCGTCGAGGACCGCCGGCCCGTGGCCGGGCTCAACGCCACGCGCGCGGCGCGGCGCACGGCGGTCTTCACCGACGGCGGGGGGCGCTGGGGGCTGGTCGTCTGCACGCCGGTGACGCTGGAGGAATTCGGCGCGATCCTGGCTGACCCGGCGCTGACTCCAGGCCCCTTGAAGATCGCGCGCGCGCTCAACCTCGACGGCGGCGGCTCGACGGGGCTTTGGGTCCGGCCGGCTCCCGACGGCGGCGAACCGGTTTCCTTGCCCGAACGCGGGTACGTGCGCGACTTCGTCGGGATCGTCCCCCGTCCCCGCGCCGCGGTTGCCAAACCCTGAATTTTCCACTGCCTAAAGCGTTTTCCGGTTGCCTGTGAGAGTTCCCAGCCCCGGCAGGGGCGCAAGAGTTTAGAGCATTTTAATTTGAGTTGTAGCCGCAAGAGGTGAACCAGCCATGGGCATCCTGAGCGGTGACGCTTTGGAGGGCCTGGTCGATGGCGCGTTCAAGTTCGGTGAGCGCGCGGGCCTCGGCGGCACGCAGACTGTTTTTGACCTTGCTCCACATCTTCTCGATTGGGTTGAGGTCAGGCGAGTAGG
>CAXTOX010000122.1:0-12064 GCA_964245885.1 uncultured Chthoniobacterales bacterium | reverse complement strand
CTTTTCCCACGGCTCACGCCGTGGGCTAATTTCTTGCGCCCCTGCCGGGGCTGCCTAGACATCAAACTGTACCACCACCCGTTCCCGTACCTGTTCGACTTCAGCCTGAACTCGGTGGTGTACTACTACCCGGACCCCGATCATCCCGGGCGATACGATACGGATGGCTACCGCTTCTTCTACGTGTTCAGCACCGGTACGATCATCGTGAAGTAAAATGAAACGGGGCCAGCCGTGTTGATCGGCTGACCCCGTGTCGGAACCAAGACGCTAAACTGCCGCCGTGGTGTGAAGGCAATCCTGAGCAGTGAGCCCTATTCCTGGTGCTCGGCCGGCTTTTGGAAATGCTTATACAAAGCCACGGCTCCGTAGATAAACACGCCGGGCCGCAGGGCAAAGATCGCGAGGCGCACGATGGCTCCGACGAGCGCGCCGATGGGCAGGAGTCGTAGGATGAATCCTGCCGCCACCGCCGAAAGGACGGCCTGGGTGGGGTTCGCACGGACGTATTCCTCGCCCTGGGTATGATAATCGTTCAGCTTTTCTTTCAGTTGGTCAGTTTCTTCGCTCATAAACTTGGCAGGAGATATTTAGGGTTCGGCGCGGTGCGCGTTCTACTTCCAATTCGCAACGCACCCGTACCTTGGGCGTAAGCAGCCGGGAAATCCGGGAACTTCCGCCCCAGCCTACAACGCGCGGGAATGAGAAATCTTCTCCGCCTCCAGGTGCGCGAAGATTTCCTCCAGGTGCGTACGGTCGCGGGTTTCGATGGTACACAGCACGCTGACGGCGAACACGTCCCCGCCCGCGAAGGCGCGTTCGTGGACGATTTCCTTGATGCTCGCGCCCGTGTCGGCGATGAGCTTGGTCAACCCGGCCAGGCCGCCGGGACGGTCGCTGATGACCGCCGAGAACCGGCAGATGCGTCCGTCGGCCACGAGGCCCTTTTCGATGACGCGGCTCAGAACGGCGGGGTCGATGTTGCCGCCGCAGAAGGGCAGGACCACGGTTTTGCCGGCGAGTTCGGGCAGCTTGCCCGCGAGGCAGGCGGCGAGGCCGGCCGCGCCGGAGCCTTCGACGATGGCTTTTTCGAGTTCGACGATGCGCAGGATGGCCAGCGCGATCTCGTCCTCGTTGACGGTGACGAGGCCGTCCATGCCGTCGCGGGCGAGGGGAAAGGCGTTCGCGCCGATGTCGGGCACCGCGAGGCCGTCGGCCAGCGTGGACTTGCACTGGATCGTCACCGGCGAGCCGTGGGCGACCGCCGCCGCGAACTTCGCCGCGCCCTCCGGTTCGACGCCGATAATCCGGACTTCCGGCCGCAGGGTCTTGATGGCCAGCGCGACCCCGGCGAACAGCCCCGCGCCGCCGACCGGGATGACCACGGCGTCGAGGCCGGGCACCTGTTCGAGGATTTCCAGGCCCATCGTGCCCTGGCCGGCGATGATCTCCGGGTCGTCGTAACCGTGGATGTAGGTGTAGCCGTTCTCCTCGGCGCGGGCGCGGGCGTAGCTCTTGGCCTCCAGGAAGGACGAGCCGTGGAGAATGACGTTGCCCCCGAGCCGCTGGCAGGTGTTGACCTTCACCAACGGGGCGAACCGCGGCATGACGACGGTGACAGGAATGCCGAGCAGCCGCCCGTGGTAGGTCAGCCCGAGCGCGTGGTTGCCCGCCGACGCCGCGATGACGCCGCGCCGCGCCTGCGCGGGATTGAGGAGCATCAGGGCGTTGCGCGCGCCGCGTTCCTTGAAGGAGCCCGTGCGCTGGAGGTTTTCCAGCTTGCAGAAAAGCCGCATCCCGGTGACCTCCGAGAGCGGGATGGATTCCGGGCAAGGCGAGTAGTAGACGGCCCCGGCGATGCGCTCGCGGGCCGCCTGGATGTCGGCGAAGGTGACGGCGGGGGAGCGCATGGGCGATTATGGAATGAGTTCCACCAGATTTGTGCCGTTGGAAAACGCACGGCTCAAAGCGGCGTCGAACGTGGCCAGGGTCATGCCGTGCCGCCGAGCGAGCGCCACCAGGTAATGGTCAGTGACCTGGCCCGCGCCGACGATGCGTTCAGTCCGCAAAGCGCGTTCGTCGCAGCTCAAATCATCCGGGAGAAAACGGTGCCGTTCGTCCGCCAAAAGCCCCCTTAAAAGGCTGAAGGCTTGCTCCGGCTGCGTGCCATACCCGAGAGATGCATTCGAAGAAATTCTCGCAAATTCAAGCTGGACGAGCGGGCAAGTCGCAAACCGCGGGATCGTGGCCAGCCAACGCCGCGCCTGCCGGTTGTGGTCGTGGTTCTCCCAGAGGAGCGCGATCAACACGCTGACATCCAGCAATTGCGTCACCACGAGATTTCTGCTTCGAGGCGTCTGACCATTTCAGTAGTGATGACCGGGCCGCCGACGGCGCGGAATACCGGCAGGCCATCCTCGGCAATGACGATGACGGGTTTCGGCAGGTCCTCGGTTTTCTCATCGGACAAAATCGTCAACCAGCCCCGGCCGCTGGCGGGCAATTGCTGCGGGTCGAGCGGTTCGATCTTTCCGTCCTTGATGACCACCTCAATGGAAGTCGGGTTCACGGAACATATCTCACACGAGAAACACCGTGCCGGCAAACTCTGTTTTGCCCGGTTGCGCCTTCTCAAGCCGTCCGGCGTCCGGCCACCTGCACGAGGGGACGCGATGTGCTACGTTTGCTTCTCAAACTATGGACCCCGTTTCCCAATCCGAAGTCGAGGCCAAAGGCGACGAGATCTTTGCCATCGTCGACGCCAAGAAAGTCCTGCCCGACGCCCTGAACCCCGCCGTCTGGTACGGGCGGATGATGGAGTGGTCGATGGGCAACGAGGCGCTCAAGGTCCAGACCTTGCGCTTCGTGGACGTGCTGCCCGCGCTCAATTCCTCCGGCAGCGTCGTCGAGCACATGCAGGAATATTTCAAGGGCCAGGAAGTCGGGCTGGCCGCGCCGCTGAAGTTCGGTCTCAACATGTCCCGGCTGACTCCGTGGCTCGTCGGACCAACGGTGAAAAAAAGCGTCGGCAGCATGGCGCGGCAGTTCATCACCGGGCGCACCGGGGCCGAGGCGGTGCCGACCCTCCGGAAAATCCGCTCGCGCAACGTTGGCTTCACCGTAGACATCCTCGGGGAAGCGGTCATCAGCGAACGCGAAGCGGAGGAATATTATCACCGTTACTTCGAACTCATCGAAAGCCTCGCCGCCGAAGCCAGGAACTGGCCGCATTCCGATCAGCTCGAAGGCGGCACCAACGGCAGCCGCCCGATGCCGAAGGTCAACGTGTCGGTCAAGATTTCCGCGCTGTATTCGCAGATTCACCCCGCCGATCCGGAAGGAGCCATCGCGCACCTCAAGGACCGGCTGCGGCCCCTGTTCCGGCGCGCGAAGGAACTCGGCGTTTTCATCAACCTCGACATGGAAAACTACGGGCTCAAGAATCTGACCCTGAGCCTGTTCGAGAGCCTGCTGGACGAACCGGAGTTTCACGACTACCACGACGCCGGGTTGGTGCTCCAGGCGTACCTGCGGGACTCCAGCGCCGACCTCGAACGCCTGATTGCGTGGGCGAAAGCACGCTCGCGCCGGATCACCGTCCGGCTCGTGAAGGGTGCTTACTGGGATTACGAAACGGTCGTGGCCCGGCAAAAAGGCTGGGACATCCCGGTTTACACGAAGAAGCCGCAGTCCGACGCCAACTTCGAGCGCATATCCCGTCGGATGCTGGAGTCGCACGAGTCCATCTATTCGGCGTTCGGCACGCACAACGTCCGCAGCATGGCGCACGCCGTGGCCTGCGCGCAGAAGCTCGGACTCGACCCGCACGCGTACGAAATCCAGATGCTCTACGGGATGGCCGAGCCGATCAAAAAGGCACTCGTCCAACTCGGCCACCGCATCCGCGAATATTGCCCCGTCGGCGAGATGCTGCCCGGCATGGCGTACCTCGTGCGGCGGCTGCTCGAAAACACTTCCAACGAGGGCTTCCTCAAAGCCAAGTTCACCACGCAGGTCGCTTCCAATGAACTCCTGCGCGACCCGGCCGACTTCGCCGGCGACCTCGACACTCCACCCGCGCCCGAACTCGTTCCCGAACTTCCCGCCGACAGCCCCGACCTTTTGCCGTCCACCCTCGCGGACGGAGGCTTGAACGGCCACGACCAACCTGACCCGATCATGAGCAAGCCCTTCGCCAACGAGCCTCCCATCGACTTCACGCTTGAACAGAGCCGCCGGCAGATGCGCGAGGCGCTGGCCGCGGAACGGGCGGCCTTTGGCAAGGACTACCCGCTGGTCATCGGCAGCGAAACGCCGACGAGCGGACAATGGATCGACTCGGTCAACCCCGCCAAGCCGTCCGAAAAGATCGGGCGCGTCGTCGCCGCCACGAAGGAACAGGCCGAAGCCGCCGTGCAGGCGGCCATCGCCGCCGCGCCGGGGTGGCGCGCCACCCCGGCGGACAAGCGCGCGGCCATCCTCGACAAGATGGCTGGCCTCATGCGCGAGGAACGCTACCGGCTCGCGGCATTGGAAGTTTTCGAGGTGGGCAAGGCTTGGGTGGAGGCGGACGGCGACCTTGCCGAGGCCATCGACTTCTGCGAGTTCTACGCTGCCGAGATGCGGCAGTTGGGACGGCCGCAGGCGACCTTTGCCGTGCCGGGCGAGAACAGCATGCAGGAGTACATTCCGCGCGGGGTGGGACTCGTCATCGCGCCGTGGAACTTCCCGCTGGCGATTCTGGCCGGCATGACCGTCGCGGCGCTCGTCACCGGCAACACCGTCGTGATGAAACCGGCCGAACAATCCAGCATCACGGCGGCGCGGTTCATGGACCTCGCCCGCCGCGCGGGGCTGCCCCCGGGTGTGCTTAACCTCCTCACCGGCCACGGCGGGGAGGTGGGTGAGTACCTCGTCAACCATCCGAAGATCGACTTCATCGCGTTCACCGGCTCCAAGGAAGTCGGCCTGAAAATCTGGGAGGCTGGCGGGCGCACCACCCAGGGCCAAACCCAGCTCAAGAAGGTGGTCTGCGAGATGGGTGGCAAAAACGCGCTCATCATCGACGAGGACGCCGACCTCGACGAGGCGGTGATCGGCGCGTTGTACTCGGCGTTTGGCTACCAGGGGCAGAAGTGCTCCGCGCTCTCGCGGTTGATCGTGCTGGAGGCCTGCTACGACAAGTTCCTGGCGCGGCTGGTGGAGGCCACTTCCAACCTGAAGACCCAGGCTCCCGAGGAACCCGCCACGAACGTCGGCCCGGTGGTGGACCAGGAGGCTTACGAGCGGATCAAGCGTTACGTCGGCATCGGCAAGTCCGAGGCGCGGCTGGCGTATGAAGGCACGGTGCCGGAGGGCGAAGGATATTTCGTGGCCCCGACGATCTTCGGCGAGGTGCCGCCAACGGCGCGGATCGCCCGGGAAGAGATTTTCGGTCCGGTGCTCGCCGTGTTGAAGGCGAAAGACCTCACGGAGGCGATCCAGTTTGCCAACGACACGGAGTTCGCGCTGACTGGGGGCCTGTACTCCCGCAGTCCGGCAAACATCGAGCGGGTGAAGCGTGAACTCACCGTTGGCAACCTCTACATCAACCGTACGATCACCGGGGCCATCGTGGCGCGGCATCCGTTCGGCGGGTTCAAGATGTCCGGCGGCGGCACGAAGGCGGGCGGGCGCGACTACCTGCTGAACTTCATGTTCCCGCGTGTGGTCACGGAAAACGTCCTGCGCCGAGGGTTCGCGCCCATCGAAGAAGGGCAGGAGGAGCACAAGCTCGAACCCGCCGGCGCGTCACCGCGTGGCCTGGGTGGCGTCTGAGCCAGCCGCGCCCCCGCACGAACCTACTGGGTGAGGTGCTGGGTGAAGGTGTACGGTGCCAGGTTCCCGCACACGATGCCGACCACGAGTCCGTAGAGAATGTGGCCGATCAGTTGGGCGAAGCCGGTCATCGGCCCGCGACGCTGGTAACGCTGGTCGGGATGGTGTTCAAGGACGGCGATGGATACAACCACCATGACCAAGGTGCCGTGCACCGCCCCGGCGAAGAGGCCGGTGAGGGGAGTCATCGGGATCTGGGTGAACCGGAAGGCCCAGTAGTAGACGTAGCCGAACACGATCCCAATGATGAAGTTGATGGCTGTTCCCGGGATGAAAGCCTTCTCGCGGTCGCCGGTGATGTAGGAGCCCATCGCGCGCGTGAGGTCGAGGCGCGGCATCCCGAGCCAGACCGGAATCTGTAGCAGGAGAGTCATGGCGACGGTGCCGAGCAGTCCGGCGAGGAAGGGAACGAAGATCGGTTGCATAAGGTTCAAGGATTTCGGCGGAGGCGAGTAGGCCCGCAACAAGGGTGTATCGCGTTGTCCCTACGGTCCCGGACGCCTGAGATTGGATTTCCGGAGAAAAGGATGGGTTTGTGGCCTCCGCTTCATCTGCGGAAGGAAGCCGTCCTAAGAAAACCCGTGCCCGGCGGAGATTCTTGCGGTAATTTAGCACGTCCCAAAGTCCGCATCCGCCCCATGCCGCCGACCGCTCCGCTGCCACCCTCCACCGAGCCGTCCACCGTGACGCCGGGCGGCAACGGTGCCGGGCCTGCCGCGGAGTCCGTCACCCAGCGCGCCCTGCGCACCGCGACGCCCTTCGGCTACCGCGTGCGCCGGCGCACGCGGGAGTTCGTCGACCGCCTGCTGCGCAAGCCGCGCGGCGTCTCCGAGGGGCCGAACCTCCTGCCGCTGCTCATCCGCGTGCTCGCGTGCTTCAGCAAGCTCGACGGCAAGATCCTGGAAGACGAAATCGACTCCAGCCTCGGGTTCCTGCGGCACGATTATCCGGAGGCGGTCTATTCCGAACTCCGCCGGCAGTTCCGCCAGGCGCTCCACGAGCAGCCCGATCTCGTGGCCACCGCGGCCAAGCTCAACAACCAACTCACCCCCGACCGCAAGATCCTCCTGGGCATCCAGCTCTGGGACCTCATCGGCCGCGCCGGCCAGCAGCAGGAGCAGGTGCTGGCGTTCTACAAGTTCATGTCGGGCATCGGCATGACCGCGCAGGCTATCGACATCGTTTACCAACTCAACTCCTCGGAATCCACCGATGCCGGCCCGTTCCAGCGAGGGAACTCTCCGTTGGAATCCCTCGTGTTCGGCTCCGACCCGGCGACGGCCGACGTGGTCTTCCGTGAACTGGCGCGCGACGACCGGCTGTTCATCTACCGCTACCACGACCTGATCCTCATCAAGAACCTGTGCGCCGCGCAGACGGTGGTCAACGGGCGTCCGCTGGCGAAGGGTTCGCTCGGGCGCATGTACGAGGGTCAGCGCGTGGTCGTCGGCGAGCGCGTGCTCGCCTACCAGGAACTCATCGCGTACTTCAACGCGAAAAAGAACGTCGCCATCCCGCAGGTCTACCTCGCCATCAACAAGGACGACGAGGTCTCTTTCGAGCGCGCCCGCACCCGCGACAGCGTGCTGGAGGTGCGCTTCGGCCTGCGCGTGCAGGTGACCGCGCTGCGGCGCGTGGCCGCCCGGCTCAACGGCGTCGAACTCAAGAGCGGCACCCGGGTCGAGGCCACGCTGGAGGACAAGATCGTCTTCCAAAACGACAGCGAACTCTCGCTGGTCGAACTCCGCCGCCGCGCCCGCGCCCTCGGCGGCCGCTTCCAGCTCCTCGCCAGCAAGAACGAGTACCTCGTTTCCAATAACCCCAGCAAACTCGACGCCGACGACATCCTGCTTTCTCCGGGCACGGGCGGCGACGTGCTGTTAAAAATCTCCTGCGATTACGACCAGAAGGTCGGCGTCCTGGAGGTGCTCCAGGCCACGCGCGCGATCATGGTCGGCGACCTGCCCGTGCGCCACACGGCGCGGCTGACCGACGGCGACGTGATCCGCATTGACGTGGGCCAGGTGCTGCGGTGCAACTTCTCCGAGCGCATCATCGAGGAGGAGCGCAACGTCATCCGCGTGCTGGAGGTGCGCGACCTGCGCCACTCTTTTCGCAACGGCGAAACGGCGGTGGACAACATCTCCTTCACCGTCACGCGCGGCGAGATGGTGTGCGTGATGGGCCCGAGCGGCAGCGGCAAGAGCACGCTCCTGCGGACGGTCGCGGGGCAGAACAACCCCAACGGTGGCGAGGTGTTCCTCAACGGCCGCACGCTCTACAAGAACCTCGACGAACTGCGCGGCTACATCTCCTACATCCCGCAGGACGACGCGTTCGACGAGCTGCTGACCATCGAGGAGAACCTGACCCTCGCGGCGGCTCTGCGTTCGCCGCACCTCTCCCGCCGCGAGCGCGCCCGGCGCATCGACGGCAAGCTCATCGAACTGGGCCTGAACGAACGCCGCAACAGCCGGGTGGGCAGCGCGGTGCAGAAGGCCCTCAGCGGCGGTGAGCGCAAGCGGCTCAACATCGGGCTGGACATGATCGGCGGAGCCGACATCTACCTCTTCGACGAACCCACCAGCGGGTTGAGCAGCAAGGACAGCGAGCACGTCATCGACATCGTCAAGGGCATGAGCCACAACAAGATCGTGCTCGTGACGATCCACCAGCCCTCGTCGAAGATTTTCCAGATGTTCAACAAGGTCGTCCTGCTCGACAAGGGCGGCAGGTTAGTGTTCTTCGGCACGCCGACGGAGGCGCTGAATTATTTCGCGCAGGCCGAGAACCAGCAGCAGCACAACCAGGACATCGCCGGCTGCGCGGCTTGCGGGTCCACGCGGCCGGAGTACATCTTCGACGTGCTGGAGACGCCGCTGCGCGACATGAGCGGCGACATCATCTACGAGGAAAACGGCCGCGGCCAGCTCATCGCGGCACGGCGGTTTTCGCCCGAGTTCTGGCGCGACAAGTACGAGAGCCATCGTCTGATCCAGGACGTGCGGCAGGTGCCGCTCAAGCGCGAAACCTCCGCGCGCACCACGGCCCCGCTCGGGCCGCATCCGGCGCGGCGGCGCTGGTGGACCGGCGTGCGCTGGCGCGACGAGTGGACGCAGTTCAAGACGCTCCTGCACCGAGCGTTTTTCAGCAAGATGCGCAACCGGGTCAACGTCGTCACGACGCTGGTCGAGGCCCCGCTACTCTCCGCGCTCATCGCCTGCGTGCTGCGTTACAACGAGACGGGCAACTATGACTTCGCCGGGTCGTACCACATCCCGATTTATTTGTTCCTCGGGGTGACGGTGGCGATGTTCCTCGGGTTGACCAACAGCGCCGACGACATCATCCGCGACCGGGTCGTCCTCCAGCGCGAGCGGAACCTGAAAATCCGCCTGCCGTACTACATCGCGGCCAAGATGGGAACGCTGTGCCTGTTCGCGTTGATCCAGTGCGTGTTCTTCCTGCTGATCGGCGACTACATCCTCCAGATCCGGGGGATGTTCTGGATGTATCTCTGGTACACGGCGCTGACGACGTTTTGCGGCGTGGCGTTGGGGCTGCTGATTTCCTCGCTGGTGGCCGACGCCAAGACGGCGGTGAACATCGTGCCGCTCATCCTGATCCCGCAGATCATCATGGGCGGGGCGCTCATCAAGTACGAGGACATGAACCGCAACCTCGATTTCGTGTACACGATCCGTAAATGGATCGCCAACCACCCGGGCGACGCCGACAAGGCCGGCAAGGACGAGGGCCGCAGCAAGCTCCAGGTGCCGTTCATCTGCCAGTTCATGCCGATGCGCTGGAGCTACGAGGGGCTTGTGGTCGCGCAGGCGAAGTTCAACCCGCTCACCGGCCGTCAGGAACGCATCCAGGCCGCGATCCAGACGCTCGCCGACCGTGAGGAAAGCCTCCAGGGCATCGGCCTGTCGCTGAAGGAGGAAGAGCGCGACCGGATGGACGGCCTCAAGGAACTGCTCGCCCGCCTCTCGGGCCTGGAGGCGAGCACCGCCGCCGGGGTGGACAAGGCCCTCCACCAGATCGACGCCATCGAAGCGCGCCTGCCGTTGCCCGAGATCGACGTGCCTGACCACGGCACGGGCACGACGGCCGAGCAGCTTTACGTGAACCAGAAGATCACGGACCTCGTCTCCAAGGCCGAGATGGAGCAGACCGACTACCGCAACGAGGAGCGTAAGCAGAAAGAATTGAACGTCTTTTTCGGCGCGTACCGCTACGTTTTTCATCACAAGGTAAGCGTGCACCTGATCAACAGCGCGGTGCTGATCGTCTTTTCGCTGATCCTGCTCGGCCTGCTGCACCTGAGCTTGCGCAAAGAACTCGAACGCTGAAGCAAATGCAGAAGGCAAAAGGCAGAAGTCAGAAATTCAGAAGCAATCCAGCGGGGTTCGCCCCTCCTGCTTTCTGCCTCTGGACTTCTGCCTTCTGCCTTCTGCCTTCTGCCTTCTATCTATGACCATCCGCCAAGCCCATGTCGAGCGCTGCACCGGCGAAACGCAGATCGTCCTGGACCTGACCGTCGATGGTTCCGGCCGCTCGACGGTCGAGACCGGGCTGCCGTTCTTCGATCACATGCTGACGCTGTTCGCGCGGCACAGCCTCGTGGACCTGATCGTCAAAGCCGACGGCGATCTCGCTGTCGATAGCCACCACACGGTCGAGGACGTGGGGATCACGCTCGGACAGGCGTTCGCGCAGGCGCTTGGCGACAAGCGCGGCATGGCTCGCTACGGCCACGCGTACCTGCCGATGGACGAAACCCTCGCGCGGGTCGTGGTCGATTTCAGCGGCCGGCCGTTCCTCAAGTACCGGCTGCCGGCGTCGGTGGGTTCCGCGGCGGGATTGCTGGCGGGGACGGGGTTCGCGTTGCAGCTCGTGGAAGAGTTTCTCCGCGGGTTCAGCGTACACGCGGGCTGCAACCTCCACGTCGAGATTCTTTACGGCCGCGACGCGCACCACTTCGCGGAAGCGGTGTTCAAGGGCTTGGCGAAAGCCGTGGACCACGCCTGCCGCCTCGACCCGCGCGTGACGGGCGTGCCGAGCACGAAGGGGACGCTGGCGTGAGCCGGATTCTGGCGGCCATTAACTTCGTTTGGCGCTGGTGGGCGTACGTTTGCGGTGCCGTCGCGTTGTCGATGGCCTGTGTGGTGGCGGTGGCCCTTTCACATGAACGAGTCCGGGACCGGGAGTTCGTGCAAGCCCAGGTGCTGCCGATGGTGCAGTTCGTCACATCCTTCCGCGACGCGCACGACCGGTTGCCGACGGACGCCGAGTTCAAGGCGTGGACGGAGAAAAACCCTCCGGCCGGCCGGGTGGAATACTATCCGCAAAAGCCTGACTTCGCCCCTGGATGGGGGACGCCGGGAAAAGATTTCCTGGTCGGGGCGTGGCGCGGTCAGTGGATGCTTTACTATCAATCCTGGGATGGAAAGGATCTCGCCGGGGAGATGCCGTCGATCATCCACTCCCCGGCGCACGGGTGACGGAGCTTTGTCAATCCGGCCGGATCGGGTTAAACTGGCACCGTCATGCAGGACCCTCTTCTCGGCTTGATCGACTACGGCAGCGGCAACCTGCGCAGCGTCGGCAAGGCCCTCTCCAAAATCGGCGCGCGCGTCGAACTCCTCGCCTCGCCCGAACGCCTCGACGCGGTGGACGCCATCGTGCTGCCGGGCGTCGGGGCCTTCGGGGACTGCGCTGACCAACTCCGCACCCGCAAGCTCTGGGAACCGCTCGCCGAATGGCTGCGCGCCGACCGGCCGTTCCTGGGCGTCTGCCTGGGCTACCAACTGCTGTTCGAGTCGAGCGAGGAGACGCCCGGCGTCGCGGGGTTCGGCCGGTTCGCCGGAGCGGTGCGGCGTTTTCGTGCGCCGGGGCTGAAGGTCCCGCAGATCGGTTGGAACGCGCTCGATTTCCGCCGGCCCGGCGCGCGGCTCTGGCGCGGATTGAACGATGGGACGCACGTCTACTTTGTCCATTCCTACCACCCGGACCCGGCGGACCCCAGCGTGGTCGCGGCCACGACGGACTACGGCGGGCCGTTTGCCGCCGCCGTCGAGCAGGGCAATACCTTCGGAGTACAGTTCCACCCGGAGAAAAGCCAGGAAGCCGGGTTGACGATGCTGGGCAATTTCGTGGAGGTGGTCCGGCGTTCAAACGCTAA
>CAXTOX010000121.1:4636-12077 GCA_964245885.1 uncultured Chthoniobacterales bacterium | reverse complement strand
GCCGCGCTCGTCTCCAATCTGCGTCGCGGCGGGGTGCTTTTCTACCGCAACCGGCCCGACCCGAACGCCACGCCCGCACCGCCGCACCAGCGGCTTCCAGGCAACAGGTAGGGACGCGTCTCCGACGGGTCCCAAATTTGGCTTGGACGAATTTCGTGCGCACGACGCTTCTCGCCGGAAAAATTTGGGACCGCTCGGAGAGCCGTCCCTACCTAGTGGAACGACCGGCAGCCTGTCCAGAAAAGCAGCCTCCCGGCACGCTTCGTGCGTACATTTGCGTGACGGCCGGACTGGGGGATTTGCCCACTTTCGCTGCCTCGCTTCCTCCATGACCCCGCTTTCCACCATCAACCTGCTCCGGCTGCTGTTCGTGATTGCCTCGGGGGTGGTTGGCGCCATGATCGGCGAACAACGCTTCGGCTCGCTGCTGTTGGGGGTGGCGGTGGCGACCGTTTTCAGCCTGGGACTGGTGCTGGCCGACCGGGTGCTCAAGGGCCTGACGCTGCGCCTGTTTTCCAGCGCCACGCTGGGCCTGCTGCTCGGGTTGGTCGCCGCGACGCTCCTGCGCGCCTCCAACGTGCTCATCTACCTGCCCGTCGAACGCCAGTGGCTCATCGGCCTGTTCATCTACGCGGCGTTCGGCTACCTGGGCATGATGCTGGCCATCCGCAGCAACCGCGACGAATTCAGCATCCTCATCCCCTACGTGCGTTTCACCCGCCAGGCCGTGCAGGAAGCCCCGCTGCTGGTGGACACGAACATCATCATCGACGGACGCGTGCAGGCGGTCTGCGCGGCGGGATTTCTGAGCGGGTCGCTGGTCGTGCCCAAGTTCGTGCTGGAAGAACTCCAGCGCCTCGCCGACTCCCAGGACCCGCTGCGGCGCGACCGCGGCAAGCGCGGCTTCGACAATCTCGAAAAGATGCGCCGCACCGCCGGTCTAGACGTGACGATCCACGACAGCAGCGCCAACGAACCCGACGGCGCGGACCTGCCCATCGACTCACGCCTGATCGCGCTGGCGCGTTTCCTCCAGAGCCGGATGCTGACCAACGACGCCAGCCTCGCCCGCGTCGCGCGGCTGCAAAATCTGGCGGTTCTCAACCTCAACGACCTCGCCAACGCGATGCGTCCGTCCTTGGCGGTGGGAGACGAACTGGAATTGCCGCTCGTCAAGGAAGGCCGCGACCCGCACCAGGCCGTCGGCTACCTGCCCGACGGCACGATGATCGTCGTCAACCACGCCCGCGCGCTGGTCGGCAGCACGGTGAGCGTGCAGGTCGCCAGCGCGCTCCAGACCTCGGCGGGCCGGCTGATCTTCGCCGAGGTCAGGGACGGCAAGCGGTGAAAGCGGCTGGCCGCGCGACTTTTTCCGACAGACCGGACCTTTGACTTCGGATTTCCGGCTTCTACGTTGCCGGATGCCGCGCCTCGCCTGCCTCGCCGCCGTAGCCGCCGTCTGCGCTTTCCATCCGATGGCCGCCCTCGCCGCCGATCCGACCCCGCCGACGTTCGCGCCCAACGAAAACCTGATCGTCGATGGCGTGCCGCCGGTTCCCGCCGCCCTGGCGGAAAAGGCGGGCCGCTACGGAGAGTTCCGTGCCGCCGCGCTGGCCGACTGGCATCCGACCAGCGGTGCCATGCTCATCCTGACCCGGTTCGGAGACACCAACCAGGTGCACATCGTCAACCGGGCGGGCGGCGACCGCCGGCAGCTCACGTTCTTTCCCGACCGCGTGGAAGGTGCCCGCTTCGAACCGACGCAGGGCAAATATTTCGTCTTCCACAAGGGTGCGGGCGGCGCGGAGTTCTTCCAGAATTACCGCTACGACATGGACACCGGCGACATCACGCTGCTGACCGACGGCAAGTCGCGCAACTCCGAGGGCGTGTTTTCCCACGACGGCAAGCGCCTCGCGTACACCAGCACCCGACGCAACGGCACCGACACTGACCTCTACGTGCAAGACCCGCTCGACCCGAAGAGCGACCGGTTGCTCGCCGAGGTGAAGGGCGGCGGCTGGGAAGTGCAGGACTGGTCGCCGGACGGCAAGCAAATTCTCGTGATCGAGGAACTCTCGATCAGCGAGAGCTACGTTTGGACCTTTGACGCCGAAACCGGCGAGCGCAAGGAACTCACCCCGCGCGTGGCCGGAGAAAAAATCTCACGGGGCCAAGCGCGGTTCGGCAAGGACGGCAACGGGATCTTCTGCACGTCCGACAAAGGCTCCGAGTTCCGGCGGTTGGATAACTTCAACTTGGTCACTGGCAAGGAGACTTACCTGTCCGAAGACCGGGCGGACGTGGACGACTTCGATCTGAGTGACGATGGCCGCTACATCGCGTACACGTGGAACGAGGCAGGCATCTCCACCGTCCACGTCGTCGACACATCGGACGCATCAGCCGCCGACGGCAGGACGGGGATGGTCAACCTCCTGTTGCCAGCTGGTGTGGTGTCCGGCCTGCATTGGCAGCACGGAGAGTCCCATCTGCTTGGATACACGTTGAACAGCGCCGGCGGCCCGCCGGATATCTACTCCTTCAGCATGGGCGACGGACGCACCCTTCGCTGGACTGAGGGTGAGACCGGCGGCTTGCCATCGTCGGCTTTCGTGCCGTCCAAGCTGGTGAAGTGGACGAGCTTCGACGCGAAGGAAATCAGCGGCTTCCTGTACGCGCCCGACGCGGCGAAGTTCCCCGGCAAGCGCCCGGTGATCGTCAACATCCACGGCGGCCCGGAGTCGCAGTACCGGCCCGGCTTCCTCGGACGCAACAACTACCTCGTCAACGAACTGGGCTGCGCGATGATCTTCCCCAACGTGCGCGGATCGAGCGGGTACGGCAAGACGTTCGTGGGTCTGGACGACGGCTTCCAGCGCGAGGACAGCTACAAGGACATCGACGCGCTGCTGGACTGGATCAAGACGCAGCCGGAACTCGACGCCGAGCGCATCATGATCACCGGCGGCAGCTACGGCGGGCACATGACGCTGGCGGTCTCGACGTTCTCCGCGGACAAGATCCGGTGTTCAGTGGATGTGGTGGGCATGTCGAACCTGCGGACGTTCCTCGAACACACCGAGAGCTACCGACGCGACCTGCGGCGCGTGGAGTACGGCGACGAGCGCGACCCAAAGATGGCTGAGTTCCTCGACCGGATCGCACCGCTGAACAACGCGCAACGGATCACCAACCCCATGTTTGTGGTGCAAGGTTACAACGATCCGCGCGTGCCGCGCAGCGAGGCCGAGCAGATCGTGGCGACGTTGAAGAAACAAGGCACGCCGGTGTGGTTCCTGATGGCGAAGGACGAGGGCCACGGCTTCGCCAAGAAGAAGAACGCGGACTTCCAGTTTTACGCGACGGTGGAGTTCGTCCGGCGGTATCTGCTCAACTGACGTGCGGTGTGATCCCGCCGCGCAGCGGCGTCGTCACAAGGTAGGGTTGCCTCTCCGAGGCAATCCTATTTATTCTGCCCCTGCGACTCGCGGTCCATGCGCAACACATACGGCCACGCCGACGCTTCTTCAACCAAACCCGCGCGCAACGGGTTGTTGAGGATGTAGTTGCACTTTTCTTCCGCGCTCTCGTTCGAGCGCAACCGGTGCTCGAAGAAACGGTCTTGCCATTGAACCCCAGCTTTGGTCGCCGTGTAACGCTTCCATGCACTGATCACCGCCTCGATTTTGTATGCGCGCGCAAAGCTGGCCAGCATGTGGACGTGGTCAGGCATGACCAAAAAAGGCGCGAGGAACCATTTGCGCTGTTCCCCGTAAAAACGCGCGGATGTAAGCAGCACATCGACCACTTCAGGCCGGCAAAGTTGGTTGACGCCACGCAGCCGGCAGCAAATTGTCACGAAGTATTCACTCTCGTCGGGGTCGATCCACGGAGGCACTTCGTGCCAGAGCGGTCTGCGGCCCGGGACATCTTTCGGCGAAGGCATGGTTTCCAGGAATAATAGGATTGCCTCGGAGAGGCAACCCTACCTTGTAACGACGCCGCCGCGCGGCGGGATTACACCAACCCCACCTTCTTGAACTCGTGCGAGGGCAGGATCGTCTTGATGTTCGGGTTGCCCAGGTGCGTGCTGACCAACTCGCCGAGCACGTCGCGGAAATCCGTCGCGTGGAAGTTGGCGTCGAACACCTCGACGCCGACGGCGAACTGCCCCCACACGGCGGCGTCTGGCACCGGGGAAACAACCCGCGGCCGGCCGGATTCGGCGTCGATGGAGGCGAACGCCGTTGCGGCGGGATCGGGCTTGATCTCCAGTTCGAGCGCGGCGTCGCCGTGGATCGTCAGACGGGTTTTACCCGCGCGCAGGCCGCGTACGCGCAGGAAGCCGGTGGTTTCTCCGGCCAGGACGGTCGGCAGGCGTGGGATTTCGACTGCGGAAGGGGGTCCGCGATGTTGGCGGCGAAGGTCTGGTCGTTCGCGGCGGCTTGCGTGAGCCGGAAGGGCAGGACCATCTGGAGGTTCGGAACGCCAGCTTACGAAACCGGCGGCACCGCCAGGGTTCGCGCGTAGGCCACCGTGTCGATCTCGCTCGGCCCCTTGTCACGCCGGAGCGTTTTGATGCGCGGGAAACGCATCGACAACCCGCTTGTGTGCCGCGTGCTGGGCTGGATCGAATCGAAGGCAATTTCCAACACCACGTCCGGTTTGACCTCGTGGTACTTGCCGCGCGTGGCGAGGATGTTCTGCTGAAAGTGGGTCGTCAGTTCGAGGATTTCCACGTCCGTCAGGCCGGAGTACGCCTTGCCGATGGTCTTCAGTTCGCCCGTGTTCTCGTCGCGCACGGCGAAGGTGTAGTCGCTCAGGACGCTGTTGCGCTTGCCGTGGCCCCACTCCGCGCCGACGACCACCACGTCGAGGGTGGCCAACTCCTTCTTGAGCTTGAGCCACGCCAACCCGCGCCGGCCGGGCGTGTAGAGGCTCGCGGGGTCCTTGATGATGAGACCCTCGTTGCCGTGGCCGCGCGCGGCGTTGAAGGCGGCCTCAATCTCGTCGGCGGAGTTCGCCTGGACCACGTCAACCCGGCGCACGGTTGGCACCGGGATTTGCAAGGTTTCGAGCAGGCGGCGGCGTTCGGACAGCGGCTCGGCCAAGAGCGAACGGCCGTTGAGGTGGAGCAGGTCGAACACGAGGAGCACGATGGGCACGTTTTCCTTCATGAACAGGTCCGGCCCCCGGCGGCCGAGACGTTTCTGGAGATCGAAAAACGTCAGCCGCTTGCCCTTTTCGTAAGCCACGATCTCGCCGTCGAAGATCACTGAGTCCTTCATCCCGCTGGATACGACCTTGGCGATTTCCTCGAACTGCCCCGTGACCCGCCGCAGGTCGCGCGAGTAGATTTCCACGCGGCCGTCCTCCGCGCGGTGGAGTTGGGTGCGGACGCCGTCGAACTTGTCCTCGACCCACACGACGCCCGGGTGCGCGGCCGGGGTGCGGGCGGCGAGCGGGGTGGCCTGCGCCTCGGGCGCGCCGGTTTCGGCGGCGGCGTGGAGTTCCTCGTGGCGCTGCCAGATGGATTCGGCCGTCGGCTCGGGGCTGGCGAGCATGCTCTTGATGGGCTGGAAAAGCGTCAGCTCGGCCGCGTGCAGCGTGCCGGCGCGGGCGTGCAGCGCGACGCGGCCTAGGTTGCCCAGGAGCATGTTCGCCTCGCGGATTTCGTCGGCGGAACGGTCGAAGGCGACGGCGAGGGATTCTTCGAGAAGACCTTCCTTCAGGCCGATGCGCAGTTCGCCGGTAAGAATTTTGATGACGTAGCGCGCCTCGTTTGATTCGAGCTGGGCGACGGCCCCTTCGAGCAGCGCGCCCTTGGCGAGCGGGCCGCGGGTGCGTTCGAGCTCGTCGAAGAGGGCTTGCGCCTCCGCCATGGAAAACGGCTGCGGCTGTGTCTTGCCGGGCAGGACCTGGCCCGCGACCTCCGACAGGTCGCCCGACGCGTGGTTGAGCTGGCGCAAACGTTCCTTGCCCATACCGCTGACCGTTTCCAGCGCGCGGTACACGACCGCGCCGCCGACGTTGAGCACGCGCGGGTCGCTCTGCGCGAAGGCGCGGCCGGCGAGGAAGTTCGCCGCCGAGGGCAGCGCGTCGTCGCTCAGGGTGCGGAAATATGCGCTGAGGATTTCAATTTTCTTGAGCTTGCCCGTCGTGGCCGCGATGGCGTCGCCGACCTTGGCGAACCGCGCGAACTCGGAAGGATTCCCGGCCGGCGGCGCGTCGTCCATGTCCTCTTCCACGGCCGAGGTCGGCGGGGCGGGGGAGACGGCTTCCTCCGCGCCGGGTTCGATCCCGCCGAGGGCGAAGGAGAAATCCATCTGGTTTTCCTCGCTGAGCGCCCAGGCTTCGACCCCGCGCGCCCGCAGGTCGCGGGCGAACGCCGCCGCGTAGCCGTGGAGCGTGAGCACCCGCCGGGGCTTGACCAGTTCCACGTATTTCAGGAGGTCGGGATAGTCAGCGTGGTCGCTCAGCGGGAAACACGCGTCGGTCTGGTAACGGTGGACGGCTCCCGGCGTGAGCGCCCAGCCGGTGAGCATGGCGGTGCGGCGGGCCTTGATCTTTTGCAGCATGCGCGACTGGTTGGCGCTCGGCGGGCAGATGAGCACCTTGCCCGCGAGACCGTCGGCATCGTAACGCTCGAAGTGCGGGAAATCGGGCTGGAGTTCGCGGTAGACTTCCGTCATGCGGTGCACCGCGCCGTGGAGCATCGCGGGCAGTCCGGCGCGGTCGAGCGCGCAGAGGATTTCCTGGCTCTTGCCCAGTGAATAGCCGAACAGCACCGGCACCTCTTCGTCTTCGAGGGCTTCGCGGCAAAATTTCACCACGTCCGCGAGCACTTCCTCGGTGGAGGGGAACTGGAAACGCGGCAGTCCGAAGGTCGTCTCCATGATGAGCGTGTCCGCCTGCGTCCAGCCGGTTCTCTCGGCGGAGAGGCCTGGCCGCAGCTTGAAGTCGCCCGTGTAGAGCAGGCTGCCCGCGCCGTCGTCGGTCTCGATAAAGGACTGCGCCGACCCGGCGATGTGCCCGGCGGGATAGAGGGTAATCCGCATCCCCGGCCGGATGTCGGCGGCGGTCTGGAGGAAGTCCAGGCGGTGTTCCTGGCGGCGCTGGTCGGGCAGCCGGGCGTGCATGAGCCGGGAAGTCACCGTCGAAAGGATCACCTCGCGGTGCTTGCCGATGTGGTCGGCGTGGGCGTGCGAGACGAAGGCGAAGGGCTGGTCGTCCCACGGGTCCAGCCAGAGGTCGTGCGAGGGCAGGTAGACGCCGCGCTGGTAGCGCACGGCGGCGGGGGCGGGGGCTTGGCTCATCGGGAGAAGAGGTTATCCGCAGATTAGCAGAGAAGGAAAAAGAAGTGCCGGTCCTTTTTCCTGTCTGCGGAAATCTGCGTAATCTGCGGATAAATTCCGGTGCGGGCAAACCCATTGGCGCG
>CAXTOX010000121.1:0-4626 GCA_964245885.1 uncultured Chthoniobacterales bacterium | reverse complement strand
GGTGAGGGCGAGTGCTAGCCTGACGGCATGAAGCGGGAAATTTTTGCCGCCGGGGTGTTGGGGCTGGTCGGCCTGTTGGCAGCGGTGGGGTACGCGCGGGGCGAGGATCTCGTGACGCTCTCGGGCACGACGTACCACGACGTGCGGGTTTTGCGCGTAGAACCGGACGGCGTGACGTGGCGGCACGCGGACGGCGCGGTCAAAGTGGACTTCGCCGACTGCCCGGAGAACATCCGCCGCGCCTACCATTACGACCCCGCCAGAGCCACGGCGTACCGCCAAACGCAAGCCGAGGCACGTCAACAAGCCGACGAACAGGCGCGGCGCGACACCACGGAACACGCGAGCCGGCAGCAGGCGCGCATGCAGGCAGCGATGGCACAGGCGGCATCGCAGGATGGCGGGACGGCAACCGTCTTTCGCCGTGCGCTCTCCCCCGCCGCCTCCAACGCCACCCGCGAAATGGCCGCCCGGATGCAGGCCGACGCCGACAAGCGCGCCGCCGAGGCCGCCGCGAACCCGGACCAGCTCAACCTCATCCCCCCCTTGCCGGGCGCGCTCGGTCCCCGACCGATTAACCCGTTTATGGACACGCCGAATTCGAAGGAGTTCGCCGCCAGCCTCCATTCGTCGCTGGCCGCCTCGAACGGTAATTTTCTGCCAACGACCGACTTCCAAGACCCTGCGAAAAGCAGCCTCAACAACGCCTTCTTCCAGCCGCTCTACATGACCCGGAGCTACTACGAGGAGGTTGACCGCGCGACCGCCTTCGCGCGCGGCGTGCCGCCGAAGTAGCCGTAATCTCCTCTTGATGGGGAACTGCGGCGCACGCAGGCTTGACGAACCCCGCCAAAATCCTTCAGATCGTCTGCGCGCACGCGTTTCTTTGAATGTCGATGCGTTCGCCGCGTCCGACATTTTAGACCGGGCCGCCTTTGCGCCATTCCTGATGCCTACGATCCGCTGCTGCCTCCAGACGGCTTTTTTCTCCGTTTGTCTCTCCCTGCTGACGCCTTTCGCCGCCCAAGCCGCCCCCGCGCAGCCGCCCGTTGTCCTGCTCGGCAAGGCCAATGCCCTGCCGCTGTCCATCAACTCGTCGGTCGAGGTCCGGAAATCCAAGACCTACTTTCTGGAGACCAACGAGGTCGCCGGCATCCGGGGCAGCCGCAACCAGGGCTCCGACGACGTGAACATCGCCTTCGAGCGCCGCCGCCTCCTCTACGGAGCCGTCAACCCCTCCGATGTGCGCAACCGCTACGGCAACTATTATACTTTCATGTGGCGTTCCAAACGCGCCGCCCATCTCACCGTGCGGCTCGAATACCGCCAGCAGAAGCTCGGCGCGCTCGTGCAGGCGCGCGAGGTTGATTACCCCGCCGGGCTCGGCAGCCACGTCACCCACTTCAACGTCACCGGCGACGACTACCAAGAGCAGGGCCGCGTGATCGCGTGGCGGCTGGTCGTGATCGAGGATCACGATAAAATCGTCGCGCTCAAACAATCCTATCTCTGGAGATAATTCCCTGTAGGCAAATGACTTATATTCAATGGAAATCCCGTCAGCGCCGCACCCGGCGGTTTGACGCTTCCTGGTGCAGGCCTATATTGTCTTCCCTCTCAAACATCCCGTGAACCCCAACCCAACCATCCTGGTCGGTTGCAACCAAAAAGTGGTCTGCATCCGCGTCCAGGGCAAAGGCTCGTTCCAGAACAGCACGGGCATCAAAAAATTCGCCAACGCGATGATCGACCGCGGCCACCGCAACTTCGTGGTGGACCTCGCGGATTGCCCGGTGATGGACTCCACCTTCATGGGCACGCTGACCGGCGTGGCCCTGCGCCTGCACGGCATCGGGCAGGGGGACCTGCACGTCATCAATTCCAACGAGCGCAACACCGACCTGCTCGAAAACCTCGGCCTCGACCAGATCCTTTCCTTGGAAAACGGCAACGGCTCCGGGAGCCGGGATTGCGGGGACTTGCCTCCCGAGGTCAAGGACGCGCTCCCGACCGAGACAGTGTCCGCCGATAAGCGCGCGGTCACCGAGACGATGATCGCCGCCCACCAGGCGCTCGTGGATGCCGACCCGGAGAATTTTTGCAAGTTCAAGGACGTGATCGACTACCTCAAGCAAGACCTCCGTCCGGAAGAACCGGTGGATTGACCCGGTGGAAGATCGGCGTTAAAGGGCAGAAAATGGGAGCAAACACGCCTTGTCATCCGTTTTGTTGGGAGAGTCCCCTTTCCGCGGACCGTCGTTTTTCCTTCTGACCCGGAACTTTTCGGCTAGGTATTGATTCATGTGGACGCCCCTGCTCCTCGGACTGCTCGTCCTGATGGCAGGGGGGGCTTGGTACACCTACCGGCGTCAGAACCGGCTCCTGCGTGCCACGCAGAAGCGGTTGGACGATCTCCGGGTCGAGGAGGGCCGGGTCTTCGACTTCCTGCACGGTCTGGGGTCGGCCTTCTCGGACGCGCTGCGGCCCACGGAACTGCACCGCATGATCGTCGAGGGCGCGGCGAAGATTCTCGAAGCCCATGGCGGCGCGCTCTACCTGGTGGACCGCAACGGCGGCATCCTGATCCCCACCTTCATCTCCAAGGGCTGTCCGCCGCTGGTCGCCGTGCCTCCGCACATCCTCCAGCAGGCGGCCACCACGCCGGTCGCGCTCGACAGCTACCTGCGCCTGCACCCCGTGCCGCTCGGCGGCCGGGACGGTGCGGCCGGGCCGGACGGCGACAGCATCCTGCGCAGCGTGTGGCTGAACAAGGAGGCGCTTTTCCTGCCCTCCGCCGAACACGACCCGCGGCTGAGCGCCCTGCGCGACACCGCCCTGAGCACCGAATCGGCGGTCGTCGCCCCGCTGCTCTACGCGGGCGAAAACCTCGGCGTGCTCGCGCTCGCCAACGGCCCGATGAGCACGGCGTTCACGGAGGTGGACTTCGAGGTGTTCAAGGCCATCGCCGAGCAGTCGGCCTTTGCCCTGTACAACGCCATCGTCTACTCGGAGGCCAACGAGAAGAAGCGTCTCGACCGCGACCTGGAGATCGCCCGCGACATCCAGCGCATTCTGCTGCCGAGCACGTCGCCGGAGGTCAAGGGGTTCGAGATCAGCGGGGTCAACATCCCGGCGCGGCAGGTGTCGGGGGATTATTTCGACTACATCAAAGTGGACGAGGACCACTTCGGCATCGTCATCGCCGACGTGTCGGGCAAGGGCGTGCCGGCGAGCCTTATCATGGCGATGTGCCGCAGCGTGCTGCGCTCGCAGGCCCCGACCAACGCCAGCCCGGCCGACGTGCTGCGCAAGGTCAACCGGCAATTGTTCCCCGACATGAAGGAGGACATGTTCATCTCGATGGCGTACATCATCCTCGACGGCGCGGCGGGAGCGATCAGCCTCGCGCGAGCGGGGCACGACGCGCCGATGCTCTACACGGCGCACGACCGCAAGGTGACGAAGATCAACCCGCCGGGCATGGCCCTGGGCGTGGACAGCGGCTCGGTGTTCGACCGGCTGACGCGCAACTTCACGGTCAACCTGGCGTCGAACGACTGCCTCGTGCTCTACACGGACGGCGTGACCGAGGCGCTCGACCAGAACGGCATGGAATTTGGCATGGACAAGATGATCCAGGCGATCCAGGCCGCCGCCCCCGAGGGCGCGCCGGCCATCGTCAAGCGGCTGACCGACGACCTGCGGAATTTTTCGGGCGCGCAGCCGCAGAACGACGATATTACGTTGATTGTGATTCGTAAGTTATGAGCACTCCTGAAAACACGACCACGCGCATCGACGGCAAGCCCGCCTCGCCCGAATTCGACGGCGCGGCCGAAACGCCCGCCGCCGAAACCCCTTCTCAACCGGCTCCCGAGACCGCCGAAGCCCGCGCCGACCGGCTCCAGGCGGAGGTGGATAAGCTGCGCGACCAGACCCTGCGCGACCGCGCCGACATGGACAACGTCCGCAAGCGCCTCCAGCGTGAGAAAGAGGATGCGGTGCGGTACGCGAACGGTAGCCTGTTGGAAAAACTGCTGCCGGTCATGGACAACTTCGAGCTGGGCCTGATGGAGGCGCGGCGCACGTCGGGCGAAGGTTCGGCGGTGCTGATCGGCATGGGCATGGTGCAAAAGCAGTTGGAGGCCTTCCTGGCCGAGAGCGGCATGACCGTGATCGACGCCGCAGGACAGAAGTTCGACCCCAATCTGCACGAGGCGTTGGGCGAAGAACCGAGCGCCGACATGCCGGAGGGCAACGTGCTCCGTCAGCAGCGCAAGGGCTACAAGCTGCGCGACCGGTTGCTGCGGCCCGCGAGCGTGTTCGTCTCCAAGGGGCAGGGGTGAAACGCCGCGTCGGCGGCGCGCTTGGTTCAATGGCGTCGGAATTTATCCGCAGATTCCGCAGATTTACGCAGATTTGAAGAAAGGGAAGGGGCCGGAAGGAGAGTTCTTCTTTTCACATTCCCAAAATCTGCGTAAATCTGCGGAATCTGTGGATGAATTCGGTGGTGGTACAGTTTGATGTCTTGGCAGCCCCGGCAGGGGCGTAAGAATTTAGCCTACGGCGTGAGCCGTGGGAAAAGAACAAAAACGGGTCAGCCCCGGCAGGGGCGGCAGAAAACCG
>CAXTOX010000120.1:5722-12239 GCA_964245885.1 uncultured Chthoniobacterales bacterium | reverse complement strand
CATCCGCGAGCAGCGCCCTGTTCAACCCAAACTCAACACCGGCTTAAACACTACCCTCTTTTCGGACTACCAACCGTCGAACACGGCGTGGTGCGAGGCGACTAGCCGGGCATTGCCGGGAGGCAGATAGTGCTTGGAAAATTTCGCCTGGCGTCAGTCGCTCGCGCTGAAGCATGCACCCGTGAAGACTCGAACTTCAAACCTTCTGATCCGTAGTCAGATGCTCTATCCAATTGAGCTACGGGTGCGTTCCCCAAAGGGGAAGAATCGTGTCTTAATCGATTTCGCCTTGGCCGTCAAACGGTATTCAACCCCCTCCGCGCAAAAAAAGGGTGCGGCCCCGCGCGGATGGACGCATGTTCCACCCGTGGACGCCACCGCTATTGCCCCTGCCTGCCCTGTTGAACACCTCGACTCCGTCAACGCCCGCATCCTGGCGGTTAGCGAGGACAAAATCGCCGGGTTCAGCCCCGATCCTTTCCGTGAAATCGCCGCGCGCAGCGGCGTCGAACTGCCCACCGTGCTCCAGCGGATTCGCGCCATGCTCCGCGCCGGCACGATTCGCCGCGTTCGCCAGACCCTCCTCGCCACCAACCTCGCCTCCGGCGCACTCGTCGCCTGGAAAATCGCTCCCGAACGGCTCGACGCGGCCTTCGACTTCATGTTCCGGGAAGACCCGTTCAGCGGCCATGTCGTCCTGCGTTCCACGGACGGGACGACCGCCGGGTCCGATTGGCGGCTCTGGACCACCCTCAAGGCACCGCAGGGCTTTTCCCTCCAGGAACACGCCGAACTCCTCCGCCGCCACGTCGGCGCGGACCACTTCCGGCTCATGCCCGCCAAGGGCATCTTTGTCCTCGGGGTCGGGCACGTCCGGCGCAAGACCATCGACCCCGGCGAGATCGCCGACGCGCCCGCGCACATGACCAAGGTGGAAGTAGCCGATCTGACCCCGCACGAGTGGCAGGTCCTCCTCGCCCTCAAACGCGAACTCGCCCCCGAGGAAATCCATGAGGAATCCCCGTGGCTGGCCCGCGCCCGCGAGGCTGGCGTCTCCTTTAACGAATTCTGCGCCGTCGCCCGCGACCTGAACGCCCGCAAGCTCATCGGACGTTTCTCCACGTTCCTCGAACACGTCAAACCCAGCGAGGCCGGCGTGCGCGTGACCCGCTTCAACGGACTTTTCCACTGGGCTGTGCCCGCCGGGCGCGAGATCGAGGCTGGCGCGGAGGTCGGCCGGCACCTGATCTTGACCCATTGCTATTGGCGGGAGGGTGGACCGGACTTCGGCAACGTCAACATCATGGCCGTCGCCCACGGCACGGAGAAGCCCCGCCTCCTCGACCACAAAGCCGCCATCGACGACCACCTGCGCCGTTGCGGCATCCCGGTCAGTTACACGAACGTGTTCTGGGGTGGACGCAGCGAGATCAAGCCTTCAGAGATTTCGCCCTTCGTCTACCGCGAATGGCAGGCCAGGATGGCCGCCGGCAAAGTGGCGTGACCTACCTCGCCGCGCCCTTGATTTCCAGGTACGTGCGCGAACGGGTGCGGCTGCTGGCAGGGTCGAAGCCCTCGATCCGCATCTGCTTGAGGTAGGTCTTGCCGTCGATCTTCTGGACGCTGATGACCTCGAAGCGCTTGAGCAGCTTGCCCTGCCAGTCAAATCCGTCAACCCGCACCAGGCCGCCGCTCTCCTTGTCCACCCAGAGCAGCACGCTGCCGTATTGTGTGCGGTGGTTCGGCGGGGTCAAGCGCAGCTTCCAGGCCGAGCGGGTTTTGATGCGGTCGTCGCCCTCGATGACGGCGCGCGGCCAGTAGACAAACCGCAACGCCAGATCCTCGTAGGTCAGGTCCGAGCCGAGGATGTGTTTGTCGAAGTTCGCCGGGGTCAGCTTGCCCGAACCCTCCGGGCCGGATTCCACCAGTTCGGAGCCGTCCTCGTTGTAACGTACCTGCACGGTCGTCGGCGGTGGGCCTTTGAATTCGTAGCGCACCTGCGGGCCGTCGGAGACGAGGCGGAAGGGGAACGTCAGGCCCGCGATGTCGTCGCGGAGCTGGCCGTCGAGGGCGTCATGACGGGTGCCCTGCGCCTCGCGGACGGCGTGCAGGATGTCCGCCGCCGTGAGTTTTTCCTCGGGTGCGGCTTGCGCGCCGGCGTGTGGGATGGCGAGCAGGACGGCGGACAGCAGGCAGACGGCACGGAGAAAAATCGACGGCATGGTAGTTGGCAATGTGCCCTCGGCCGGCGGTTTTGCCAAACGGCGGGAACAATGCGCTTCCCATCGGCGGGCGGCGTCCGGCATCCTTGCCTGATCCCGCTTGGACGAAACGCTCTTCCACCTCATTAACCAGCAGTGGACCGGTCCCGCGCTCGACCGGATCATGGCGGCGGCCTCGTCGTTCGACCTCTGGTGGCCGTTTCTCGCGCTCGCGGCCGTGCTGACCGCGTGGCGCGGCGGGGCGCGGGCCCGGTGGATGCTCGTCACGCTGGCCCTGCTCCTGGCGGTCGGCGACGCCGTGGTGGACAATTCCCTCAAGCACGCCGTCCACCGGCTGCGCCCGTGGCAGGCGGAGGCAGGCGTGCGGCAGGTGGACCTCGCGCGGCACGTCCGGCCGCGGTTGCTGGCGTTGTGCGAGCCGGTGGCCGTGTCGGTGACCCCCGGCCCGGTGACGATCAACGACGACGATCCCCACCCCGGCCGCTCGTTCCCCTCCAGCCACGTCGTCAATAACTTCTGCGCCGCGACGGTGTTGACGCTGTTCTACCGACGGCGCGGCTGGCTGGCTTTCCTGCCGGCGGCGGTGGTGGCGTATTCGCGCGTGTACGTCGGCGCGCACTGGCCGAGCGACGTGCTGATCTCGATGGTCCTGGCGGTTGGCTTGGCCATCGCAGGAACGGCTGGCGGGCGATGGGCGGTGCAGCGTTTCGTTAAAAGGTAGGGTTGCCTCTCCGAGGCAATCCTAGATTCTTCTGGCGGGAACGTCAGACCGCAGGCACGGTCAGCCAGACAAGATTTTGATTGCCTCGGCGAGGCAACAGGACCTTAAGGTCTCGCTTCCATGTCCCCCACCCGCGTCGTCCTCGTCTTCCTGCTGGTCCTGACCGGACTGCGGCTGGCGTATACCGGGTACATCGAACTCTCCCCCGACGAGGCGTATTACCAGATGTGGAGCGAGCGACTGGACTGGGGTTACTACAGCAAGGGTCCCGGCGTGGCGGCGATCATCCGGGCGGGCACTATCCTCTTTGGCACCAACGAGTTCGGCGTGCGTTTTTTCAGCCCGATCCTGGCTCTGGGCACGAGCCTCGCGCTGTTCTTCCTGGCGCGGCGGCTCTACGGCGAGGGCGCGGCGACGTGGCTCGCGCTCCTGCTCAACGTCACGCCGCTGTTCACCGCCGGTTCGCTGTTGATGACCATTGACGCGTCCTCGGTGTTCTGCTGGTCGGCGTCGATGGGGGCGGTCTGGCTCGCGCTCGAAGGCGACCGTCCCGCCTGGACGCGGCTCGGCTGGTGGCTGGCGGCGGGCCTGGGGATCGGGCTCGGTTTCCTGTGCAAGTACACCAACGCGATGGAACTCCTCTGCATCGCGTGGGTGCTGGTCCTCGTGCGGCGCTGGCGGGTGGAATTCCGCCGGCCGGGGCTTTACGCGATGCTCGTGGTCGCCGCGGCGGTCGGCTCGCCGCCGGTATTCTGGAACGCCGGTCACGCCTGGATCACGCTCAGCCACCTGCATGACCGGGGGCGCTTGGGCACGGCGTTCGACCGGCCGTTCGGCGAGTTCTTCAAGTTCTTCACCGCGCACCTCGGGGTGTACTCGCCGCTCGTGCTCATCGGGTTGCTGGTGGCGGTCGGGTGGGGTTGGCGGCGGGCCGGGTTGCGTTGGTTGTTCGCGCGACCTGCGCCTAGTAATGCGCGACGTTCGCCTGACCCGGACGCGGAGAAAGCGCGCTTCCTCCTCGCCTTCGGCCTGCCGCTAATCGTGATGTACACGCTCCTGGCCTTCAAGACCGCCGGCGAACCCAACTGGACCGCCCCCGGCTTCCTGAGCCTGAGCATCCTGGCCGCCGCCCTGTGGCACGAACGCGCCCGCGCGAGCCGTCCGGCGGCGGTCTTTGCCGTGGCGGCGTTGGCCGTCGCGCTCGCGGCCAGCGTGGCGGTGCTCGACACGGATCTCCTGCGCGCCGTTGGCATCCCCTGGGAATACCGCCGCGACCCGACCGCGCGGCTGCTCGGCTGGCGCGCGACAGCGCAGGCGGTGGAGGGATTCCGCGCCGACGAGGAGCGCGAACTCGGCGCGCCCGTTTTCCTCATCGCCAACCGCTACCAGCTCGCGGCCGAACTCAATTTCTACTTCAACGAAAAGCGCGTCGCGGGCACGGATCACCCGACGGTGTACATGCCGGAGTCGCAAAACATCGAGACGCAGTTTTCCTTCTGGCCGCGCTACGATCAGGTCGTGGTGCGGGACGTGCCGCCGCGTCCGGCCGGCGCGAAGCCGCCGCGCACCGCCGAGGAGGAATTCCGCGGGATCGAACCCAGCCCGTTCGTGGGCCGCAGCGCGCTCTACCTCACCGACGACGAACGCCACCACGGCGTGCCCGGCACGGTGGAGGATGGCTTCGAGCAAACCGCACTCGTGGCGCAGTACGAGATCCGGCGGCGCGGTCAACCGTTGCGCACGCTGCGGGTGTATGCGTGCTTTGGTTACAAGGGATTAGAACTCTGAGCCTATTTTGAGCATGTCCGCCACGCCCGCTCTCTCCATCGTCATTCCACTCTACAACGAGGAGGAAAACGTGCCCATCCTCCAGCGCGAACTCACCGCCGCGCTGGCCGGGATGGACTACGAGATCGTCTTCGTGGACGACGGCTCGCGCGATGCCACCGTCGCCCGCATCGACGCCGACGCCGAAGGCCGCGTGCGCGTGCTCACCTTCGAGCGCAACGCCGGCCAGAGCGCCGCGATGTACGCCGGGCTGCACGCCGCGCGCGGCCGGGCCGTCGCGCTGCTCGACGGCGACCTCCAGAACGATCCCGCCGACATCCCCCGGCTCGTCGCCGAGATCGAACGCGGCACGGCCGACCTCGTCTGCGGCTACCGCGCCAAGCGCAAGGACACCGTCGTCAAGCGCATCACCAGCCGCGTGGCGAACTTCGTGCGCAGCCGCTTCACGCGCGACGGCGTGCGCGACACCGGCTGCACGCTCAAGGCGATGCGCCGCGAATGCGTGTCCGCGCTCGTGCCGTTCGTGGGGATGCACCGGTTCATCCCCGCGCTGGTCAAGGGGGCGGGTTTCCGATTGATGGAGATGCCCGTCAACCACCGGGCGCGGCAGTTCGGCGTCAGCAAGTACGGCCTGGGCAACCGGGCGTTGCGCGCGACGGTGGACATGTTCGGCGTGCGCTGGCTCCTGAGCCGGCAGTTGCGCTACAAGGTGGCTTCCGACGCGCCGCCCCGAGGATCATGAAGACCCATGTTTGCATCACCGTCGTTGCGTTGGCACTGCTGGTGTGTGCGGCGCGGGCGCAACAACCCGACAACGACACGGCCGCGCTGCTCAAGCTGGAGCAGGACTGGGCCGACGCCGTGGCCAGGCACGACGCCGCTTTCCTCGAACGCGTGGAGGACGACGCGTACGTCTACACCGACGCCACCGGCAACGTCGGGCACAAGGCCGACGACCTCGCCACCGCCCGCGCGGGCGACGTGAAGATCGACGCGTTCAAGCTCAACGGCATGAAGGTGCAGGTTCGCGGCGACACCGCCGTGGTCACCGGCGAGACGACTCTCCTCGGCAGCGACCGCGGCGGCGCGCTCAACGGCACGTACCGTTGGACAGACACGTTCGTGCGCCGTCCGGGCGGCAACTGGCAGGCCGTCGCCAGCCAGGCCACCGCCGTGGGCAAGCCGGAGGAAACGCCGCCGGTCGCCGTTCCCACCGAAACCCCCGCCGCCAGCCCGACGGATACGGACGGGTAAGGTCCGCCGCCGCCGATGCAACTTCTCAACCGTCTCTCCCTGGCCGGGGCTTTCGGCCTGACCCTGCTGCTGGCACCCATGGTCCTCGGCAACCGGCATCCGTAGGACACCCGCGACGGGCTGGCCGGCTTCCAGTGGCTGGTGTTCTGCACGCCGCGCTGGCTTTGCCTGGCGTTGGCGTTGCGGGCCGGACTGCGGGCCGGACGCTTCGACTGGATTTCGGTGCCGGCGGGCGCGCGCTTCCTCGTCGTGGCGGGCGCGCACTTCGGCATGGGGCTGGCCTCGCTCTTTTGCCTGGTGGCGATGTCCGAGGCTCATCCGCCGGTGGCACTCTGGCTGCGCGTGCTCGCCCCGCTGGTTTCCCTGGTCGTGCCCGCGGTGATCATGGCGTTCCTCGCCGCGCCTGGACGGGTACCGGACGCGGGCCGGGCACCGTCGCCCGCCTGGCGCGCGCTCCTCGCCGCCTGCGTCCTGCTCGACGGTGCCACGGGCGCGACGGTCGGCTGGCGCGAACACCTCGGCACGCTGGAGG
>CAXTOX010000120.1:0-5712 GCA_964245885.1 uncultured Chthoniobacterales bacterium | reverse complement strand
CTGTCCGTCCTGGCGGCGCGATGGGCGGCGGCCGGCGAGGTCGTGGCACGCCACGGCGGGGAGGGCGTCCGCCCGCTGGAGGTGCGCCGCGAGGACAGGGTCCGCAAGGCGCAACTCGACGTGCAGCAACAGGCCGCGCTGGCGCAGTTGGACCAACTCCCGCCGGACGCGCCGCTGGAGCGTTGGCTGCCCTACACGGGCATGGCAGGCATGCCGACGGTCATCACCCGCGCGACGGAAGCCATCCGCGCCCGTCCGCACCTGACGTACGATCTCGTGGGGTGCCTGCGCCACGCCGACGCGCCGATGCGCGCCCTGGCCTTGGACTTCGTGCGCGGCGGCGGGCTGCCGCCCGTGTCCACGGAGACGATCCCGGCGGCGCGCGAGGCGCTGGGTGCCGAGACGGCTTCCATGCGCGCGCGGATCGAGGCGCAGCCTGAACTGACGGCCGCAGCCTTCGACCCGGAGTGCTTGCAGGCGGTGTTCCTCGTGGCGCGTTTCCCGGGTCACGAAACAGCCTTCGTGGAGCCGTTGCGCGAGATGCGCGCGGTGCTCGACCAACTGCCGAAGGTGGAACCCATCCCGGCCGGCCAGGAAGAACTCGATGTCTGGCTGCGTGGCCAAGAGGCACTACGGGATCACTGAAACGCTTGGTGTGAAATGACTGCTGCCCTCCTCAGCCCCGAAGGGACGTGAGACGATAGCCCGGGGCAGCGCCCCGGGTCTACTACACACAAGCGCCAGCCCTGCAAGGGCGACACTTCCGGGATGGGCCACGCCCGTTTCGCCCTTGCAGGGCTGACCCTTTTGATCCTCGCCACCCGGGGCGCTGCCCCGGGCTATCGCCTCCTGCCCTTGCAGGGCAGCAGAAACAGAAAAGAGCGATTTCACACCAAGCGTTAAAGCGTTTTTCGGTCGCTTGTCAGGTTCCCAGCCCCGGCAGGGGCGCAAGAGTTTAGCCCACGGCGTGAGCCGTGGGAAAGGATTCCATCCACGTCAAAGCCCCGGCAGGGGCGGAAGAAAACCGGCGCGCTGGTCCGTGGAAGGCCCGCGTCTTTTCTTACGCCCCTGCCGGGGCTTGCCCGTTCGACCTGGTCGACCCACGGCTCACACCGTGGGCTAAATTCTTGCGCCCCTGCCGGGGCTGGGAGGACTCCACGCGCAAACGACAAACGCTGCCGGGGCTGGGAGGACTCCACACGCAAACGAAAAACGCTGTAAACTCATTTCTCCAGCACCACCGTCACGCCCAGCGGATGCCGCCCGCACTCGGGGCCGTAGAGCGTCAACCCGTTGCGCGCGGGCACGTCGGACGGCACCTCGCAGCGCAACCGCAGATGGCTGCCGTCGCCCGCCGCGCGCACGCGGCGCAACAGTTCCCCCTCCACCACGGTCTGCGACAGGTAGCCGTACGCGCCCACCGCGCCGCGCAGGTAGCTGAGCACCCCGCGCGCGTCGTGCGGATGATCCGGCACCGCGGCGGTGTGGACCAACTCGCCGTTGAGCAGCACGCGCAACGTCGTCGGGTACAGGTCCAGGCTCGTCTGCGGCGTGTCCGGCCGGCGCGACGACGCCTCGCACAACACCCGCAGCCGCCGCACGCCCGACCAGTCCGCGCCGTCGAGCGGCAGGGACCACTCGAAGAACCCGCTGCCCGCCCCGTGGCACTCGTCGGCCATCCCCGCTTCCTCGCGCGTGCCAGCCCCCTCGCTCCACTCCGCCGCCGACCAGTTGCCGGGAGCCGCGCGCAGGACGTTCCCGGCCGCCGCCGGCGGGTACTCCGGCCCGGTCACGAAGTATTCGACGTAGTTCCCAGCGATGGCCGCGCCGTTGCGGGCGTCCACCGCTTGGAGTGTCAGCTTGCACAACATGGGCGCGCCCTCCGGCAGCGTGAACTCCACCGTGCCCGCCGGAGCCACCTTGCCCGGCGGGAAAGGGATCTCCCACCCACCGCGCGCCAGGTCCGCGTGGACCTGCCCGCGACCGTCCACGCCGCTCAAGCGCCATTGCAGGAGCACGCGCTCAAACGTGCGCTCCCCGTAGTGCGAACTGCTCACGTCCACGCGCACGCGTTCGCCCGGCGCGGCGCGGCGCGCTGGCGCGGCGTCCATCGTCAGCACGTCGGCGGCGTTGATCAGCGTCGGGTCGTAGCCGAAAGCCTTCGGCGTGCGGTCGTAGTTGAGGAACCCGTTGTACTCCCATTCCACGTCGTGGAGCTGGGTGAACACGTAGGCCGAGAGCTTGGGCTGGCGGCGCAGTTCGTTGGTGAGGAACTTGAAACTCCACGAGATGTCCCGGTCGCCGTCGAGCGCGCCGACGCCGCCGTACTCGCTCGTGATGAGCGGCGCGCTCCCCTGCTCGAAGCCCGGCACGTAGTTGAACCGGGAACCCGTGTAAGTATCATGCGCGACCTTCTCGATGTGCGCGCGCGCCTGGGCGTAGTCGTTGATGTAGAAGTGCCACGAGTTGATGTCGGTCTCGGTGTGCTGGTAGTATTCGAGGTGTTCCCAGTAGACGACGCTCATGTCCTCGATGAGCCGCGTCGGGTCGAGCGCCTTGGCCTCGATCCACATCTGGCGGACCCATTTCTGGGCATTCGCGTTGTGCATCTTGACCGATCCCGGCGTGCTGGGCGGCGCTTCTTTTTCCTCGCCGCCGCTGGCGATGTTAGACGCCGGCAAGGGCAGCGCGAGTTGGCGTTCCTCCATCCACTTGAAAAGCTCCACCTGCCCGCCGAAACCCCACGTCTCGTTGAACATGCACCAGGCGATGATCGACGGGTGGTTAAAATCGCGCTCGACGGCCTCGCGCATCATCTTCTCGAACCGTGCCCGACCCAGCGGGGTATCGCCGCCTTCCCCGAAGTTAGGAAAGTCCACCATGAGCAGGATGCCGAGGGTATCCGCGTAACAGAGCAGCAGCGGGTCGTCGATCTTGATGTGGATGCGCAGGAAATCGAAGCCCGCCCGCTTGGCGAACGCGATGTCGTCGCGCAGCGTCGCCGCGTCCCCGGCGGTGTACACGCCGTCGGGATAGAACGATTGGTGCAGCGCGCCGCGCAGGTAGAGCGGACGCCCGTTCAGGCACAGCGCCGCCGGGCCGCCGTCCGCCGCGGCCTGCGTCGTGATCTCGCGCATGCCGAAGTACGTGTGGACCGCGTCGAGGACCGTTCCGTCCCGGACCAGCCGCAGATCGACCTGGTACAAGGCCGGGTGGTGATGGTCCCACAGCACGAGCGGCCCAACGGGGATGCCGCCTTCCGCGACGCCGCCGCGCACCGCCAGCGCATGGGTGGTCTCCGGCCCGGCGGGCGGGTGGAGGACGATCTCCAGTTCGTCGCCGTCGCGCGCCTCCACGCAGGGCACGCGGAACGTCGCGGTGCGGCGCGCCAGGTTCGGCGTGATGCGAAACGGCGCGAGGTGGCTCGCGTGGCGCGGCTCGACGAACACCGTCTGCCAGATGCCGCTGGTTGTCGTGTACCAACGCCACTGCTTGCCCACGGGTTGCTGGGCGTTATCCATGGAATCCTCCACGCGCAGGACGAGGATGCCTTTTCCGTCCGCATCGAGCGCATCGGTCAGGTCGAACTCGAACGGCGTGTACCCGCCCTTGTGGCGGCCGAGCGATTGGCCGTTGCACCAGCCTTCCGTGAAAAAATCCGCCGCGCCGACCGTCAGGACCACGCGCTTGCCTGCCCATGCCGGGGTGTCGCGCGGGACATGGATTTCGCGCCGGTACCAGCCCACCTCGTAGCGCGGCGCGGAGCGGTGGTTCGCGCGGTCCACGGTCGCCGGGTCTCGGAACACGCGCGTGGCGTAATAATGATCGTTGCCCGCCGAGTCGGCCTGGCCCCACGCCGCGAGCGATTCCCAGCAAAACGGCACGATGATCTGCTCGGTGAAGGGTGCCTCGGCGTTGGCGGGATCGAACCAGCGTTCGTCGGTGCCGCGGCGCTCGCCGTCGAAGCAGAAATTCCACGGACCGTTCAGGTTGAGCCAGTCCGTGCCTTCGATCCGCCCGCGCTGCCGGTCGGGTCGCGGGTATTCGGGGCGGGGAAATTCGGAGTGGTTGAGCATGGGACGGGCGGATCGGAATGCAAAATGCAAAATGCAAAATGCAAAAGTTCAGAAGGGGGGACAAAGGCAGAAGTTGATGCGTGATGAGACCTCCGGCAAAAGTCCCGCCGATGAGGACAAGCTCACCTCTCCTCTGACATTTTGCATTTTGCATTTTGCATTTTGCATTTTACTTGCCTGCATGTCCCTCGCGCGCGTCCTCGGCTGTGCGAGCGTCGTCCTGTGTTTCCCCGCGTCCGCCGCCCTGCACGCCGATCCGCCCGTGCCAGAAGCTCCCAAGGGATTTTTCCAGCGCGACTCTCCCCTCCCCGACCCCGGCGGCGAACGCGCCAAACTCGTCGACAAAGGCATCGTCCTGGGCCTGATCTACACGGGCGAGGTCTTCGGCAACCCGGCCGGCGGCTACCGGCAGGGGGCGGTTTACAACGGGCTTCTGACCGCCGGGCTGGACGTGGATTTCGGCAAGCTCGCCGGCTGGAACGGCCTCAAATTTCACGCGGTCGCCTACGAATCCCACGGCCCCGACGGCACGAACCTCTACACCCGCGACCTCAACTTCTATTCAAGCATCAACGCCTACGACAGCTTCCGGCTGTCCGAGCTGTGGTTGCAGACGGTATTTTTCAAGAACGTGGTCAACCTGCGGGTTGGTCAGGAGGAGGTCGACGCCGAATTTGCCACCACCATCGGCGGCGCGCTGTTCGTCCATTCCAATTTCGGCGCGCTGCCTACCCTGACCCTCAACGTCCCCACACCGACCTACCCGGAGGCGGCCTCAGCCGTGCGTCTGCGGCTCAACTCGCCCGACACCCGCTTCTATTTCCAGGCCGGCGTGTACGCCGGCAACGCCAACGCCGACCGCGACGGTGATCCGTCGCCCGGTTTTCGCGTCGGGACGGCCTACAATGACGACGGGGTCCGCTTCCCCATCAGCGGCAACCAGGGGTTGCTGTCCATCTACGAAGCGGGCTGGCTGCGCAACTACCACAAGGAAGACCCCGGCCTGCCCGGTGCTTACCGCGTGGGCGGCTTCTATCACACCGGGGATTTCTCGGACGTTTTTCTCGCATCCGCAGACCCTTATCTGACCGTTCCGCCGGCCGACGCGCGCCCGAGGGTCCACCACGGCGACGGAGGCGTCTACGCCGTGGCCGAGCAGGTGGTCTACCGCCCACGCGACCCCAGGGGCGGCAACGAGGACGTGGCGACCTCGGCCGCCGCACCGGTCGGCAACGCGGAAGATTCGCCGCTCAGCGCGAGCGGCCCTCCGCCCGCCGGGCCGGAACTGCGTTTCTTCGGCCGGCTCGGGGTCGGCCAGGGCGACCGCAGCCTGACGGATTTCTACGCGGAGATCGGCCTGAACTACCGCGCGCCGCTTCCCGGCCGCGACCAGGACCTGCTCGGCGTCGGCTTCACTTACACCAGCCTTTCCGACGCCGCGCGCCGTTTGGTGCGGAACGCCGACCGCCTCGACGCTGCCCGCGAAGCCCTGCCGGACTACGAGAGCATCTTCGAGGTTACCTACCAGGCCAACCTCGCGCCGTGGCTCAGCGTGCAGCCGGACCTGCAATACATCGTCCATCCCGGCGGCAGCCCGCGGTATGGCAACGCCTTGGTGCTGGGCGTGCGGACGGTG
>CAXTOX010000119.1:0-12465 GCA_964245885.1 uncultured Chthoniobacterales bacterium | reverse complement strand
ATCGGCAAACATCGCCTTGATCACCTCAAACTCAACATCTGCTTGAACACTACCCTGCGGGTACGCAGAAGGAGAGAAGCGAAGTTCATGGGATCGCAAGGTCTGGTGCTAGTGGGGAACACGTTGTATACGAGTAGCCAGGGCACGAAAACGGGAGGTATCTAACCCGAACGCGGCCGACAGTGGCAACATTTTTTATGTCACGTTACAAAAAGCGACAATCCGCTTGAGGCGAGAAAAAGGGGTAGGCAGCTTTTCCGGTCAGCTCTTGCTTTGGAAAAGATGCCTGTCCCCGTTCATCCACGACTGTGAAAAAACGGGACAGGCAATTTTTCAGCCAAGAAGATCAGGATAGTACCGCCGTGCTACCTCTTCGCACTCCGCGAGAATCGCGCCGGGCGTGTCCAGCTTCAACGCCGCTTCCGCCAAGGCGCGGCACACGTCCATCTCCAAGCTCTGCACCGCGCGCTTGACCCTCGGCACCAGCGCCGCGCCCGCGCTGAGTTCATCCACGCCCAGACCGAGCAGCAGCGGCGTGAACGCCACCTCGCTGGCCATCTCGCCGCACACTCCCACCCAGATGCCCGCCGCGTGCGCGCCGTCGACGACCATCTTGATGAGGCGCAGAATCGCCGGGTGCGTCGGCTCGTAGAGATGCGCGATGCGTTCGTTCACCCGGTCGACCGCGATGCAGTATTGGATCAGATCGTTCGTGCCGATGCTGAAAAAATCGACCTCGCGCGCCAGTTCCCAGGCGCACAGCGCCGCGCTCGGCACCTCGATCATGATGCCGACCTCCATCTCCTCGTTGAACGCTTTGCCCTCCGCGCGCAACTCCCCCTTGCACTCCTCCAGCACCGCGTTGGCCTGCCGCACCTCCTCCAACCCGCTGACGAGCGGATACATCATGCGGACGTTGCCCAACGCGCTCGCCCGCAGGATCGCGCGGAGCTGCACCTTGAAGATGTCTTGGTGCTGCAGGCAGAAACGGATCGCCCGGCAGCCCAGGAACGGGTTGAGTTCCGTGGGCAGCGGCAGGTTGCCGATGCCTTTGTCCCCGCCCAGGTCGAGCGTGCGGATGATGATGGGCTGCGGCAACACCGCGCTCGCCACCAAACGGTAGTTGGCGTACTGCTCCTCTTCGTCGGGCAGACGGGATTTGTTCAGATAGAAAAATTCCGTCCGGTACAAGCCCACCCCTTCCGCGCCGCTGGTCTTGACCATCGGGATGTCTTCGGGCAGCTCGATGTTGGCTGACAGGACGACATGGTGGCCATCGCGGGTCGTGGAAACCGTCTCGCGCAGGTCGATCAACCCGGCCTCGATCCGTTGCTTGCGTCGTTCCAGGTCCTCGTACTCGCGTAACGTTTGCGCGCTCGGATTGAGCACGAGCAACCCGTGGTAACCGTCCAGGAGCACGTCGCTGCCCGCCTCCACCTTGGTGCTGACATCGTGCAGGCCGACGATGGCCGGGATGCTCAGCGAACGCGCCATGATCGCGGTGTGCGACGTGCGGCTGCCCACGTCCGTGCCGAAGGCCAGCACGAACTGCCGGTTGAGCATCGCGGTGTCTGACGGGGCCAGATTGTGGGCGAGCAGGATGTGCGGATAATCGACCTCGGACAGCGCGACGGCCTGCCGGCCGGCGAGGTTCATCACCACGCGGCGGGTCACGTCGTGCACGTCCAGGCAACGCTCGCGCAGGTAGGGATCGTCCATCTGTTCGAGCAAGCTGGCGTAGCGGTTGGCCACCTGCTCGAAGACGGACTCGATGTTGCGCCGCTCGCGCTGGAGCGTGCGCAAGACCTCGTCGATGAGCGTGCGGTCCTCGACGACCAGCAGATGCGCGTCGAAGATGCTGGCGTCCTTGGACCCGATGGCATCGGCGATCTTCGCCTGCATGTCGAGGATCTGCGTGCGCGTGAGCAGCAACGCGGACTCGAACCGGGCGATCTCCGCCGGGAGGTCCTGTTCGCGGATCGTGTACTCGGGCGTGGCGTCCTGCTCCGGCCGGTGAACAAACACCTTCCCCCGCGCCAAACCCGGCGACACCCCAAGACCCTGGAAACGTGTTTCAGGCAGTGACGAACCCGGCTCGGCGTTCATCGGCGAGATTCGTCTCCCGGCGTCTCCCTGCTCATTCTTCGTCGAAACGGGTCTGTACCAGTTGTTCGAGGTCCGAGATGGCCTGTTGCGCGTCCGGTCCCTCCGCCGTCACCCGCAGCTTGGACCCCTGGCCGGCGGCGAGCATCATCAACCCCATGATGCTCTTGCCGTTGACCTGCTCGCCGTCCTTCTCGACCAGGATCTCCGCCTTGTAGCGGTTAGAAATCTTCACGAAACGCGCCGACGGCCGGGCGTGCATCCCGAGCTTGTTCAGGATGACAAGGTCTTTACAGCACTTCTGCTCGCAGGAAGCGTCGGCGTCGTGGCCGGAGGTGGTGCGACCGAGGATACTCATAGGGAGTGCTTGCGATGCATCAGGTTGACGAGACGCTGGTTAAATTCCATCGAGCTGTGCTGGCCGTGGCTCTTGAGCTTCTGGTCAAACGCCGCCACTTCCACCAGCCGCGCCGAGTCGCGGCCCGGCCGAACGGGGATCGTGACGTGGGGGACTTCGATGTTCAAGATGCGGTAGGTCTCCAATTCGAGTCCCACTCTATCGACTTCTTCCATATCCTGCCAATCTTTTAATGTCACTACAAAGTCCAGCCGCTTCTCGGTGCGGATGCTGCCGATGCCGAAGATTGCGGCCACGTTGATGACCCCCAAGCCGCGCACCTCCATGTGGTAGCGCGTCAAGCTGGGAGCGGTCGCCATCAGCTCGCGCCGCTCGATGGCCCGGAAGCGCGTCACATCGTCGGCCACCAGGCTGTAGCCGCGCTCGATCAGGCCGAGCACGCACTCGCTCTTGCCCACGCCGCTGGCCCCGCGGATCAGGGTCCCGATGCCCAAGATATCGACCATGCTGCCGTGTTCGGTGCGCGAGGGCGAAAAGTTGAACTCCAGCAGGATCGTCGCCGCGTTGACGAAGTTCATTGTCACCAGCGGCGTGCGGAAGATCGCGACGCCCGCGCGTTCGGCCACGACGCACAACGCGCGGGGAATCGCCGCGTTGCGCGAGAAGACGATGCAGGGAATCCGCCGGCCGCACAGCGCTTCGAAGCGTTTTCCCGCCTCCCCGCGCGGCAGGCTCTTGAGGTACGACATTTCGGCGCTGCCGATCACCTGCACGCGCTTGGCGGCGAAATACTGGAAGAACCCGGAGAGCGCCAGCCCCGGACGGTTGATGGCGGGTTCGAGGATCTTGCGGTCGAAGCCGCGCTCGGGACCGACCAGCGACAATTGCAAGTTGGCGGCGTGGTCGCGGAAGAACTGCCCGACGGTGATCGTGGGCGGCTTGCCGTCCTTGCCGCAAGGTTTCAGGTCGACCGGATTTTTCACGGGGGGAAGCGTCTCTGCCGACTGGTTGGTCAATGGAAGCTGGGCTCGATCAATCCGTAGTCGCCCTTCTTACGCCTGTAGAGAACGTTCACCTTGTCGGTTTTCGCGTTGAGGAAGACGACGAATTGCCGCGTGGACATGTCCATCTGGAGAACCGCTTCATCCACGAACATCGGTTTCACGGGATACTTCTCGGTCTGGATGACCTCCGGTTCCGGCGCGGCTTCCGTGTAGCCCGGCGCGGTGACTTCCTGCTCGAACTCCTCGAACGTGTCGGCGTCGAACACCTGTTCTTCGAGGTAGCGGACCGTCTCGTTGCGGTGGGGACGGTGGCTCTTGAGGAGACGCGTTTTGTACTTGCGCATCTGCCGGGCCACCTTGCCGATGACCTGGTCCATGGAGGCGTACAGATCGGTGCTCTCCTCGCTGGCTTCGATGGTGATGTGGTTGCAGCACACCAGCACGACCTCCGCGCGGTGGCGGTATTTGTCGACTTCCAGGATGACGCGCGCGTCGATGATGCGCGGGTATTCCAGATGCAGGCTCTCGACTTTCTTTTGCGCGTAGTCGTTGATGGCGGCCGTGATGGCGAGATGACGGCCGGTGACGGTGACGGGCGGATGGACGTTGGCGGTCTGCATGGCTTGTTCTGGCTCTCCTTGGTGGCGGGTGGCGGTTGGAGCTTCGGGGGAAAGAAGCGTTCACCTCCCTAATCGCACGTTCACATCGAAAACCGTTCGCCCAAATAGAGCTGGCGGCTGACGGGATCGTTGATCAGGAAGTCTTTGGTGCCGTCGCGCACGACCTTGCCGTCGTACATCAGGTAGGCGCGGTCCACGATGGTCAGGGTCTCGCGCACGCTGTGGTCGCTGATGATGATGCCTAGGTTCGCCGTGTCGCGCAGGGACACGATGATCTGCTGCACCTCGGAAACCGCGATGGGATCCACGCCGCTGAACGGCTCGTCGAGCATCAGCAAATTCGGGTTGGTGATGAGCGAGCGGGCGATGGTCAACCGCCGCTTCTCACCGCCGCTCAAGGTCAGCGCGAGGTTGCGCGCGACGTGCGTGATGCCGAACTGCTCCAGCAGCTCCTCGCAACGCGCCCGCCGCGCCTTGCGGTCGAGCGGGAGCGTTTCGAGGATGGCGAGGAGGTTTTGTTCGACGGTCAGCTTGCGAAAGATGGATTCCTCCTGCGGCAGGTAGCCCATGCCCAGCCGCGCCCGGCGGTACATCGGGTAGCGGGTCACGTCCACGCCGTTGAACGTGATGCGGCCCGCGTTCGGCGGCACGAGGCCGACGATCATGTAAAAGCTCGTCGTCTTGCCCGCGCCATTGGGACCAAGCAGGCCCACGATCTCCCCGCGGCGCACGCTGATGTCTACCTGGTTGACGACCGTGCGCTTGTTGTAGATTTTCACCAACCCGTGCGTCTGCATGATCGGACCCGAGGCATCATCGGGAGCCGGCCGGGGGTTCGCCGCCGGGTTCCCGCGGCCGGTGGCAGGCGCTTCCGCCGACAGGAGATTAGGGGAAAGGCTCATGCATGTCGTCAATTCTGCGTCCCGCTGGTCCCCGTGCGCCGCCCGGCCGGAGTGGCCGCAGGCGGACTGCTGCCGGGTTTGGTGCCGGGCAGGTTGTCCTTTGCGCGCGGCGCGATGTGGGTGCGGTTTGGCCCGTGCGTATCCAGGCTGTTGTCGCGGTGCAGGATCATGTACGTGGAATTGGAGAGCGCCTCGTGCGAATCGCCGTTTTGCTCTACCTTCGGCATCCCGCGCAGCGTCATGTCGCCCGTTTTGCTGTCGTACTCGGCCCGGTCCGCCCTGCCGACCGAGACTTTTTCCTCTTCGCCTGCTTTGGTCGGCGCATGTTTCTGGATGATGATCACATGCCCCTCGGCCACCGCGTGGTCGATGCCGCCGCCGCGGTTGGCATCGCCCGATTTTACCGTAGGATCGATGGGGGGCGGCGTGGCGGCGGCGGTCGGCGGCTCGGCGTTGTTCCCAGCGCCTTTACCGAGGTAAACGGTCAGCTTGTCACAAGCCAGCGTGAACCGTGGGTCTCTGACGCGCACGTCGCCGCTGAAGACGGCGATTCGGTCCTTGGCCGCAAAGGTCGCTCCCTGCGACGCGAGGATCTCCGTGTCGCTCACGGCGGGAGGCGCCTCGTCGGAAGGAACCCCTTCGACGTTGGCAGCGGGCGCAGGGTTCTGGGCGAGGCCAGCGACGGAGCAAGCGAGCAGACACAGGCAGAACCCGCCGCGCAAGAGGACGGCCGGAAGCAACGGGACGGACTTGTTCATTCGGATTTCTCGGCGGTGTCTTTCGGCGCAGCCAACTGCTTGAGATTGTGAATGACCATCCGGACGCTGCCGATCAGCCTGCCCTCGCGTTCCAAGGTGTTAAACTCCATTTTCTCGCCGGTCAATGCAAACTCCTGCGTGCTGATCGTCACCGGATCGTCGCTCGTGATGAAATGCGTCTTCAGGTTGAGGATCGACGCCGGCATGGCGACGTGAAAATCCTGCTTTCCGTCCGGCTGGTTGAAGTCCATGTGCATGCCTTCGAGTTTTACGCGGTCGTCGTCGAGGCGCGTGGCCTTCTGGGCCATCAGCAGCGAGAGCAGCTTGCCGGCGGCGTCGGTGTCGGGGACCCGCACGTTGAGCCCCGGCTTGCCCTGGGGCAGCGGGATTTGAATGGAGCCGCCCCCCTTGACCGCGGCCGGCGGCGTCTTGGCGGTGGCCCCGTCGCGGTCCTTCTTTTTCCTGGCTTCTCCCTTGCTTGCGGGCGCGGGTGTCGCGCCGTCCCCCGGTGCGGCGGAGCCAGTCTGCGGCGGGGTCAGCATCCACGCGCAGGCCACGATGCCGGCCAGGATGCTAAGGGTGCGCGGCTTCATGGATGCGCTGTAACGTTGCGACGATGCCTCCGAGTTGTCGAAGGGGAATTTGGTTCGGGCCGTCCGACAACGCCTGCGCCGGATCCTCGTGGACCTCCATGAACACCCCGTCGCAACCCGCCGCCACCGCCGCCCGCGCCAGCACGGGCGCGAGTTCGCCGTCGCCCGAGGTGTGATCGCCTCCCCCGCCCGGCCGCTGGACCGAGTGCGTGGCATCGAAAACCACCGGGTAGCCGGCCTGCCGCATCCAGTACAGCGAACGCATGTCCGCGACGAGGTTCTGGTAACCGAAGGTCACCCCTCGCTCGGTAAAAAAGAACCGTTCGCTGCCCGCCGCGCGCAGTTTGTCCGCGATGGGGCGCACATCCCACGGCGAGAGAAACTGGCCTTTCTTGACGTTGACCACCCGCCCGGTCACCGCCGCCGCTTGGATCAGGTCGGTCTGCCGGCACAGAAACGCCGGGATTTGGAGCACGTCGATGAACTCGGCCGCCTCTTCGGCTTCTGCGGGCGAGTGTACGTCAGTGGTCACGGCCACGCCGAGTTCGCGTCCGACGGCGGCGAGGAGTTGGCAGCCCTCCCGCACGGGCATTCCCCGGAACGATTTGCCCGAAGTCCGGTTCGCTTTGTCGTAGGAAGCTTTGAAGACGAACTCCGCTCCGGCCGCGGCACAGATTTCCTTGATGCGCCGCCCCGTGGACCAAAGAAAATCCTCCGACTCGATGACGCACGGCCCCAGGATGAACAGCAGCGGCGCTTGCTGTCCGGCCGGGACGCGGTGGGCACGCTCCCCGTAGACCAACTCCGCGAGGCTGCGTGTGCCCGGGGGGTTGTCAGGTCCGGAGTTCAAGGGATTGGCAGGCTGCCGTTGTTAGCTGCCGTAGCTCTTGCTGAAACGCTTCTTGCTCTCGCCGCCAACCTCGCCCAGGGTCTCGGCCGGCGGGTTGCTCGGGGCCTCGGTGTCTTGTGCCACGGGTTCCTCCGGCGCGGCGTCGGAGACCGACGGAGCCGGCTCGCTCGCCGGGGCCGCCGTACCGCCGCCTTGTTGGGCAACCTCGTAGAACGCCATCTGGAGGTTGGTCAGCGCGTTGCGCAACACGTTGGCTTCCTCGTTCGACAAGTTGCCGCGGGTTTTTTCCTGGATCATCGCCAACTGGTCGATGAACATGCGCGCCAAGTCGAGGTTGACCTCCGGCTGGTTGGACTGCGGATGGGGCATGAGTCCGAGGAACAACGAGGCGTTCTGCGCCTGCATCATGACGAACTCGATGAAACGCGCCGCGCTTTCGCCGGCCCGGGTGGAGCTTTGCACTTCGGCCATCGGTGAATAGACGCCGGTTCGGCGCGGCAGACAACTGCGAGCTTTTAATCTTCCGCCGAGGGCGGCGTGGACTCGGGGCGCACGATGACCGTCACCGCCGGCCGGTTGAGAAAATACCGGTTCGCCACCGCGCGCACCTCTTCGAGGGTGATCTTCTCCAGGGTGGCAGCCATCTCCTGGTAGTGCAGGAACCCGAGGCCGTAGAGTTCGTCGAGCGCCGCGGTGTAGGCGAGGCTGGCGTTGCTCTGGTAGGCGATGGCCTGTTTGCCGAGCAGCTTTTTCTTCGCGCGGGTGAGTTCGACCTCGGTCAACCCGTTGGCGGCCAGCAGGCCGATTTCCTCGGCGAACGCCTCCCGCACCAACTCGACCTTCCGGGGATCGGTGCCCACGTAGAACGTGAACAACCCGCGCGCCAGGCCGACCATCTGTGAGGAGCCGACGAAGTACGCCAGTCCCAGTTCCTCGCGGATGCGGATGAAAAAGCGCGACCCCAGATCGCTGCTGGCCTCGTCGATGAGTTCGAGGGCGTGGCGGTCCTTCCCGTCCACCGTCGTTCCCGGGTAGCCGACCATCAGCACCGCTTGTTCCTTGTCCTCGAAATGTTCGATGAGGCGTGACTCCGCCGGTGCATCCGGCTGCGGCGGCGTCTCCAGCGCCAGCTCGCCCGCAGGCATCGACTCGAAGAGCCGCTCCACCTGCGCGCGGACCTCGGCGGCATCGACGTTGCCGAACACGGCCAGCACGGCGTTCTTTGCCACGACGTGCCGCTGGCGGAACGTCTCCAGTTGCGCGCGGTCGAGTCCGCCCACCGACTCCAGCGAGCCGGAGGACCGCAATGCGTACGGGTGCGAACCGAAGATCTCCGCCCTCAGCCGGTTGCGGGCCAGCGAGGTCATGTGCTCGTCCTCGGCTTTGATCGCGGCAGCCTGCACGGCTTTTTCGCGTTCGACGGCACCGGCGGGAAGCGTCGCGTGCAGGAGCACGTCCGAGAGGATGTCCAGCCCGAGTGCGAGGTCCGGCTGCATCACCTCCAGCGACACGCTGAAACTATTGTTGCCGCCGTCGCTGCCGATGCTGCCGCCCACGGCTTCGATCTCCTCCGCCAACTGCGCGGCCGTCCGGCGCTCCGTTCCCTTGAGGAGCACCCGCGAGAACAGCTTTGTCAGACCGTTGTCGGCCGGGGTCTCCACGAGCAGGCCGCCTCGGAACACGGCGTCGACGTACACCAGCGGCAGCCGCGCGTCCTCGCGCACGAGCAGGCGCAAGCCATTGGGAAACTCAAACCTCTGAATTTCCCCCGCCTCGTGGACGGCGGCACGGTCCGTCGCACGCAGCGCGTGGGTGCCTTGGGGATCGAGACTGGCAACGGTGCAATTGGCGTCGTGCAGATAGCGCCGGGCCACCCGCGCGATGTCGTCGGTGGTGACTTGCTGGATGGCTTCGAGGTAGTCGCGCGAAAAGTTCAGGTTGCCCGTCAGCAGCCAGTTGGAGCCGAGGTCGCTCGCTTGGCCGCGCATGGTCACCAGGGCACCGAGCTGGTTGTTGAGGATCACGCGTTTGGCCTTGTCCAACTCGGGGGCCGTGATGCCGTCGCGCTGGATCTCCGCGATGATCTCCAACGCCGCCGCCAGCGCGGCCTCGCGTTTGTCCGGGTCGGTGGTCGCATCCACGCCGAACAGCCCCGGCTGCGCCGGCACGTACGAGAACGCGGACAGGAAATGGGCCAGCTTCTTTTCCTCGCGCACGATGCGGTACAGCCGCGACGAACGCCCCTCGCCCAGCGCCGTCGCCAGCACGTCGAGCGCGGGCACGTCGGGATGGGTGACGCACGGGATGTGCCAGGAAACCAATGCACGGGATAACTCGGTGGGAAACTCCCGGTGCGCCTCGCGCCGGCCGAGCTGCGGCGGTTCCTCGGGCAGGAAGACCGGCGGCAGCGCCCGGCGCGGATACGGGGCGAAAAAAGTTTCCAACTGCGCCAAAACCTCGTCGGCGTCCACGTCGCCGACCACGACGAACGTCAGGTTGTTGGGCACGTAGCGAGCCTTGTAAAAGGCCAGCACGTCGTCGCGCGTGAGCTGGTTGAAAATGTCGAGATGGCCGATGACGGGATGCTTGTACGCGTGCTCGCGGTAGGCCGTGGAGAAAAGCTGGTGGCTGTTCACCCGGTCGGGATCGTCGGCGAGCATGGCGAACTCCCGCCGGATCACCTCCTGCTCCTTGACGAACTCGTCCGCCGGCAGGGTCGAGTTCATGCAGGCGTCGGCCAGGAGTTCGACGGCGGTCGCCGCCCCCGCGCGCGGCACGTCGATCCAGTAAACCGTCCGGTCGAACGACGTGTAGGCGTTGATGTAGCCGCCCTCGTCCTGCACGGCCTGCGCGATGGCGTTGGTCGAACGCGTCGCCGTGCCCTTGAAAAGCATGTGTTCGAGCAGGTGCGACATCCCGGCTCCGGTCCACGCGCCCTCGTGGATGCTCCCGGTTCCCACCCATGCCTGGACGCTCGCCACCGGGGCGCTGTGGTCTTCCTGCACCAGCAGGGTCAAGCCGTTGGCGAGGACGTGTTTTGCCGCCGTCACGCGCGGGAACTGGATGGAGGCGGCCGGGTGGTCAAACGCCGATTTGCGGGAAGAAGCGGAAATCATGAATCAGGGTAGGAACAGACAACAGAGATGGAGGTAGGACGACGGAGCGGAACGGGCCGGGAACATGACCCGCGGACGCTCGTTCAGGTGTGCTCCCGGGCGGGACGCGGCACCGCCCGGCGGCTGTCGGCCGGCCCGGGCGACCGCGGCGCGGCCGGGCGGAACGGCTTCACAAAGGCCTCGTGGAAATCGAACCCGTCCCGGAAATCCTCCAGGGAATCGGTCTCCGCTTTACCGAACTCGCGCGCCTCGATCAGGTTGAAGACGATGGCCCCGATGTCTTCGCAGGACCGGACGCGCCAGTGCTCGAACACCGTCGGCACCATCGGACCGTATTGCTCAAGCGCGTACCGCCGCACGCCTTCGAGGAGCTGTTGGCCGCTGACGTGCTGCTCGACGTAAGGGTCGGCCGGCTTCTTCTTGGATTGACGGGTCGTGAACTCCAGTGCGTCGCGCACAAAGAGGTAGGCCTCGCGGTCAAAGCGAGGGTCTCGGACGATGATGGCATCCACCTTGGCGGGAAACGGATCGAAGGCGTTCATGGGGCTTCTAGGGAACGGACGGGGAACGGGGCACACCCGCCTCGCCGGGCGCGACAACCGCGGGAACGGTGTTTCGCCGGGCGTCCCGCCAGTGCCGGACCGCCGTGCCGGTCACCAGGGCGCAGAGAACTCCTGCCACCAAGAATTGTTCGCGGAGTGTCAAAGAGAACATGGCAGACCCTTGAAAGAACCGCCCGGCGCGAGGAGATTCTTTGGCGCGAAGATGAATACCGCCGCCCTTTGTCCCTGTCAAACGCGTGGCCGGCGGCTTGCAAGGCTTCTTCCCCTCCTGGCGTCAAGCCTCCTTTTCGTCTGCGCACGGCCGACAGGAGGGGCCGAGCCACCCGTCTGGCAGCGCGAACTGGATGCCGCCCGGTTGGCGGAGGCGACCGCCGCCCTCGCCACAATGAACAAACCCGCCGCGGCGGCGGAGGCGGATCGCCGGCTCGGGGAGTTGTACCGCCAACTGGCGTCCAAGTACCCCGAGCAGGCGGAGGTGCGCAAGGCGGCGGGCGACCACTTCTGGCGGACCGGCGACACCGCCGCCGCCGCCGAATGGCAAGCGGCACAGACCCTCGCCCCGGCCGACGCCGAGACGGCGAATGCCCTCGGCTCCGCCTGGCTGCGGGAAGGGCGCACCGACGCTGCGCGTGAGCAGTACCAGCGCGCCGTCGACGCGCAACCCGCCGTGGCCCGCTACCACTTCGACCTCGCGAACGTGCTGTACCTTTTCCGGCACGAGTTCGCCGGTTCTCCTGCCTTGATGGACGAGGCGGCGGTCCTGCGTGAGGCCATGGGGCATTTCCGGCGCGCCAGCGAACTCGCGGCGGACAACCTCGATTTCGCCCGCGGCTACGCCGAAACCTTCTACGGCCTCCCGTACCCGGACTGGGCGGAAGGCTTCGCCGCGTGGGAGCACGTCCGCGCGTTGACCGCGTCCGACCCGGACTTCGCCAACGGGCACCTCGCCCGCGTCAGTCTGAAGCTGGGGAAACCCGATCAGGCGGAGGGTTATCTGGACGCGATCTACGACCCGAAGTTCGCGCCGGTCAAAGGGACGTTGCGTCGGCAGGCTGAACAGATGAAACAGGGTGCGGCTGCCCCCACGCCGTGAGCGGGGTGGCCGTCCGGTCAGCGCAACTCCGTCCCGAGGCCGTCCAGATAGACGGAGATCGGGTCCGGCCGGTGGACGGGCTGGCGGGCGTCCAGTTGCCGGACGGCGTGGAAATACTCCTCGAACGATCCGCTCTGGGTCGCCGCCTGCGTGGCTTCGTACCAATTCATGTAGTCGGCGACTTTGTCCCGGTACGCGAGCATGTCGCGGCGTTGGTCGGCGAGCAGCCGGAGCTTCTCCCTCGCGCCGTCCGTGCGGCCGCGGATCAACCTGGAAACCAGCGCCTCGTAGTCCGCGACGATCTGGCGGTAGAGCGGGTTGGCCTGCCCCGACAGCGTGGCCAGCGCCTCCCGCGTCGCTTCGAGCAACTGCCGGTTGTGCTTGCGGGCGCTGAACTCCTGGAAATCCTTCAGCGTGTAGGTCTTCGCGGGCAGCTTGCTCTTGGCGTCGGTGGGCGCGTTGACCACGAGCGCCGCTTCGAGGCGTCCTTCGGTCTCGCGCACGG
>CAXTOX010000118.1:10367-12499 GCA_964245885.1 uncultured Chthoniobacterales bacterium | reverse complement strand
TGACCTCACCGCCGATCACCAGGTCCGAAAACCCTTGCCCGGGCAACCAATCGCCCTGCCAGACTCCCCGCGCGAACAAACGCTCCGAGCCGTCCTCGTTCAAAGCGGGCGAAGGGGATTTTTCGTCCGGTAAAGCGCGCAACGAAAGCCGGACCTTGCCGTGGTGCGCGGCGATCAGATAGGCAATCAGATCGCCGTCTTCCCGCCCGCCCGCTCGGAGTTGCAGCCAGAGCAGCGCGGAGGCGAGTTCATGGCGGAATTTGCTCGGCTGGTTCCCCCGCTTTGCATGTCCTCGGAAGCGGTCGGATTTTCCCCACAAAGTGTTTTTATATCCTTCCGGCACGTCCTGACCGGCCGTCAGCATCTGCTGGAAAACCTCATGCGCCTTGCCGGCATCGTGCCACTCGGCGGCGGTGTGCAAAATCCGGCTGAGCGAGTCGGCCAGCGCGAGCCTTTGACAGAGCTTGTCCGTGGCCTCAACCACGTGTGCGACGTGTATGCTCAATTTCACCCACTGCCCGACGAAGCTCCGGTAGTTATCGCCGTATCCACCCGATGGATTGGCCGAGGAAAATCGCGGTTCGACGGGTTTTTCTTTGGCGTTACCCGTCCATCCGAGGGCGGGGCTGTACCCGCTCTGCGTGGATTCAAGGAGGTAAACGGCTCCAGGGATCGGGAGCTGATTCGAGTTCGGCTTCACCCAACTTTCCGCCAGTGCATCCCAGCGCCAGATGAGCGCGTCCCGTTTCAGGAACTTGGCAAAATTCAACTGACTGACCCGACAGAGTTCTTCGCGCGCGGGAGCTTTTCGGTCGTCGGAGTTTTTCTCTGCCGAAGGCAGTTCTTTATCGGCAAGTTTTCGCCAGTACACCTGCACGTCGGTATCTTCGCCATCGCGGACGTACCGTGAAATGTCGAGATCGGCTCCGCAGAGATCGGCCGTAGTGTCGAAGAGATCGAGCAAATCCTTGCGCCGGATAATGGGGCGCACGACCGTTTCGACCGGCACGTCGACAGCTTTCAGACCCTGCGGACCCGCCGCCGCTAGGGTTTGCAAAACTTCCCGCGCGGAAGCCAGCTCCGACGCCGGATATGGTGCCGTGTCCTTGTCGTCTGTCGTGGGCAGGTCCACCCAAAAAATCTGCCCGCCGCCGTGGTTGTTGTATTCGCCGTAGCGGTTGCAGCGGCCAAAACGCTGCACGAGCGATGACCACGGAGCCAGTTCCGTCACCAGCGTGCGTGCGGAAACGTCCACGCCCGCTTCCACCGCCTGCGTGGCGATGACGATGCGATTTTTGTAGCGGCTGTTCTTGTCGAAGAGGATTTCTTCGTGTGCCTTTCGATCCGGCGGTCGGAATCTCGAGTGGACGAGCGCCACCACCGCGCCGCCGGGCCGTGACTTGTCGAGTTGCTGGTAAATGGCCTGGGCGCGCGGGACGCGGTTGACCACCACGAGCGTGAGCGTGTCTTTGACATGTCGTTCGGCAATGAACTTTGCCAATTCCTTTTGGTAACCGTCGGTATCGCCGCTCGTGACCGACGCCAACGCGACTGGCGCGGGTGCAAGCGTCTTGACGGCATGGTAACGGTCCCGCACCGCGCCGCTCTCGCATTCGGTGTCGCTGAGCTTTGTGCACGGCCAGCCCGCCGCCGGTGTGGGATGGTCAACCGTTTCGATCCGTCCGGCTTCCAGCGTGGCGCTCATCCACCAGCAATAACAGGACGCCTGTACTCCGAGTTGCTGGTGAAACGCGTCGAGTTGCGCGCTGGTTTCCACGCCGACGCCCATCAGTTGCGTCTCGTCCATCACCCACAGGCAGTCGTTGTTGAGCAAACCGAAAGGCATTGGCCAACGGGAACGGCTCATGCCGTAACCGCGGTTGAGCGCGCGGGAAAGGAGCATATCCTGGGTGCCGATGAGCACTGCGTCGGCTTCCGGATGTTCATCCCAGTCGCCCGCTTCCTCGCCGCCCATCAGGAGATGCAGGCCGACCTTGCCCGTATGCTCGGAATGATTGTCCCAGAGCCGTTCGCCCAGCCAGAACGCCACTTCGTCGCGAGTCTGCTCCACCAGCGTCCTCATCGGCAGGCAGTACACCAGCCTTCGTGGCCATGTGGCCCGGTGGGTGGCG
>CAXTOX010000118.1:0-10357 GCA_964245885.1 uncultured Chthoniobacterales bacterium | reverse complement strand
GGCGTCAGGGTGGATGACCCGGTTCCACAGCCACGCCAGCACGACTGCCGCCGTCTTGCCGCAGCCTGTGGGCACGTCGATCAACCGCGAAACGCAGTGGTTGCCCTCCCCTACCCCATCCTCCGCCAAGCGAAGCTGGTAGTCGAACGGACCGTCCTTCCCGGTCGTGCGGCGAAAGAACAAATCGAAGGAGTCAGAGAGGGTATTGCTCATCGAAGGTTCGTGTTTGTAACCCTGTAGCCGTCCAAGACACAAGCGTTGTTTCGAGATTTCGCAAAAGCGCGTTCATACTTTTCCACGCTCGACGCGGTCCTGCTGCTCGCGCGAAAACTCGTTGAAGCCTTCCACCGCGCTCCGGGCAACGCTGTTCATGGAGCCGGAGCGGTCGAGGACAAAGGCGATTTCGGTCAGTTGTCGGTTCATCGGCGTCCATCCTTGCACGGGCGGTAGGACATTGGCTGTCCGACACCGGAAAATATTTTCGCGCCAAGAAAATTTTTTCTTCCCCGCGTCGGTTGGACCATGCAGGATGAAACCCCGATGAGGGCGAGAACCCCCCACCTCCAGCCGCGTTCCACCACCCTGTCGGTTCCCGGCCGGGAGGTGCGGCTGTCTCGTCCGCCTTTGGCGCGCATGCTGCGCCTGCACGGACTGTTGCAGGCGGGACGCTTCCCCAACTGCCGCCGGCTGGCGGAGGAATTGGAAGTCTCCTGCAAGACCGTGCAGCGCGACATCGACTTCATGCGCGACCAGCTCGAACTGCCCATCGACTACAGCGCCGCCGAACGCGGGTTCTTTTACACCCGGCCGGTCGTGGAGTTCCCGAGCGTGCAGATTTCGGAAGGCGAACTGGTGGCGCTCTTCGTCGCCCGCCGCGCGCTGGAACAATACCGCGGCACGCCCTTCGAAAAGCCGCTGCGCACGGCGTTCGAGAAACTGACCTCCGCGTTGCCGGAGCGGATTGGATTCGCGTGGGAAGATTTCGACCGCGCCGTGGCGTTCCATCCCGGCGGGGCGGATTTGCAGGTGTTCCAGACGGTCAGCGACGCCGTGCTGCGCGCGGAGGAAGTGGAGTTCGACTACCTCAAACCGTCGGCGAAGCCGGGCGCGCGGCCCGAGCGGCGGCGCGTGCAGGGGCTGCACCTGGGTTGCATCGACCACCAGTGGTATCTTTTCGCGCGCGACCTCATGCGCGGGGCCACGCGGACGTTCGTGCTCGGGCGGATGTCGCGCGCCAGGAACACGAAGAAGCGGTTCGCGCGGCCCGCGGACTTCTCGATGGGCCGGCTGCTGGCAGGCAGCTTCGGGGTCTTCAGCGGGCTGGCGGTCGAACGCGTGCGGCTGCGGTTCGAGCCGGCGGTGGCCGCGCTGGTGCGCGAACGCCGCTGGCACCCGTCGCAGGATTTCGGCGAACTGCCGGACGGCCGGCTGGAGATGACCCTCGCGGTCGGCGTGTCCCCCGAGATCGAACGCTGGCTGCTCGGCTGGGGCGACAGCGTCGAGGTGTGCGAACCTCCGACGTTGCGCCGGACGCTGGCGGGGATTGCCGCCCGCGCGGTGCGTCGCCATGCCGGGGAGGCCGGCGATCTCCCATGACCCCTCTTCCGGACACGTCGCCGAACGCCGGGATGCTCCGGGCAACGCTGGACCGGCACCAACTCCGGCGCGAACAGGGCGTACCGACGCTGAGCGTGCTGGTCGGCGAGGCGGAGGCCGCGGCGTCGGCCTGGCAAGCGTGGGTCCGCTTCGCAGGACGAGGGCCGGGGCACATCGCACGGTGGCCGGAGACGGCGGACGAGTTGAACGAGTTCGGCGGAAAGGCCGTCTTGTTCATGGACACACCCGCGGGCAACGACGAGGCCGCGCGCGCCCGGCGGCTGGCGGCAGCGGTCGGGCACTTGAGTAAACTCCTGATTTCCGCGGACCCCGACCGGGCACGGGCAGCTTGGGCGGTGGCGGTCACGGACCGCGACGCCGCCGGCTACCTGCGCGGCGAGGCGTACAGCCGCGCGCGGGCGTTGTTCATGGAAGGCACGGTGGAGTTGCCCGCCGCGCCGCCGGCGGACGTGGGACGGTTCGCGGCCGGGGCTCTGGCGGGAAGCGCCGCGTTGCTCGCCCGGAACGGCACCCGGCCGGAGACGGGCGAGCGTTTCCAGGAAGCCGCCGCGGCCTGCCAGGACGCGGGTAGCCCCGGCACGGGTAAGGACGCCGACGACCGCGCCCGCAGCGCGGCGGAACGGTTCCTCTTCGACCTCCTCAACGACCTGCCGGCGACGGCGGGATTATTCGGGTTGAACGTCCGGCTGGGGTTTTGCTTCGGGCCGATGCGCGCGGAGGTGGACCTGCTGGCCACCAGCCTGTCGCTGGCGGTGGAGATCGACGGCTACCATCATTTCCGCGACCCGGAAAACTACCGCCGCGACCGCCGCAAGGATGCCCTCTTGCAAAAGGAGGGCTATTTCGTGCTGCGGTTCCTCGCCGAGGATGTGGTCGTGCACCTGGAAACCGTCCTGGAGGAGATCCTCGCCGCCGTGGCGTTCCGGCGGATCACCCGGTGACGGAATTTTCGCAAAGATTTGGCTCGCCTCTTTACCACCCTTTGTGGTGATGATTCCCGCCGCCATGTTGGAAGAACTCTTTTTACTGCGCCTGCTCGCCGCGCCGGACCCGTCGCGCGGGGAAACCCGGTCAAGGGTTGTGGCCGACTTGAAGCCGTACGCGGGCAAGGAAGGGTTCGCCGCCGCGGAGGACCAACTCTCGCGGGCCGGGCAGCTCGAAGCCAGCGGACGGGGCGGCGCACGCCTGCGGGTAACCGAGGCGGGGCGAACGCGCGCCCGGGCGGCGTTTGGCGTGCCCGCAGACATTTCACCCGGCAAGGGAGGCGGCTGGGCGTGGTGGCGGGACCGGTACGCGGTGCCGCGCGCGCTGGGGATGCGGCGCGTCGATTCGGCCGAGGCGTTGCGCGCGGCGCTGCTGCGGCGGCTGTACCTGCCGGAACTGCCGGCTGACACGGCGGAGGGCAACCTGCGCGCGACCGTCGATCTGTTGCTGGCCAAGCGCCTGCAAACGGCCCAACCCGGCGCGGGGGCATTCCGGCAGGCGGCGTTGCGCGCCTGGTTGCAAGGCGGGCCATCGGAAAAACCCGCGCCCGTGCCTCCACAAGGCGGGCTGCCCGAGGATTTGCCAAGTTTCGCCACCCGGGTGCGCGCCGCCGCCACGGGCTGCCCGACCGGCCGCTTCGGCGACAACAAGGTGTTCATCTCCCACGTCTGGAACGCCCTCGTTTCCGGCGGGAGCGCCGCCGCCGGCCAAGAACGCGCTTTCAAGGAACGGCTCGTGCGCGCGAACACCGCCGGCCTCCTGCGCCTGAGCCGCGCCGACCTCGCCGGCGCGCACGACGCGGCCGACGTACGCGCGTCCGAAACCCCTTACCTCGGCGAGGTTTTCCACTTCCTCCGGTTGGACTGACCCGCCGGCAACCCATTTTGTCCATGAACACGCCCGCCACTCCCGCTTTCCACTCCGACGACCCCCGCTGGCCCGCCTTCCGCTCGCCGCAGGGGCCGGAGGTGTTCCACTCCGTGGTTTCCACCCACGACCTCTGGAAACCCGATCCGTTCGACGTGGAGGAAATCCACGCGGAGGCCCGCGAGTCGTTCGCGCGCACGGTGGATCGGATCAACAACGCGGACGACGACGGGCGGGTGAAGGGCGGCCACCTCGGCAAAATCCTCCTGCTGCGCGGGGAAAGCGGCGCGGGCAAGACGCACCTGCTGCGCGCGTTCCGGCAGCACCTGCACTCGCGCGGGTTGGGCTGGTTTGCCTACCTGCAAATGACCACGGGCATCGGCCAGTACCCGCTCTACATCCTGCGCAACCTGGTGGAATCGTTCAGCCAGCCCTACGACCTGAGCAGCGGCGACACCGGCACGGGTTGGCTGCGGCTGTCGAACTTCCTGGCCGAGCACCCGAGCGTGCCGGCGGAGTTGCGCGCGGAACTGCGCGAAGGCGAGTCGGACCAGTGTGCCCGGGTGGTTTTCGAGATGACCGACTATCTGCTCGACACGCCGCACTTCGCGCGGGCGGAACTGGACCCCAACGTGGTGCGCGCGGTCCTGTTTTTCCAGCGCCGGGAGCCGGCGTTCGCCCGGCGGGCGATCTCGTTTTTGCGTTGCGAGGACATGACGGGCTACGACCGCGAATACCTCGGCGGCATCCCGCCGCGCACCGCCGACGGGGACCCGTTGGACATGCTCGTGCAGATCGGCCGGCTGACGCATTGTTTCGAGCGGCAGGCGCTGGTGTTGTGCATGGACCAGTTGGAGGAAATCTGGTCCTACAACGCCGACGCCGCCCAGCGGTTCCGCGACGCGATGGGTGCCATGCGCGCGCTGTCCGACAAGCATCCCGCCGCCCTGGTGGTTGTCGCCTGCCTGGACGCCTACTACGAAAAGCTCAAGGAGTTGATCCAAACCGGGGATCAATCGCTGCTGGACCGCATCGAGCGGGAGCAACCCATCCCTGTACACCTCCAAAGCGAACGCAGCCGCACCGAAGTGGAAGCGATGATCGGTCGACGGCTGGATGCGCTTTACCAGAGCCAGGGCGTGGCGTACGAGGTGGAGAACCGCACGTTTCCCTTCGTCTCCGAGGACATCGAGAAGCTGGTGAACCTGCGTCCGCGTGGGGTGTTGCTCGCATGCAGCGACGCGCGCGAACGCAGCGTGCGCACCGGCGAAGCGCCGCGCATCGGCGAAAAAGCGTCGGAGCCGGACGGAACGCGCCCCGGGCGATACCCGGTACACGCCGTGAACATCGAGGGACGCTGGAACGACTTCCGCAACAGCCTCAAAAGCGCGCCGCCGGAAGCAGAACCCGAGTTGGCCGCGCTGCTGGCCTGGGCGGTGAACGAGGTCAACGCGGAACTCGGCCTGCCCGTCGGCAGCGACCGCTTCCAGGCGCGCGCGGAGCATACCTTCGTGGAGATCGACGCGCCGGAGATCCCCGAGACGCCGCGGCGCTGGCTGGCGGCGCTGTGCAACGCCGCCGCGACGCGCGGCAAACTCAGCGGGCAGGTGGCCGGGTTGACCGCCGCCGCCGCCGGTGCCCGCCCGGCCCGGGTGCCACTCGCCCTGCGCGCGACGGAGTTCCCCGGCAAGACGCCCAAGGCGCAGATCTTCCAGCAGGTCGCCGCGATGATCAAGGGCGGCGGTCGGCGGGTGGTGATTGAGGACGCCGAGTGGCGCGCGATGCACGCCCTGCGCGAGTTCCTGTCGAAGCAGGTGGACACCGTCGCTGTTGGGGCATGGCGCGCGACGGACAAGCCGCTCTCGCGCCTGCCGGGCCTGTGCGAACTGTTGCGGGTCGAAAAGCTGTCACCGCCGAAGCAGCCGCCCACCGGGAAGCCGGAGGACCAGCGAGACGGAACCTCAGGGCAACCCGGCAATGAGCCAAAGGGGCAGCGCCAGGACGACACGTTGTCACCGGGCCAGGAAGTGAAGCCACCCGTCCCGGAACCCGGCCGCATCACGCTCGGCCGCACACGCGAGGCCGTGCCGAAGCCCGTCACGCTCGACCCCGGCGAACTGACGCGCCACGCGGCGTTCCTCGGCGGCAGCGGCAGCGGCAAGACCACCGCCGCCCTCGCCATGATCGAGGGTCTTTTGCTGCGCGGCATCCCCGTGATCCTGCTCGACCGCAAAGGCGACCTCGCCTGCTACGCGCGGCCCGAAAGCTGGACCGCCCCGCTGCCGGAGGGATGCCCACCCGACGCCGCCGCACGGCGCGAGGGACTTCGCGCCCGGCTCGACGTACGCCTCTACACCCCCGGCGCGGTGGACGCGGGGCGTCCGCTGGGCATCTCGCTGCTGCCCCCGGGGGCGGGAGCCCTCCCCGGCCCAGAGCGCGAGGCCGCCAGTCGTGCCGCCGCCGCTTCGTTGGGGGCGATGATGGGCTACCGCACCGCTTCGTCCGCTCCCAAGCAGGCTGTCTTGAGCCGCGCCATCGATACGCTCGCCGGCCTCGAACCCGACGCGGAGATGACCCTGGCGCGTCTGACCACCTTCATCCACGGCGAGGACGACAGCCTCGTCACCGCCATCGGGCATCTGGACACGAAGCTTTTCAAGAAACTGCTGCAAGACCTCGCCACCTTCCAGGTCGCCAAGGGCCATCTGCTGGCCGCGGAGGGCGAACGGGTGAAAGCCGAGCGGCTCCTCGGTCTCACCGGCGGCGGCGACCCCGCCCCGGCGGGCAAGACGCGGCTGAGCATCATCAGCACGAAGTTTTTCGACGACACGGACAGCGCGTTGTTCTGGACCGCGCAGTTCCTGCTGGAGATGGGACGCTTCGCCGCCAAGCAGCCCAGCACCGCCCTGCAAGCCGCCGTGCTCTTCGACGAGGCGGACCTGTACCTGCCCGCCGTCGGCAAGCCCGTGACCAAGGAGCCGATGGAAAACGCGTTGAAGCGGTGGCGTTCGGCGGGCTTGAGCGTGCTGCTGGCCAGCCAGAGTCCGGGCGACTTCGACTACAAGTGCCGCGACAACGTGCGCACCTGGTTCGTCGGTCGGGTCAAGGAAGACACCGCGCTCAAGAAGATGCGTCCGATGCTCCGGGAAGCGAAGACGGACATTGCCGCCAAACTAGCGGGACTGGAAGCGGGACAATTCTTCGTGGTGCGCGACGGACAGGTGGAAAGCCTGGCCTCCGCCCGTTCGCTGGTCGCGGCCGAGCAGATCAACGACGCGGAGATCCTGCGGCTGGCCAGCGGTGAGCCGTAGGAACGGGCGATCAGACCACCAGAGTTTTGCGCGCGTGGATGTGCTCGCCACACACGCTACTTGTATCCATCTTTACACGCTCCGGCAGAAATCCTCGAACCGGTCCAGCCCCTTCTTGATCACGTCGAGGCTCGTCGCGTAGCTCAAGCGGATGGTCTTGTCGTCGCCGAACGCCACGCCCGGCACCACCGCGACACCCGCCTTGCTCAACAGCCGGTCGCTGAAGTTGGTCGAGGTCAAACCGAGCCGTCCGATGTTCACCAGCATGTAAAACGCCCCGCCCGGCTTCGGCACGGTGACGTTGGCCATCTTCGAGAGACGGTCGTACATGTAGTCGCGCCGCACCTGGAACTCTTCGCGCATGTCGGCAATCGCCTGCTGGTCGCCGGTCAGCGCCGCATAGGCCCCCTTCTGGGCGAACGAACAGGGGTGCGAAGTGCTGTGGCTCTGGAGCGAGTCGATGGCCTTGGCAATTGCGTCCGGCGCGCCCAGATACCCCATCCGCCAGCCGGTCATCGCGTACGACTTGCTGAAGCCGTTGACCGTGATCGTCAAGTCGTGTACCTCCGACGAAAGCGAGCCGATGGAGATGTGCTCGACATCGTCGTAGACCAGTTTCTCGTAGATTTCGTCGCTCAGGATGAGGATTTCCTCCTCGGTGGCGACGTTGGCGATGGCTTCCAATTCCTCCCGGGTGTAGACCGCGCCGGTCGGGTTGCCGGGGCTGTTGAGAATGACCATCTTCGTGCGGGGGGACATGGCGTTCTCGAAATCCTCCGCCGTCATCTTCCAACCGTTCTCCTGCTTGGTTTCGACGAACACCGGCTCGGCACCCGCGATGCGCACCATCTCCGGGTAGCTCAGCCAGTACGGCGAGGGGATGAGCACCTCGTCGCCGGGCTGGCACGTGGCCATGATCGCGTGGAAGCACGACTGCTTGGCCCCGTTGCTGACGATCACCTGGCTGGACTTGTAGTTGAGTCCATTGTCTTTCTTGAACTTGTCGCTGATCGCCTGGCGCAGTTCCGGCGTGCCGCTGCTGGGCGTGTATTTGGTGAACCCAGCTTCGAGCGCCGAGATGGCCGCCTGCTTGATGTGCTCGGGGGTGTCGAAGTCGGGTTCCCCCGCTCCGAAGCCGCACACGTCCTGGCCGTTGGCGATCATGGATTTGGCCTTGCTGTCGATGGACAAGGTCAGAGAAGGCGACAGGCTGGCAACACGCTCGGATAGTTCCATGGCAATAAAAGGGGTCGAAAAAAGGCTGCGGGCTGAAATTGGACGGACGGATACCTAACCGCGATAGGCGTCCTCAATCAAGGCACGGAAGTTATTTTCCTCGATGCGGATAATTTTCATTTCGCGCGCGGCGTTTTCCTTGGCGTCGCTGGCGTGCGCGGCGTTGACCATGATGGTCTGGCCGAACTCCTTGCGGATGGACCCGGGAGGCGCCTTGCTCGGGTCCGTCGGCCCGAGGACCTCGCGGATTTTGCGCACGGCGTCGACGCCCTGGTAGACGATGGCCACGCACAGCTTGCTGCCGGGAGCCTCGCGCTCGGCGGGGTCGGTGACCTCGTCCGTGCGGCTGCCCGCCATGAATTGCACCAACTCTTCCCAGTTGTTGCGGCCGGCCAGCGGCCCGAGCAGTTCGCCGAGTTGCGTTTCGGTCTCGTCGGAAATCTTGAAGCCGAGCGTTCCCTCGACGGCGAGGCGCGCCTGCTTGCCCGCCGGCCCTCTGAGTTTGTCCTGGAGCACGTCGAGCACCGGGCCGTAGAAGTCCATCGCCTGCGCGACGCTCATGTGGTGGACCTTGAAGCCGATGATCGACAGGCCCGTGCGCGAGAACAGGTCGATGACGCCGCCCGGCCGCGCGTTGGGGAAGCGGAAGTTGTCGGGCTTGATGAGCACGAGGGTTTTTTCCACCGCCGCGCCCGCCGGGAACGGGATCACGTCCTCCAGCAGGCCGCCGTCCGCGTCCGAGTATTTTGCCCACAGCTTCAGCCCGCTCTCGACCGCCGAAGGGGTGGGCGCGGCGAGCACGGCCGGCTCGAAGTAGGTCACGTTGTCGGCGGCGTCGGTGATGTAATCGCCGTAGGTGTCGCGAATCGTCTCGGCGCTGGTGCGGCCGTGGACGATGTGGCCGACGGTGTTCATGATGCGCGCGACCGCTTCCGGGCCGCGGAAGACGAGCAGCAGGCAACGCTGGCGGTGGCCCTCGGCGTCGGGGGCGAGGTTGTGGAGGATGTACTCGCGGATGCGCTCCTGCGTGGCGCGGTGACGGGGGTTGGGATCGTCCTCGGCGACGGCCGTGGCAGCGTACGCCCCGGCGAGTTCCCGGTGCGGGGCAAACATCCGGGCGCTGACGAGTTCCAGGCCGCTGCGCGAGATGAGCCGGGAGAGGATCGGGCCGGTGCGCGATTTGCGCATCGAGTGCGGCGTGACGAGAACGTAGGCGAGTTGGTCGGCTTGCATAAGGTTACAAAAAAGCCTGCGTCGGAACCGCCGCCGACCGCCGTTGCGGGCACCAGCACATGGCTCGTTCAAACGCAGGCGACCGTCCGGCAGCACCCGAAAGCCAGCACTTTCCAGGGCGCGGGAATGTAACCGTCCTCTCGCCAGGGCGTCAAACGCAAAAACCGGGCGGGTCCCGCCGCCAGGCCTGGGAGGTCAGCAGGCCGAAGCGGGTGACGGTTTCGCGTTCGAGCCGGAATCCTGCCGCCGTCAACGCCGCCGCATGGTTGGGCAGACGCCGCACCCGCAGACCGGTGGCCGCACGAAAGAACGCGTACAATCCCGTGATCCACAACCAAGCGTGCCAGGCGGCCGGTCCGCCTGACGGCTGGCGGAACTCGGAAACGAGCCACCGCGCCCCGGGGGCGGTGAACGCCGCGAGGCGCGCGACGAGTGGATAAACTTCACCATCCGTAAAGCAGTCGAGGAAGAAGTGGGTGACGATCAGGTCGTAACCGGCCGTCGACGGCTGCCAATGGACCGCGTCGGCATGATGGAAGCGCACGCGCACGGCGTCCGCAGCGCCGAGTCGCTGTTGGGCCTGGGCCAGCATCTTTGCGCTGCTGTCCACGTAGTCGGCTTCGGCGTGCGGGTTCGCCTTCAACAATGCCGCCAGGAAGCGTCCGTCGCCGTCGCCGAGCACGAGGACGCGCCGCGCGGTGGTGGCCGTGTCGAGGAAGGCGAGACGCGTTCGTTCCAAGGCGCGGCCGAAGCCGGCGTATTCCAGCCAGCGATACCAGCGCGCGAGCGGGTCGCAGTTCACGGGAAGGAGGTGGATGGCGCTCTCCGAGCGGCATTGGTTTCTTTATAGGTCATAGGTCCTATAGGTCGTATTGGTCCTCTGAGAAAGCGTGTGGGAAGTGTCTGGACAGGCCGTTGCGGCCGGTCGTCACCGCGGGTAGGGACGGCTCTCCAAGCGGTTCCCAGATCTTCTGGTTCGGTGGCGTGTCCACCGGGCAAACCAGCAACATTTGGGACCGCTCGGAGAGCCGTCCCTACCCGCGGTGACGACCGCCTGCGGCGGGGCTTCTCACACGCTCTCTGAGACCTGTAGGGTGCCATTTACCGAG
>CAXTOX010000117.1:1325-12569 GCA_964245885.1 uncultured Chthoniobacterales bacterium | reverse complement strand
GTGGCGCGGCGGCGCGGGGCGTCCGGCCGGTCGCAGTACATGCGGTCCTTGGTGATGTCCACGTACAGGCTGCTCAGGTCCACCGCGCAGAACTGGTTGAGCGTGTGGTAGACCTTGTGGAACTCAAACGCCGCGTACGCTTCCTTGCACGACGCGATGACCTCCTGCAAGCGGTGGCTGATCCAGCGGTCCACGAAGGTGAACTGATCTGGCGCGACCGCGTGCTCGGCGGGATCGAAGTCCGCGAGGTTGCCCAACAGGATGCGCAGGGTGTTGCGCAATCGCCGGTACGTCTCCGACAGGCGGTCGAACATCGTCTCACCGAACGGCACCTCGTCGGTATAATTTTGGCTGGAAACCCATAAACGCACGATGTCCGCGCCGTGCTTGCCCACGAAATGTTCCGCCGTCGTCGGCTTCGTGTACTTCCCCTGCTCGGATTTGGAAATCTTCTTGCGCGTGTCCACGTCCACGACGAACCCGTGCGTGAGGCACTCCTTGTACGGCGCGCGTCCCTGCGTGGCCACCGACATGATGAGCGACGACTGGAACCAGCCGCGGTGCTGATCGGTGGCTTCGAGGTACAGGTCGGCCGGACCGTCCACGCCGAGCATCTTGTGGACGACCGCCTGGAAACTCACTCCGGAGTCGATCCACACGTCGAGCGTGTCGTTGCGGCGCGTGGTGCCGGGCGGCAGGTCGAGCGATTGCGCGATGATCTTGTCGTCCGGGTCGAACCAGATGTTCGTCCCGTACTGCTTGAAGAGGATGGCCACGGCGTCGATCCAGTCCGGGCGCAGGATGGGCTGGCCGGCCTTGTCGTAGAACACCGGCAGCGGCACGCCCCACGTCCGCTGTCGCGAGATGCACCAGTCGGGACGCGATTCCACCGTGCCGTAGATGCGGTTGCGGCCCCAGTGGGGAATCCACTTCACGCCGTCGATGGCGCGCAGGGCTTCCGGCCGCAGGTCGTCCATGCGGATGAAGAACTGCTCCACCGCGCGGAAGATGATCGGCACCTTCGAGCGCCAGCAATGCGGGTACGTGTGGTGGATGATCCCGTCGCCCGCCAGCGTGCCGTTGTCGCGCAGGATGGCGATGACATCCTTGTTCGCGTCGAAGACGTACCTGCCCACGAGCGCGGGCACGCCGACCTCGTCGGTGTACTTGCCGTCGTCGTCGACGGGCGAGAACACGGCCAGCCCGTACTTGCGGCCGACGATGAAATCCTCGTTGCCGTGGCCGGGCGCGATGTGGACGCAGCCCGTGCCGGCGTCGAGCGTGACAAAATCGCCCAGGATGATCGGTCCTTCGCGGTCCAAGAACGGGTGGTGGAACCGCCAGCCTTCCAGCTCGGAGCCGAGGAAACGCGCGTGTGACTCGTCGGCCTCCTCCACGAGCGTGTAGCCCGTGGCCTTGCAGAAGGAGTCCGTCAGCGCGTTCGCGAAGAGGAGAGTCTCGTCCTGGCCCGTGTGCGGGTGGCGGAACGCCTGCGCGCGGTAGCCGAACCCGGCGTTGACGGCGACCGCCTGGTTGGCCGGGAGCGTCCACGGCGTGGTCGTCCAGATGACGACGCTCGCCTTGCCCGCCAATGGGCCGCTGACGAGTGGGAACTTCACGTAGATCGCCGGCGAATCTTCCTCGTGGTACTCGACCTCGGCTTCGGCGAGGGCCGTCAGCGCGCCGGTGGACCAGTAGACGGGTTTCTTGCTCTGGTAAACGAGTCCCTTGTCCACCAGCCGGCCGAACGCGCGGATGATCTCGGTCTCGTACGCGGGATCGAGCGTGAGGTAGGGGCGTTCCCAGTCGCCGAACACGCCTAGGCGCTTGAACTGGCCGCGCTGCACGTCGATGAACTTGCGCGCCAGTTCCTCCGAGCGGCGGCGCACCTCGACCGGGCTGAGGCCGCGGTCCTGCTTGACGACCTTGAACTCGATGGGCAGCCCGTGGCAGTCCCAGCCCGGCAGGTAAGGGGCGCGGAAGCCGGCCATCGTCTTGGATTTGACGACGATGTCCTTGAGGATCTTGTTGAGGGCGGTGCCCATGTGCACGTCGCCATTGGCGAAGGGCGGGCCGTCGTGCAGGAGGTAAAGGGGCGCGCCTTGGCGGGCTTCCTGGATCTGGCCGTAGATGTTGGTTTCCTCCCAGTGCTTGAGGAGGTCGGGTTCGCGCGCGACGAGGTTCGCCTTCATGGGGAAGTCGGTGCGCGGCAGGTTGAGCGTGTCTTTGTAACTGTTGCTCATGGGTGGCGGGAAGGCTCGGTCGGCAGGGAAGGCGAGCCTATCATCCGGCAGGGGAGGGGTCAATCTAATGGCTGCACGGGCAGGCTCCGAAGGTGAGTCAGGCTTTTTCCTCGCCCCGCGCCTTTTCATGCGCAGCCATGACCTTCAAGGTCGCTCTCGTCGCCACCGCCAGAAAACTGCTCTGCGTCCTCAACACCCTTTTGCAAAATACTCAATTTACCCCTTGCTCTTAAACATCGTTGCTGCCGGGGCTGAAAACTCTGCGAGCAACCGGAAAACGCTTCAGGTAGGACGCGTCTCCACCGGGTCCCAAATCTGGCTCGGGGAACCTTCATGCGAGCGGAATATTTTGCCGGAAAAGTCTGAGACCTCGGAGAGCCGTCCCTACCCGGTGTTTGGACGCCGCGGACGCGGCGGGTGACTCACGCGTAGACCAAAAGGTGGATGTCGTCCGGCAACAAATCCGACACTTGACGAATGATGTTGCCGCGCAACAGGTTGACCAGCCCGCTGCGGCTCGGCGCACCGAGCATCAGCCGGGACGCGCCGATGGTCGCCGCAAAGTCGACGATGGTATCCGCCGGCGAATCGCTCACCGCGTAGCCGGGCAGCACCACCGCGCCCTCGGCCTTCTCCCGGGCGTAGGAAAAGATTTCCCGCGCCTGATCGTCTTCCTTCCATTTGCGCTTGCGGTCCTCGCTCGTGATGACCGGTTGCTCCCGCACGAAGAGCAGGTACAGCGGCCGGTGGCTCTCCCGGGCATCCTCCAGGGCGAAGTCGAGCGTCTTGCCGACCCCACGCACCGCGCAGAGCATCGGCGTGCCGCTGGCGAGTTCCTGGTTGCCGATGGGCAGGGTGGACTCACCCGCTTTCTCCCGGCCGGTGGCTTCCGCCAGGCCAGGGAACGTCGAACCCATCATCCCCGGGAAAGTCGACGCCGCCGGGTTCAGCCCGGCCAGTTTAGCCTTCTTCGCGTCCCGTTTGATCTGACGCTCGCCCAGCAGCCCGCGCAGGATCAGGCCCGCGCACAGGACCGACACCGCCACGACCGCCGCGGCGGTGTCCCCGAAGGCAAACAGCGCCACGACCATCGCCAGCACCACCAGGAAGGCTCCGCGTTGCGCCTGTTCGCGCCCCAGCGCCCGCATGACCAGCCCGATGGCCAGCACCGTCACGGCAAACGTCCGGGCCGCCGGCTTGTCGATGAGCAATGACAGCTCGATGACGACCATCACCAGGAACGTCACGAACATCAGGGAGCGTTCCCAGACCTTGAGTTCGAGTTTGCGGTCGGTCGAGCACGCGCCCAGATTCGTGGCAATCGCGCCGACGACGCCCACCGCGTAGAGTTCCGCCAACCCCGAGAGGTCGCTGACGAGGAGCACCAGCACGAGCGGCACCAGCGCCGAAACGACCAGCCCCCACGTGGGCACGCCCCAGTTGTTTAGCCGCCGGAAAAGCGCGGGCAGCTCTCGGTCGCGGCCCATGAGGAACTGCGTGGAGATCAGTGCGCCGATGGCCGTGTTGACCGCCGAGAGCAGCAGCACGCCGAAGACGACGCTGACCACGATGCCGATGGTATGCCCCGCCGCCGGGCCGAACCGCTGGGCGCCGAAGGTCTCACCCATGTAGCGCAGCATGTAGTCGCGCACGCCGGGGTCGCCGGAGGCGGCCACGGCGGGGTGCATGGCGTCGATGGTCTGGTCGTAGGGCTGCGGGGTTGTCACCTGCTCCATGCCGGGCAGCGCGTGCATGAGCAGGCCGAGCAGCGCGGTGAAAAAGACGACTTCCGCCATCACCCACAGGATGGCTGGCGTGCTGGTCTTGACCACGCTCGGTTTGTGGTGCGCGTCGCCGCCGGGGTCCAGGCGCATGACGCCGGTGGAGTTCGCCACAGCCTCCACGCCCGAGAGCGCGAGCACGATGGACACAAAGCTCGTCCAGTTGTGCTGCCAGCCTCCGTGGAGTCCGTGGACGTGGTGCCACGCCTCGCCGAGGTGCGGCAGCCCGAGCGCACCCAGCAGCACCACGACAATCGCCGTCGGGATCGCCACCACGAACGCCAGCCCGCCGGTGTGCTTGGGGCCGAACCAGTTCAGCGCGCCGATGCCCGCGATGGCCAACGCCGCGAATTTCTCCGGGTGCGGTACGCCGAGATACTGGAACGCCGACAGCGCGCTCAGCGCCGCCGTGACGATGTAGTCGGCGATCAGCAAAAACGCCCCCACGATGGAGATGATTTCCGAACGGTGCCGGACGCTCGCGTACACGCCTCCGCCGTCGGGGTAATGCTTGCAGATCACCATGTAGTTGATGGCGACGACGGCCGTCAGCCCGCACATGGCGAGGATCAGCCAGAACGAGGAATACCCCGCGAACGCAAAAGCCAGGCCGATGACGTAGGCCTTGCTCGTGCCCCAGTCCCCGTAGAGGATGGCGGCGGCCCGCTTGGCATCGACGTTGCGCGGACGGTTCGATTCGATGCCGGCTACCATAGGGGCCCCGACGGAGCGCAGGCGCGGGCGAACTGACAAGAAAAGGAGTTGGGCATCCGGCACGCCTACCTACCCCAGGTCACTGCGGTTGTCCAGGAGCGTCGGGCACGGCCAGCGCCGTGGCGGAGTCCACGTTCTCGATCTGAAAGTCCACCGGGCTCCACACCATCACGCGGGCGTCGCCGGGCGCTTCGATGGGCAGTCCGTCGCAGGTGAAGCGGACCTCGAAGTCGCCCGGCGGCAGGTCAAACGTCACGGTCAGTAGCTGGAGCGCGGGGCCGATGGTCCACGTCAGGGGGCTGCCCACGCCGCTCATCGTGAGGCGGGCCGGGTCGCTGCGGCCGGTTTGCGCGCTCATGGTCATCCGCACGTGTCGAACGGAGTCGCCGCCGTTGGTGAGCGTCATTTCCCCCTCGGGTCCGCACCAGTACCAGTTGTGGCCGTCCTTGAATTCGGGTCCGGTGAAGCCCGCGCCGAACCGTACGAAGACCATGTGGAGGACGCTCTCGGAGGCCGCCTGCCACTGCGCGTCGCTCATGCTGGCGCGCAGGTCGCGGTCGTAGTTGGCCATGCTGAAGAACTCCCGCGCCGGGCGTTCCGCCACGGGCGGGCCCAGCAGTTCGCGCAAGGTTTTGTCGGCTGCCGCGCCGTGGTCGTCGTACCCGGTGCGTTCGAGGAAGATGCCGCCGAAGCCGGCGAGCGCCAGGGTCCGCACCGTCTGGGGCAGGGCCAGCGCGGTGACGCGCTGCTGCCAGTAGTCGGTCTGGCCGTCCTTCACCGTGCCGTAGCTCCAGCGCAGGCCCCGGGTCAGGATGTAGCCGCGAAAATGCGAGTCGCTGCACATCGCCTCGGTTGGCGGGACCGACTCGGGGAACGCCACGTAAGGCAACTGGAAGATCATCGTGCCCCGGGGCACCGACCCCTGCACCTGTCCGAAGAACCCCTTGTCCGCGTAGTACTCCTGGGCGGTTTGCTGGTAGGCAGCCACGTCGAAGCGTCCCGGCGTCTGGTCGAGCAGGCCCAGCGCCAGCAGCAGAACCAGCGCGATCCAGCCTGCCGCCCGCACCGCCCGCGAACGCCCCGGGCGCACGCACCAGCGGTCCAGGTACGCCGCCACCGTGGCCAGGGAGAAGAAGGCGATGTAGACGCTGATGCGGTTCAGCCCCCGAAGCTGCGGGGAGACGAACAGCGCGAAGAGCATGCCGACCCCGCCGATGGTCCCGTAGAGCAGCGCCGCGCCGTTAAGCACGCCGAACACGTCCAGGATTTCCCGCAGGCGCGGAGGGGCGCCGGGAGCGGGTGCGTCCGCGCCAACGGGCGGAAAAGCAGCCAGCCGAGCAACCGCAGGCAGCCGACCGCACCCGCCACGCCCAGGGCGGCGGTGGTGTTCTCGTTCACCAGGGGGGCCTGCGCGTTGTAGTCCTGCTTGAACCGGTGGAAAAGATGGAGCGGGTGGGCGTCGGGGGGCAGGACCAATTGGGTGAGCTTCAGGCCGTAGATTTCCGATCCGGCCGCCGTGCGCTGGCTGGCGGGGGGGTGGGGATGCGTGTGCAGGAACCGCAGGGTTGGCAGCAGGCATAAGAGGATGCCCGCCGCCACCAGAGCTGCCAGCCCAAGCCCGGCCGCACCGTGCCGCCAATCCCGCCGCGCGCAGAAGGCGACCAGGCCGGCCACCCCCAGGATCAGGCCCGCGAAGAATGGGTAATAGACCCCCGAGGTCGAGGCCACCGCGCAGATGGCCACCGCCAAGGCGACCCGGCCCCAGCCGCCGCCGTCCGCCCGGTCGAGCAGCCGGCCGCTGGCGACCCACCACGCCACCAGGATCGCCGGTGCCGCCATGAAATAGCACGACAGGTACAGGTGCCCGGTGCTGCGCCAGAGATGGTAGGGCAAGAACGCGTAGAGCACGCTCGCCAGGATCGCCGGGCCGTTGGAAATCCTCATCCCGCGGCACGCGAGGAACGCGCCGAGCGAGGTCAGCGGGAACGTCAGCAGGTAAAGCAGGTTATTGATCAGCGCCGGGTTGCGCGTGAACAGGCCCAGGAACTTCGTGAGCACGCCCGGCAGGGTGTCCGCGCCGGGGAACTCGCGCAGGTCCATCTCGCCCGGCGCGCCGAGCGACGGGTTGTACAGGAACCAGCCGTTCTCCAGGATCCCCTTGGTGTACATCATGTGCTGCAACCCGTCGCCCGTGTAGATGAGGGGCGCGCGCCAGTCCACCCGCCACGGCCGGAAATACACCGCCATGGCGAGCAGCGTCACGGCAAGCAGCGCCGCGGTGGGAACCAGCTTCAACAGGAACCGGAAGCGCGGCCGGCGCGGGGCCTGGACGGCGAGGACGGCCGGGGGGTCGGAGACGGCGGGCGGGACGGGTTCGATCATGGCACGGGAGTCGCGGACGGGGCCGGGCCGGCGGCGGGCGGCGTGGGCACCGCGCCGGGGCCGTCGAGTTCGAGCCATTGCAGCGAGACCCCGAGGAGGCGCTGGTCCGAGCCTTCGCCCACGGAGGCGGGCGTCGAGGCGTCGGGCAGCTCGAAGGTCAGCCGGTTCTTGGGCTGCAACGCCCCGGCGGGCAGAGGAAAGCGGTATTCGCGCAGTTCGGTGTCGCCCGCGCTGAGTTCGCCCACGGGCTGGCCGTTGAGCCGGAGGCGGACGCGCTGGCGGGCGAGCTTCGGCGGGTGGACGTACGGGGCGAGGCGCAGCCGCAGCGTCTGCGGCGCGGGGCCGTCGACGGCGAAGATCAGCGTCGCGCGGTGTTCGGTGGACCAGCACCAGCGCGGCTCGCTGGCGTTCCAGCCTTCGAGCTGGTAGCGCCGGCCTTCCTCGCTGCTGAAGCCGATGCGCTGCCCGGTGGTGATGACCGGGAAAGCGTCCGGCGCGGGCGGGCTGATCCAGCCGGCGAGGATCTGCGGATAATGCCAGTCCCACACGCGCGAGGGTTGTTTGTCCACGGTCTGCGGATACCGGTTCCAGCTCCGCGTGACCACGACGTTGGCCCCGCGCGCCTGGATGAACACGCTCAGCGCCAGCAGGACGCCGCCGGTGGCCAGCGCCGTGCGCCAGGCCGCCGGGCGGAACGTCATGTCGGGGTCCGCGTGCCGACGGCGCGCGGCGGCCACGCCGAGGATCGTCACCAGCACCATCCAGGGCACGAGTTCGGTGGTGTAGCGCGGCCCGTAGCAGCCGCCGCCGTACCAGGGCACGAAGCACGACACCGCCACGTATTGGCACACGCTCACCCCCGCCGCCAACACGAGCAGGCGCGGTAAGACGCGGTGCCGCCAGTGGCGCAGCACCAGCCACGCCACGAACAACACCACGGGCACGTAGATCAGCAGCCCGCGCGAGGGCGCGACGAGGTTGCCCAGCAGCGCCTCACCGAGGGTCTTCGTTTCCAGCCGGTTCCCCCGGAAATACGCGGGCAGCACCGCGCCGTAATGATCCCAGGAATACACCACGAACCCCGCGAACCACGCCGCCCCCGTCACGGCGTAGCGCAGGAAGACTTCCCGGTGGAACCATCCCACGTAGATCGTGATGCCGATGATGAACAGGCTGTTGGTCGGCCGCACGAAGTACGCCCACGACAACAGGGTCGCCAGCAGGACCGGCGGCAGTTTTTTGAGCCGCCCCGTTTCGCGTGCGAGCAGCAGCCACAGAATGCCACCCAGGAGCGCGATGCCCCAGGTGTGGTTCCACAGCACCCGCGAGGCCGTGCTGTAGACCTGCGTGCCCAGCGCCGCGCCCAGCGCGATGACCACGCTCCAGCCCACGGGCAGGAGCAGGCGCGCGGTGAGATAAAAGATCGCCGCCAGCCCCGCCATCAGGAACGAGGCGATGAAGTGCTGGTTGCCGCGTTCCCGGACGACATCCCACGTGCCCCTCTTGATGACCCCCTTGCCGGCGGCATCCTGCGCCAGCACGAACGGGGCGGACAACACCGAACTGCCCGGCGGGAAGTAATAGTAGAAGTGGCTGTCGACGATCTCGATCTGGTAATCCACCCCGTCGAGCAGGGTCGAACTGTACGAGATCGGCTGGTTGTGCGGCAGGCCGTAGCCGTCGAGCAGGAAACTGCCCCGGGTCACGAGGCTCTCCGAGAGCAGCAGCGTGTAGCGCGAGTCGCTGTCGAAGACCACCGGCGAGTACCAGAAGACGAACAGCGCGGCCACGAAGATCACGGCCGACCAGAGAAAATCGGTCCGCGCCAGCGGTGGCCGGGACGCCGGGGCAGCAGGCAGGGAAGAAGCTTGGACGGGAGACTCCACGGCGGAAAGGCCCGCAACCTAGCGGCAGGCGCACGGGGGCGGCAAGCACAAACGGGGGGTGTCAGGTGGATGGCACCGCGCGCTTGCGGCGGCCGGGCAGTCTTGCGAGGATGCGAACCGGCCAATGACCATCCACCGCTTTTTCTCCTCGCCCGACCGTCGCGGAGTAACCGGGGACGCGCTCGTCGCCCTCGCGCTCGGCGTGGCGTTGCTCGCCGCCGGCTGGCTGGACGTGCGCGCGTACCGATCCGGTCAGGGGAAATTCCGACCTGCCTTCGCGCTGATGAGCGCCTCCGCCGGCGGGCGGCGGCTCGGGTGGGAGGAGTTCTTCCAGGAGGCGTCGACGGTCGTGCACCTGGGCAACGTCGGCCGACTCGAATGGGACGACCCCCGCGACGGCCGGACAAAATTCCGCCAGGTGCTCGGGCCGGTGAGCACGCTGGAAATCTGGTCGGAGCTGACACGCGCCCGCGTGGAATTCCGCCTCCGCAACCCCTTCCCGGACCAGACGATCACCATCGCCTGCAACGGCCAAACCCTGGAGGAAATCCACCTCGGCGCGCACGAGGAAATCTCCCGCCAGTACGCCCTGGACCTGCACCGCGGCTCCAACCAACTCACGCTGACCTTCGCGCGCTACCATCCCGCCAATGCCGCGGGCGAACGCCCCATCGCGGGGCGGCTGCTCGCGCTCGATCTCTTCCTGCCGACCACGGACGGTGGCAGCTTCTGACCCGTTCATGTCCACCTCTCCCGCCGCCATTCCCCGGGCCGTCGTGCCGCGCCTCGACGCGGGCGCGCTGGTCCGTGTGACGGGACTCTTCTTGCTGTCGCGCCTGCTGGTGCTGGCGGTCGCGGCGTTGTCCCACACCGTGCTGGCCCAGGGGTTTTTCGCGGTGCGCTCCCGATCGTGGATCGAACGCTTCTCCAACTGGGACGCCAACTGGTATCTGAGCATCGTCGACCAGGGCTACGCCTACGATCCGCACGGGCAATCCAGCGCCGGTTTCTACCCGCTCTATCCGCTGCTGATCCGCGCGGGCACCCTGCTCGGGTTCGACGCGCGGCTGACCGGTTACGCGATCTCCCTCGCGGCGCTGTACGCCGCCTGTCTGGGGCTTTGGCGGCTGGCCGCGCGCGAGACGCGTTCGGCCGCGGTCGCCGAGCGCGCCGTGTTGTTCCTGTTGTTCTGTCCGGGCACGATGTGGTTCGGCGAGGTGTACACGGAATCGCTGTTTCTCGTGACGACGGTCGGCTGCCTGCTCGCCGCGCGGCGAGGACGTTGGCTGGCGGCGGGCGGATGGGGTTTCTTTGCCGCGTTGACCCGGACGCCAGGCCTGTTCCTGGCGGGGTTTCTCTTCGTCGAGGCGGCCCAGAAATGGGTGGAAACCCGTTGCGCGTGCGGCCGGGCGCCGGGCCGACCGTGGTGGTGGCGGGCGGCGGCGGCGGTGGCGGGGCCGGTCGTCGGACAGGCCGCGTTCCTGTTGTTCCTGCAAATCCGCTTCGGCGACTGGCGAGCGCAGCAAAAAACGATGGTGGCGGGCTGGGGCGGCACCCTGCGCTGGCCCTGGGACGCGTTGGCCAGCCAATGGCACGGGCTCGACGGCATCTACGTGGACGTTTCCATGCCGCTGCTGGGGGTCGTCGTGGCGGCGGCGTTGATCGGGCTGTTTACCCTGCGCAGGGTGAGCTACGCCGCGCTGACCCTCGCGCTGGCCACCCTCTACGTCGTGGCCACGCCGGGCGACGCCGTGACGCGCTACCTGTGCACGACGGTGCCGGTGTACATCGTGCTCGCGCAACTGTCCGAACGCTCGCGCCTGTTGGAGACGACGCTCCTCGTGTTCTCCGTCGCGACCATGACGATCCTGACCGTCCTGCGCGCCAACGGCTACCGGATCATCTGAGAAGCCGTCGCGTCAGGATCGACCGCGCGTGCCGCTCGAAACCGGCCCGGCGATAGAGGCGTTCCGCGTTCGGGTTGGCGTGGTCCACCTCCAGCCGCAACGCCGACAACCCCGACGCCGCGCCGACTGCCCCGGCGTGCGCCAGCGCCGCCGTGCCCAGGCCGTGCCCGCGCCACTCCGGCCGGACATACAGTTCATCCACGAACGCGCACCGGCCGCCGAACTCCAGCACGAACACGAACGCCAGCACGAAGTACCCGGCCGTCGCGCCGTCCGCCTCGATCAGCCACGCCTGACCTAGATTCGGGTCGGACAGCAACGTCCGCAACGC
>CAXTOX010000117.1:0-1315 GCA_964245885.1 uncultured Chthoniobacterales bacterium | reverse complement strand
GGAAGAAGAACTCCAGTAGGTCTCGGTAGGAGATGCGCTCCGGGTCGAACAGGAGACCTTCCGTTTCGTAGAACGGCCGCATCAGGTCCAGCAACGCCGGCGCGTCCTCCGGGCCGGCCTGGCGAAAGTGCATCGTCGCCACGGGTCAGAACTCGTCCGGGACTTCCTGGCCGGCCGGCGGCACGGTTTCGACCTTGATCAGGTTGGTCCTTCCGCTGACCCGGTACGGGGTGCCCGCGACGATCACGACGTTCTCGCCCGGCCGCGCCACGCCCCGCGCCACCGCCGCGCGCAATGCGAGCCGGACCATGTGCGCCGTGCCGTGGATCTCCTCGGCCAGCTCGCTCTCGACGCCCCAGGTCAGGGTCAGGCGGCGGCGGATGCGTTCGTCGGTGCAGAGGGCGAGCAGCTCCATGCAGGGGCGGTGGCACGCCACGCGCCGTGTCGTCGAGCCGCTGGTCGTGTGCGTGATGATCGCGCGGGCGTCGAGCGACGTGGCGATATCCTTGGCGGCGCGCGCGACGACGCTTCCCAGTTCGCCCGTCTCCTCCAGCGGCGGCGGGCAGGGCAACTCGCCGTCGGTCCACGCCGCCTCCGCCCGCGCGGCGATGGCCGACATGGTCGCCACGGTTTCCACGGGGAACCCGCCCATGGCGGATTCGCCCGAGAGCATCACGGCGTCGGTGCCGTCGAAGATCGCGTTGGCCACGTCCGTCGCCTCGGCGCGCGTGGGCTTGGGGGCGTGCGTCATGGATTCGAGCATCTGCGTGGCGGTGATGACTGGACACGCCGCCTGGCGGCACACGGCGATGATGCGCTTCTGGGCGATGGGCACTTCCGGCAGGCTCATTTCCAACGCGAGGTCACCGCGCGCGACCATCACGCCGTAGGCCGCGGCGGCGATGGCCTCGATGTCGTCGAGCGCGCTCTTTTTCTCGATCTTGGCGATGACGGGAATGTCCGACCCACGCGCGGCCAGGAGCCGCTGGAGGCCGCGCACGTCCCCGGCCGATTGCACGAACGACAACGCGAGAAAATCAAACCCCTCGGCCACGGCGAAATCGACGTCGGCCTCGTCCTTGTCGGTGATCGACGGCAGGTGAACACGCCGGCCGGGCAGGTTGAGGCCGCGGTTGCTGGAGAGCGTGCCGCCGCGCGTGACGCGGGCGAGGATCTCGCCGTTCGCGCCGCCGTGGGTTTCGAGCACGGAGAGCAGGAGGTTGCCGTCGTCGAGCATGAGCGTGGCACCCGGCTCCACATCGCCCGCGAGGAGAGGAAACGTCACGCTGACCCGCTCCGGGGTGCCCACGCACGG
>CAXTOX010000116.1:8791-12704 GCA_964245885.1 uncultured Chthoniobacterales bacterium | reverse complement strand
CGGGTCTGATCTGCCGACGGCGGCGAACGCCTCGACCATCCTGAAAACGGGTGTACAGACAAGAAGCCGGCGATGGGCTGTTGCTCGTCCGCGTGAACGAAGCCACGCCCCAAGTTCCGAAGGCGGTGGGTCCGTGGCTCGACCACCCGAGCGGTACGCCAGACGGTCAGGAGGCGCGGGACAAGCCTCGTTCTCAGTAGACCCCCGGCAAAAGTCCCGCCGATGAGGACAGAATTTAGCCGGAGGTCTAATGAACGGACAACGGGGCCGTTTCCAGTGCCGCTTCCTGCAACATGCCGTTCAACTCTTCAGGGCGAAAAGGCTTGAGCAGGTGATAACGAAACCCCGCCTGCCGGCTGCGTTCGTGGTCCGCGCTCAACCCGAAACCGCTCATGGCGATGGCGAAAATCGGTCGATCCAACCGGGCCTGGGCCCGGGGCAGCAGTTCCCAGCCGCTGCCGTCGGGCAGGCCGATGTCGGAGATCAGCACGTCGTATTCGGCCCCGGTCATGCCGGCCAGCGCGTCCTCGATGGTGCGGGCCGAGGCAACCGTGTGGCCAATGCATTCCAGGTACATTTGCAGGTACAACAGGGTGTCCGGGTGGTTCTCCACCACGAAGATACGCAAAGCGTCGGGTGGTTTGGAAACGGTCGCTTCGCTCATGATGGCGGCTGATTCGTGGCGGCTGGCACCGGTGCTTGGAAAAGAATGCGGGGTTTCCTTACCCGGGTCCGATGTACTTTTCGACGACCTCCACTACCGGGGAGCGGCCAGGGGCAGGCTCACGGTGAACGTGGCTCCCTGCTGATGCCCGGGGCTGCTGGCGCGCAGTTCGCCCCCGTGGGCTTCCACCGTCGCCCTGGCGATGGCCAAGCCTAACCCGAGGCCGCCGAACTGCCCGGCGATGGTGGGATTCGCCTGCTCGAACGGATGGAAGATGCGCTCGATGGCGTCCGCTTCCAGGCCGATGCCCGTGTCGGCGACATCCACCACGACCCGGCCGGGTTCGTTGCGCGAGCGCAGGGTGATCCGCCCGCCCTCCGGCGTGAACTTGCTGGCGTTCTTGAGCAGGTTCCAGAACACCTGTTGGAGCCGGGCCGTGTCACCGCTCAAGCGGTGTTCCCCCGCGTCGAGGTGGAGGGCCAGCTCTTGCGCCTTGTTCGTCAGATCCGGCAAGCTGATTTCCACCGCTTGCCGAACCGCCTCGTGCAGTTCCACTTCCCGGTAGACGATCTCCATCTTGCCGCGGGTGATGCGCGTCATGTCCAGGAGGTCGTCGATGAAGCGGGTCTCCAGGCGGACGTTGCGCTCGATCATCTCCAGGGCGGCGCGGACCACCGGCGGCAGGTCGGTCCGGGCCGTGAGCATACCCACCGCCATGACGATGGGGGTCAGGGGGGTGCGCAGTTCATGGCTGAGCACGGCCAGGAACTGGTCCTTGGACTGGTTGGCCACCTCGGCCTCGTCCTGCGCCTGTTCGGCCTTCTGGAGCGCCGTCTGGGCCGCCTCCTCCGCCCGTTTGCGCGCGGTGATGTCCACGAAGGTCAGCACCACGCCGCCGATGTGGTCGTCGGCCGTGCGGTAGGGCAGCAGCCGCGCCAGGTACCACCGGCCGCCCTCCACCCTGCCCACCTCCCGCTCCACCGGCACGAGGGTGCGCAGGACCGCCTGCGCGTCGGCGATCAGCTCGGGGTACTCCACCTGGAACTTCAGGTCGACCAGCGGCCGGCCCGCGTCGGTGGGGATGAGGTTGAAAAATCCCACCGACGCCGGGGTATAACGCATCACCCGCAGGTCACGGTCCAGGAAGACGGTGGCGATGTCGGTGGCCGACATGAAGTTCTGCAAGTCCCCGTTGACGTGGCCGACCTCCTCCATCCGGCTTTTCAGTTCCATGTTGACGGTGCTCAGCTCCTCGTTGATGGACTGGAGTTCCTCCCGGCTGGTTTCCAGTTCCTCCGAGGCGCTGCGCAGTTCCTCGTTCATGGCCTGGAGTTCCTCGTTGCTGGCGCGGTATTCCTCCATGCTCACCTCGTAGCGTTCCACCGTGTTGCGCAACTGCCCGCGCAGGTTTTCGACTTCCTGCTCCAGGTGGCGTACGACGCTCTCGGCATCCAGCCGCCTGGGCAGGCTCGCCGCTTCCGCCGTCCCGGGGTCGCGCGCCTCGAAGGTGACCACCAGGTAGCCGGGGGCCAGTTCGGGAGCGGGCATCACACGCAGATCCACCGTCTTGGGCGCGCCCTCGAACTGGACGGCCACGCCGGACACGTCCACGACCTCGTGGGTCTCCGCGGCGCGGAAGATCGCGGAGCGCAGGTCGGTTCGCAGCGCGGGGTTGACCATGCGCAACAGGTTGCTCGTCGGCGCGCCACCCACCACTTGCAGGAAGCGGCCGGCGTGTTCGGAAAGGTGGACGATGTCCTGCTGCTCATTGATCACGACCGACGGCGGTGCCAAGCGCTCCAGCAGTTTGAAGTGCAGTTCCGTCAGCGCCGCCCGCTCGTCGGTGTCGGCGGGGGAGGTGGGCGAGGTGAAAGACACGCCGACGCCCCGGGTCAGGGACGCGCCGGGCACCACCGGGGTGTCCTTGCCCGGTGCCCGCGTGGCGCGCAGCAGCGTGCTGGCGTCGGTGCGCAACGGCAGGCCGCCCAGACGCGGGACGGAGCGGCGCACATAGAGGCGGTGCTTCTTGTCGAGCGGGCCGAAGAGACCCTTCGATTCGTCCACGGATTCCGAGTTGCCGAGGAAGAGCCGCCCCTCGGGCTTGAGGGCGAAGTGGAAGATGTCCATGGCCCGGCTCTGCGCGTCGTGGTCGAAGTAGATGAGCAGGTTCCGGCAGGAGATCAGGTCCATGCGCGAGAAAGGCGCGTCCTTGAGCAGGTCGTGCTCGGTGAAGAGCACGGTCTCGCGCAGTTCCCGGCGCACGCGGTAGCCGCGCGCGTCCTTGGTGAAGAAGCGCTGGAGGCGCTCCTCGCTCACGTCGGCCACGATGCTGGACGGGTAGATCCCCGCGCGTGCCGTCTGGATCGCCTGTCCATCCAGGTCGCAGCCGAACACCTGGAGCGTGGGCGGGTTTTCCAGCGTGCGGGCGTGCTCGACGAGCAGCATGGCAAAGGAGTACACCTCCTCGCCCGAGGCGCAGGCGGCGCACCACACCCGCACCACGTCGCCCGGCCCCTTCCCCTCGAAAAGCCCGGGGATCTCCTTCTCCACCGCCGCGAACGCTTCCCGGTCGCGGAAGAAATTGGTTACCGAGATGAGCAGGTCCTGCAAGAGCGCGCCCGCCTCGCCGGGGTTCGCGCGCAGAAAGGTCAGGTAACCGGGCAGCGTGACGACGGAGTTGATCTGCATCCGGCGCGAGATGCGCCGCAGGATGGTCGCCCGCTTGTAGTAGCTGAAGTCGTGAGCGGTGCGCGAGTGCAGGAGAACGAGCATCTCGCGCAAAGCCCGCTCGTCCTCGTCGTGCGAGGGTGCCGCCGGTTGCGCGGGCTGCGGCCCCTCCTCGGTCGGCAGGCGCAGCAGCGCCTCGCTTCCCCAATATTGGATGATCCGCGCGGGCATCTCGGCGACGCGCAGCACCCAGTCCACCATGCCGGTGGCGGCGGCCGCGCGCGGCATGGAGTCGTGTTCCGCCTCGTCCGGTTCCTGCGCGATGGTGAGCCCCCCGCGTTCCTTGATGCGCTTGATGCCGAGCGCCCCGTCGCCGTCCGCGCCCGAGAGGACGATGGCGGCGGCATGGGGGCCGTGGGTATCGGCCAGGGAGCGGAAGAACAGGTCCACCGCCACGCGCCGGCCGCGCTCGGATTCGAGCGGGGTGAGCCGGAGGTGGTCGTCGACCACGGTCAGGTGCTTGCCCGGGGGGATGACGTACACATGGTCCTTCCTGAGCAGGTCACCGTTCTGCGCCGCGGC
>CAXTOX010000116.1:0-8781 GCA_964245885.1 uncultured Chthoniobacterales bacterium | reverse complement strand
GCGGACCGATGACGGACGTGCCGGGCTTCGTCGCCGCGCGGAACGCCGCGTTCTGCGCCGCGGCCACGGGCATGGCCGTATTGGCCTGGAGCAGCGCGGGCAGCGTGCTCTCGTGCTCCGGCGAAAGGTGCACGATGACCACGTAGGCCGCCTCGGTCCGGCCAGGCACCGCCTCGAAAAATGCCTTGAGCGCCTGGATGGAACCCGCCGAGCCGCCGAGGGCCACGATCGGCATCCGGCGGTAGCCGTAGGCGGGCACCGCGTTGTCGATCTCATCGGCGTTGGCCTCCTCCATCGCGTCCGGGCCGACCGCGGGCAGACTTCCGTCGCGTCCTGCCCCGGCAGCAGCCTCGGGTGCATTCTCCCCGGCAACGGTTTCGGGTTCCAGAGAAGGGTCGTTTTCGTTTTGCATGGCGGGGGGGCGGATGCTCACGGTTCGCCGGTGGCGAATGTACCTCAAATCGGCGTTTTATCTTGGCTTCGGGGCAAGTTTTTTCATGGTATAGTCGAGTGATGGATGAGTCGCCGGATGTAATCCAGCCTTCTGGCGACGACCGGTTTTTTTTCCGCCGCAGGGCAGAGGACGACATCCATCAGGAGGGCCGCCGACTGATCGAGGAGGCGCTGGCCGTCCGGGAGCAGTGGCTCGCCGCGCACGCGCGCATGAAGCGTGTCCGGCTCAAACTCGGCCAAACCCGTCGGACGGAAGAAGCGGACGCGCCCGCAGCCGAAGCCGACCGCTTGCTGCAAGAGGAACGGAAGGCTCATAGCCTGAGCAAACTGGCTCTGGAGCGCGAACTGGCCCGGGGACGGAAGCTCGAAGACGAGGTGCTCTCCATCCAGGATCAGGAGCGCGCCCGCCTGGCGCGCGATCTCCACGACGGCATTTCCCAGAACCTGGTGGCCGTCGCCTTGATGTTGGGGTCGCATTTACGCCAGTTGAAGGAATGGGGGCCTGATTCCAAGCCGATGCAGTCCGGCTTGCAACTGAGTGAAATCCTCGACCAGACCATCCAGGAGATGCGCGGCCTTTCCCACGGGTTGAGCGGCTTTGAAACGGGTGACCAGGGTGAGAATTTCTGCCCGTCGCTCCACATCATGGCCGAGCGGCTCAACGCTTCCGGGAGCGTGCGCTGCGTGGTGGTTTGCCCTGATCTGCCAGCCTTGGGCAATGCCCGCGCCGCGCACCTCTACCGGATCACGCAGGAAGCGGTCAGCAACGCCCTGCGCCACGGCGAGGCGGAGCACATCGAGATCCGCGTGGCGCGGGTGGAGGGACAATGGCGGCTCACCGTCACGGACGACGGCGTCGGCGTGCCGGAAAAAGGGCTGTCGGACGGCGGCGGCCTGGGGATGCGCTCAATGGCCTACCGCGCGGCGGTGATCGGCGGCACGCTGGAGGTGCGGCGGGCCATGGCGGCGGGGGTCCGGCCGGGCACGGTGGTAGGATGCACGTTCCCCGTGCTGCCGATTCCGCGCTGAAACGCTTGGTGTGAAATGGCTGCGGCCCTCTCCAGCCCCGAAGGGGCACCATACGATCGCCCAGGGCAACGCCCCGGGTCGACATCCTCGTCGGTCCAGCCCTGCAAGGGCGACACTCCTGCGAGCGGCGGTGCCCATTTTGCCCGATCTCGCCCTTGCAGGGCGGAGGGCCTTTTGATTCTCCTACCCGGGGCGTTGCCCCGGGCGATCGCCTCACGCCCCTTCGGGGCTGCGGAACACGGAATTTCGCACCAAGCGTTGAAGCCGAACAGGACGGATGGGACGAATGAGACAAATAGGTCCCATCGGTCCCATCCGTCCCATCCGTCCTGTTTGTCTCATTGACCAGCGGCGGCGAGCCAGCACGAGACCCCTTGTCACCCATCCTCCCGGGAACCCGGTGCGGAGAGGCGCACGGTTCTCTGCACCGCCTGGACGAAATCGGCGATCCGGAAAGGCTTGGTCAGGAACTCTGCCGCCCCTCCGGCGAGGAGTTTCTCCCGGCTCCGGGCGGTGGCGTCCGCGCTGAGCACCATCACAGGGAGACGCGCCGTGCGAGGGTCGCGCCGCAACTCGGCCAGCACCCAATCGCCCGGATGATCCGGCAGTTGCAGGTCCAGGAGGATCAGGTTGGGATGATGCCGCCGCGCCTGTTCAAGGCCCGTGCGGCCATCCCGGGCCGACAGAAAGCGCCAATGCGGCCAGTGCCGCGCCGCCACGGTCTGCACCAAGTCCAGGTTGGAAGCGTTGTCTTCGATGCACAGCAGCGTGATGTCGTGTCTGGCCGCGAGCGCCTCGGCGGCAGGCGGTGGAACGGGGGTTTCCTCCGCGGGCGCGGCCGGCAACTGACCGAAAGGCAGCTTGATCCAGAAGCGGCTCCCCTGCCCCGGTTCGCTTTCCACCTCGACCGTTCCACCGAGCGCCGCGACCATCTGGCGCGTGATGGCCAGACCCAACCCGGTGCCTTCGATCTCCCCATCCTGGTGCTGCAGCCGCTCGAACGGCGTGAAGAGCCGGGGAACGTCTTGCGCCGCGATCCCGATACCGGTGTCGCGGACGTCGATCCGGCACTGTCCGTCTGCCTCCCGGCCGTAACTCAGCGTCACCCGTCCCCCCGGCCGGTTGTACTTGACCGCGTTGGTGAGCAGGTTGAGCAGCACCTGGCGCAGGCGTTGTTCGTCCGTCCAGAGCAACGGCGGCGGTCCGCCGTTTTCTTCCACCTCGCAGACGATGTGCCGCGCCGCCGCCAGCCGGGTGATCAACTGCAGGCATTCCCGGGCGAGCCGCCCGAGGTCTACCCGGCCGAACGACAGGCGCAGTTCGCCCCCTTCGACCTGGGTCAGGTCGAGCACCTCGTCGACCAGCGAGAGCAGATGACGGCCCGCCTTGAGGATGAGGCCGAGCGCCGCTGTGTCCTGCTCGTTGCGGCTGCCGAGTTTGAGGAGCTGGCCGAACCCGAGGATGGCGTTGAGCGGCGTGCGCAGTTCGTGGCTCATGCGCGAGAGGAACTCGCCGCGCGCCTTGCCGATTCGCTGGGCGGCGTCACTGGCCTGCCGATGCGCCTCGGCCTGTTTGCGCTCGGTGATGTTCAAGCAGGTCAGCACGACCCCGGCGATCCGGTCGTCCACCGTGCGGTAGGGCAGCAGCCGGGCGAGGAACCATTCTCCCTCGTTCCCGCCGATTTCCCGCTCGACCGGTCTGAGATGGGCCAGCACCTGCGCGGCGTCGGCTGCCAACTCGGCATAGTCCACCTGGTGACACAGGTCGGTCAACGGGCGGCCGACATCGCTTTCCACGACGCGGAAAAGCGGCGTGGCGGCGGGGGTGTAGCGGGTGATGCGCAGCTCGCGGTCCAGGAACACCGTGGCGATGGCCGAGGCAGCCATGAGGTTTTGCAGGTCGCCGTTGGCGTGGCCGAGTTCGTCGAGCTTGGCGGTCAGCGTTTGGTTGGCCGCAGTCAGTTCCAGGTTGAGCGTCTGGAATTTCTCCCGGTTGGCTTCCAACTCCTCCGTGGCCACGCGCAGTTCCTCGTTCACGGCCTGGAGTTCTTGCGTGTACGCCTCGTGTCCTTCCACCACCGCCGCGTGCTGCGTGATGCGATCATCGAGTTGTGAGCGAAGCTGCTCCGCCTCGGACGGGACTTGCCCGCTCCCGGATTCGTCGGGGCTGGTGCTCTGCGCTGGGGGGGCCGGTGGATGCGCCTCGATGGTGACCAGCAGGTGCCCAGGCAAAGTTTCCCGCAGCGGAGAAACGTGGAACCGCACCTTCAGGGGTTCGCCGCCGAGGTGGACGGTGGAACCCGGGACAACTTCTGGCCGTTGCGAGAGGCGGGCGCGTTCCAGGGCCGCGCGCAAAGGCTTCTGCAAGGCCGGGTGCACGGCTTCCAAGAGGTCGCGGGTCAGTTCGCCGGTGCTGAACGTCAGGAAGCGCCCCGCCGCCGCCAGATGGATCATTTTGCCCCACTCGTCGAGGAGAATGACCGGCGGGCCGGCTTGTTCCATGACTTGCCGGTACTTTTCTGCCCAAGCAGGTTGGGAGGATGCCGCGCCCAAGCCCGGCCAAGGCTCGGTCGGTGCGCCCAGACCACTCTTCGCCTGCTCGGAGAGTGGGGCGGAGACAGAAGCAGACGCCGCGTCGGACGCCGCGTTGCTAACGCGCCGCCTGACCTTCGGAGAACCCGGACCCGGCACCGGTTCGTCCGAACCCATCTTGCCGCCTGGGGGGTACATTCTGGATCGCTGTTTCGCTCTCGGAACAAGGGATTAATACCTGAATATAATCTACTTGGCCATCCTTTGTTGCTCTTTGTGGCGCTGCATCCCGCGAATGTTGGCAGGCGCGCCGTTGGCAAACGCCGCACGAGATGGCGAGATACTACTCCAGCCAGGTGTGATTTGCCTCACTGGCAACCATCTTGCCGATGTGGTATGAACGAGCGCAAACAACGCCGAACACCGGGGGCCCCAAGCTCCCCAAAAAGGATGCACACTGTGAGTTGTTGCAGGACAGAAGTTCCCGTAGTTCAACGGATAGAATAGAGGTTTCCTAAACCTTTGATCCGGGTTCGATTCCCGGCGGGAACACTCTCCGAGAACAACGCGTCATTGCCGAGCACGGAGAGAGAAGTTTTCGCCCGCATTCTTGAACCCAAGACGACCGTCAATCAGAGCCGCTGAGTGTCACCGCTGTGGAACGCAGCCCGTGAAAAACCAGCACAAAGTCTTGGCGCGCAAACCCCGGGTAGCTGGCCTGCTGCCAGAAGCCCGCAGGGATGAAGTCCGCCGCGTCGCAGCGGTAGCCGTCGATGTTGGCCTGGTAGCCCCAGTACCTCATCGCGTCGATCATGGCGTTGCGCATGTCCATGTTGTCATAGTTGAGGGCCGCCACGTTGAGCAACCCGGTTTTGGGTGGACTGATGAGGTGGCCCGCGTCGTCCTGCTTGTACCAGGATTTGTTGGCGATCCACGGATGGTCCCAGGCCGTGTGGTTCGCCACCCGTTCGAACAGCACGATCATCTTCCGGGCCTGACACCTTCATACTTGGCGTTGATGCTTTTACCGTGCCGGTCACCGGCGTGCCGGAGCCGAGCACTTGGGCGATGATGCTGGGTGAGGCCGGGATGCTGCTCGGTTTTCAGCGGCGTCTGCGCCGGAAGGAGTAACCATGATTTCCGTGGTTTCCTGCGGGGCCGGATAGTGCCGTCCGGTTCCGACAATGCCGCCGGGCCAGTTGTCCCGGACAGCGCTTGACGCAATACAGGCTTGCGTAGAAACTGCCGACGGCTTTTCGCGGCCGGAGCCACGCTGTGGATTGACTCCACTTCGTGCTCTGGCCGTCGTTGTCCCTCAACTAGAATTTCTTGCGAATGAACCTGCTTCCATCGACCTCTGGCTCACTCAGAGCTTTTACCCTGCTCGAACTTCTGGTGGTCATTTCGATCATCGCCGTCTTGGCAGGCATCTTGCTGCCGGTGGCAGGTTCGGTGATGACCAACGCCCGCAAGGTTCAGGCGAAGAACACCGAAGTGCAGATCGTAAGTGCCGTAAAAAGCTTTCAGACCGATTACGGCGTGTATCCGGTGACTTCGACCGACAGTTCCAACGGGACGCAAGATGTGACTTACGGACCTAGTGGCCCCTTAGCGAGCGGGTTGATGGATGTTCTACTATGCAACGGGCAGCCCAATGATCTTGCTTTGAACACCCGCCGGGTCACGTACCTGGAGATGCCGGCGGCAAAGAACCTTGCAAAACCAGCGAACGGGATCGGACAAGACAGGCAACCCTACGATCCTTGGGGCACCACTTATTTCATCAGGGTCGATTCAGACTACGATAATTCCGTTGCTAACCCGTACACGGGACACGCCGGATTTGATCCGATCGGGTCGGGTGTGATCGTTTGGTCGTTGGGCAAGGATCTGGAAGGCGGTCAAGGTTCAGACAAAAACGCGGATTTCGGGGTGGACGACGTGATCTCTTGGCAGTGAACCGCCTGCTCCCAAAGCGATGCTTTTGGGAGTGCGATTTGGGCAAAATCTACTTTGTTGCGTCGGGCTTCCACTGCTTCAGGAAATCGGTGACCACGTCGGACTGCATGCGGCGCATCGCTTCAAACTCGCCCGTCTTCTGGCTGTAGAGCAGCTTGCCGTCGGTGTCGAGCACCGCGAGCGCCGGCACCCCCTTCTTCAACGGGACCTCGTAGCGCTCGGCGATGTCCAGGTTTTGGTCCACCCGCCCGATGTTCACGTGGACCAGGACATAACCCGCCTCCAGCAAAGGCGCGTTGGTGGCATCGTGAAAGTAAGAGTCGAGCGCCCGACAGTCGGGGCACCAGTTACCGCCGAAATCGAGGAGGACCCTGCGGTGCGTGGCGCTGGCCGTTTGCAGCGCCGCTGTCAGGTCGGCCGGCGCTTGCTCCGGTGCAGGGTAGATGTCAGGAGCAGCGACCGCCCGGGCCGCGAACAGGCACAGGGCAAGAGACAAGATCAACGCACGACGAGTGTTCATGCCGCAAGCATACCTCAACACTTGGCCGGAGTCGAAACCGCATCGCTGACGGTGCCTGCGCGGCATCCCCCGACGGAAATGCACCTCTGAGACAACCCCGGGCAACGCTTCGGCGGGTCGAAGTTGCGCTGGAGGTTTGACGCGCCGGGGAACTACCGATAATCTCCGCTTCAAACCTATGATACCCACCAGCAGAGTCGCTCAAGCCGTCGAGATCACCGGGACCATGAAATTCAAAGGCGAACTGCTTTTCGAGGGCAGGTTCGACGGCGAAAGCATCGAGGGCGACGATCTGGTCATCGGCGAACAGGCTGAAATCCGCGCCGCCACGGTCAAGGTGGTCAACTTCACCAGCTCCGGCCTGGTCGAGGGCAACGTCGAGGTGTCCGAGCGCGCCGCGCTGAAGGGCACCGCCCACATCGAGGGCAACCTCAGCACGTTCCGGTTGGCGATGGACGACGGCGCTTCCTTCTCGGGCGGATTGTCCGTGCGCAAACCCGGCTCGGCGGCGTAGCGAAACGGCACGAGTTCCGCCCCGCCTACCAGCCGACGGCTTTGTCCCACGTTGTTCCGGTCCAGCCGTTGCCCCGGTCCACGTGGTAGTGGTCGAACGCCGCCGCCGTCAGGCAGGCGTGGTTCGGCAACACGCGCACGGTCGTTCCCGGAGGCAGGGCGTCCCACGGCGGCTCGCGGCCGGCGGGGGCGGCGACGAAGCCATGCTCTTGATGCACGTCGGCCACGAACAAACCATCCACCGGCAGACTGCCCCCGCGCACCGGCCGGACCAGTCCGTAGCCAACGGCCGGCCGAAACTCCGACGCGCCGACATCCTTTGAAAGTGCCAGCGCACCGGCGTCGATGAGCACCCGCCGGCTGCGGCGGTTGTGGCTGATCACGGTAGCCAGCACGGACACGGCGATGTCCGTTTCCGTACAGACGCCCAGTGCCGCCTGTTGCAGGTCGAAAAACGTGTACACGCCGGGCCGAATCTCGGTGACGCCCGCCAGGGTTTCGGCGTGGATGACGGTCGGAGTGGAACCGACGCTCACCGTCTCGCAAGGCAGCCCGGCCGCGCGCAGGCGTTCGGCTGCCAGGACGGCCCCGGCGCGTTCCTGTTCGGCGATCCGGCGAATCCCGGCTACCCCCTGCGCGTGGTAGCTGTGTCCGGCGTGGGTCAACACGCCCGCGAGCCGCAACGCGTGACAATTGGCGACCGTTCGCGCCAGAGGCAGGAGGTCGCGGCCGTCCAGGGCCACGCCGCCACGCCCACCGCCGGTGTCGAGTTCAACCAGCACCGGGAACGTCTGGCCGTTCGCCAGCGCGGCCTTGTCTGCCGCGCGGATCAGGCTCGCGTCGTCGGAGATCAAGGTGATGGCCGCGCCGGTTGCGCGGATCACGGCGGCGAGCGGCGGGATTTTGCCGGGAACGATCCCGACCGCGTAGGTCAGGTCCGGGTAACCCCGCGACGCGAAGTAGGCAGCCTCCGCCACCGTGGAAACGGTGATCCCGCCAAACCCTCCGCGCGTGGCGACGGCGGCGACGGCCGCGGACTTGGCCGTTTTAAGGTGAGGCCGCAACCGTACGCCGTGTGCGCGGGCACGGGCCTGCATGGCCGCGCAGTTGCGTTCCAGCACGGGGAGATCGAGCAGCAGGACCGGAGTGGTGGGCAACATGTTCAACCGGCGGTTTTGCAGTTGCTCATCAGAATGAACCTCGCGCTCGCGGGCGAAAAAATCTCACTTGGCCGTCTTGGCTCGCCGCGTGGACGCCGCCTTCTGCGCGGAGGCGGAGCGGGCTGAAGCGGGACGCCTGGCGGAAGCAGCACCCCCTTTTTTGCCGCCGGCCTTCGCAGGAGCCTTGTTCTCGGGTTTTCCGCGCCCGGAACCGCTCTTTTTGCCGCCCCCGGAGATTTTGTTCACGGTTGCCCAAGCACGGCTCGCGGCCTCGGCTTCGGGCACTCCCCGCTGTTCGTAGCCTTCTTCGATGTGCTCGGCCTGACGCTTTTGTTTATCGGTGTAAGCGGACTTGTCACCTCGTGGCATGGGCATTCTCCTCGGTTGAAGTTGTGGGCGGAAACAAACGTCTCCTGTTCGTTCGCCATCCGCCTCGGAGGCCGTAAAATTCTTCCCCCTTGAGGAGGCCAGGCATCCCGGCCAATCAGCGTGAAGACAGGCGCAACGCACCGGCATCCGTCGATGGAACGGCTCTCCGGGAGTAGCTCGGCCCCGGAGGAATGCGCGATACAGGGTTCGAACCTGTGACCCCTACCGTGTCAAGGTAGTGCTCTAC
>CAXTOX010000115.1:8029-12792 GCA_964245885.1 uncultured Chthoniobacterales bacterium | reverse complement strand
GCTTTTTTTGGGCGGGGGACGCAGGCAGACGGTGGGACGGGTGCGACGGGTGGGTCCCCGAGTCCCAACGGTCCCAACAGTCCCAACAGTCCCACCTCTGCCCCCTCAAAGCACCGCCCGCGCTCGTCCCGGCACCCCCGCCGCCACCGCCTGATACGCAAACGGCTCACCCCGGCGCTTGCCCGCGCGCACGGCCAGCGCCAGGCTCCAGAAACGGTCCGCGTGATCCCCGGCGTCCCGCGCCGCCGCGATGGAGACCCTCCCGCCGGGACTGGTGATCTTCTCGGGCTTGCGCAAGTCGTCGCGCAACCGCACGTCGGCCGGGATCGTGATGCCGCGATCCTCGAACACCCCCACCAGGTCCGTCGCCATGATCTCCGTCACGCGCGCCTTCGGAGCCTTCCGGCCCTCGGCCTGGACCCGTGCCGTCACCGGCTCCGTGGACGCGAAATGCACCCCGCGCACCCGCGGGCCGTTGTCGCGCTGCGCGTACTCGAACAGCCCCGTGCCCACTCCCGTCATGTCGATCTCCATCGCCGCGAAACCCGGCATCCGGCACACCGCGTCCAGCCGCCGCTGCTGCTCGGGCAGGCGCAGGTTCTCGATCTCCAGCATGGCGATACACTCGCGGGTCGCCCCGGCGTGTGCCAGCACCGTGACCACCGTCAGGTCGCGCGTGCGGCCCACGTCCACGCCGGCCTCCAGCCGCCCGGCCGCGCGTGCCATCCGCGCGAGGCTCGCCGGGGTCCAGTCCTGCCGGTCGATGGTCACCCCACCGTCCGCGCGCTCGGCGGCGGAGATCAGTTCCTGGGTCAGCAGCGCGGCGTTCTCGTCCTCGAAGGCGCACTCGTAGTTCTGCGCGTAGGCGCGCTGGTCGCTGGCCTGTGCGCGCGCCTCGTCCGGGGTGATCTCGTTCCCGTCGATCTGGCTGTAGATGCGCAGGTCGCCCATCGCCCACGCGTCCGAGCGGCGGATGCGCCGGTACCGGATGCGCCCCTCGCTGATGAGCTGGTAGAACATGTTCCGCCGCCCGTTGCCCGTGGACAGGATGCGGCAGAGAAAATCCGGGTGCGACGAGATGATGGGTTCCGCCGCCGCCCAGATCGCCGCGCTGTCCTCGTGAAAGGCAAACTCGTCCAGGATCAGGTCGCCCGAGAACCCCCGGGCCGTGCGCGGGTTGGCGGCGAGCACCTTGATGCGCCCGGTCCGGCCGCCGACGGTGATCCGCACCTCGAAGCGCATGTTGGCGAACTTCACATCCTCGGAGAGCGCCGCGCCCCGGTCGAGTTCGGCGGCGTTGTCGTCCTGTTCGAGACCGTCGATGATCTCGCCCATGCGGTCGCAGACCTCGCGCACCTTGGCGACGAATTCCGCGCCGTTGTCGCGCGAGTTGGACAACACGGTCACGAGCCGGCCGGGACGGCGCAGCAGCCGGTCCACCGCCCACGCCGCGTAGGTGTAGCTCTTGCCGATCTGGCGGCTCCAATGCTCGATGATCGTCTTGGTGGAATGGTCCACGAACGACGCGAGCTGGTAGCGGCGGAAGTGCAGGCCGGGGTTGGTTTTCATGGACGATTCAGAATGCCTCTCGCAAAGGACGCGAAGGACGCAAAGGAGGAAAACAAAGAAGGGGAAGGAACAGATTTTCTTCTGGTGCCTTCTTCTCTTCCTTCGCGTCCTTCGCGTCCTTTGCGAGAGGCATTTCTGCTTTCACGCCGGCGGTCCTTCGAACGTCTGCGGGAAAAGCAGGCGGCGCAGTTGTTCGCGCTTCTCGTCGGAGGACAGGGCGGGATCGGTAGAAATCTTCTTGACCCTGCCCGACTGCTTGAGCACCGCCGCGACGGCGTCGAACTCGAACTTCTCACGTGCGAACGCCAACTGGCGTTCCCGCTGTTTGTCGCGGCGCTTCTCGGCGGCGAGCCGCGCGGCCAGCGATTTCTCGTGCAGCGCGCGGGTCTTGACCTTTTCGAGCACCGTGCCGAGCGCGGACACCGCTTTCAGATCCACCTCCGGGCCGGCGAGCGTCTCGAAGATGCGCTGGCCGAGGAGTTGTGCGTTCACCCCCTGCCAATCCTCCTGCAGGGAAGTCGCTACCGTTTGCAGGGACCTGGCGACCTCCGCGGACCGCAGCAGCTTGCGCGGCACGCATTCCTTGTGCCAGAAGTTCATGATCGTGCCGATGCACACCGGGAAGCCGAAGGTCTTCCCGAACCGCTCGGCGGTGTCGCGGTAGGACAGGTTCTCATCGAGCAGCCAGGACGCCAGTTCATCCTTTTGCGCGGGGGAGAGGCTGGCGAGTTTGGTGTTGCGGCTGAAGGGGCTCACGGGGGAAGAAGTCAGGGCATCTGCCGCAGGCGGAACAGGCCGTCGGGCGTGATGCCCCAGCGCAGGCCGTCCTCGCTCGACTGGCTGTCGGCGCGGCGTTTGTCCTTGGCCTTGTGGAGGAGGTCGCGGAAGGCGTCGTAGGTCAGCACGCGGGTCAGGCGGTTGCACGTTTCGGTGAAGAGCGTGTACTCGGGCACCAGGTACGGCGTGGAGTCGGACAAGCTCTGGAGCAGGGCGCGTTCGGGGTCGTTGGTCATGGGAAGAAAAGGCAGAAGGCAGAAGGCAGAAGGCAAAAGTTCAGAGGTCGCAGCCAGTGGTAGGCGTAAGGGGAAGGTTCAGATTTGACGATCAGGAAGCAGTGGGAACAAAAGGCGGCTTTCCGTCTTCCGGACTTTTGCATTCTGCATTCTGCATTTTGCATTTCTCATTCCGCGCTCGCCGTGTGGCGATCCGTCATGAGGTGAACTGCTGCCTCGGTGGCCGCCGCGGCACGCTGCGTGGCGGCGGTGCTGGCGCGCTGCTCGGCCAACACCTGGTCGAATTGCCCGCGCATGTGGTAGACGAGTTCCATCAGCGCGTTGATGCGGTTTTGCACGCCCTCGCTGCGCGCTTCGTGGAGCCCGCGGAAGCCGGCGAAATCTCCGGTGAGATCGTGGATCTTGTCGTGTGCGTAGGTGCGCGCCTCGGTGATCTGGTTTTGCAGGTCGTTCCTGGCGGCGTTGAGCTTTTCCTCGACGGCCTCGATCTTTTCCGTGAGTTCCGTGCGGCCGACGTTGCCGCCGCGCTCGGGGCGGGGGCGCATGTTTTTCCACAGGGCGAACCCCTGGTTGAGCGACACCGCGAGCGCGGCGAGCGACAGCACGATCCAGCCGACGGCGACGTAGCTTTTCGGGTCGGGCAAATCCCCCGCCGCCGGGGTCTCCGCGAGCAAATGGTGAAAGGTAGGAAGGATCATCGGATGACCGGATAAATCTGTCTTCCACGGCGGGCCGCAGAGGCAGGGTGGGCCGCAGAGAAGAAAGCAAAAGGGGAGCGAAAGAGGGTGACGCCGAAAGTGGCTGGTCAGGGTCTTTGCCGTTGGTCTCCTGGTTCCTCGCTTCTTCTCTGCGGGCCACCGTGCCCGGTGCGACCCGGACGTGGGTGGTTCGTGTTTCGTTCAACCCTGCCGCTCGATCAGCAGATAAGGGAGGACGACCTGGCCGTGGCGGGTGAGTTCGGCCTTGGTCAACGCGTAGAACGATTCCCACTGCGCGGGGTAGATCGTCTGGCAGCCGACCGAACTGGTGGTGCCGTAGCCGCCGTGGTGGATGTTGATGCCGAAGTACCCGGTGTCGTCGCCGCCGCCGTCGCGGTGGACCGTCACGGGGGCGGCCTGCACGAGCGCGGGGTAGCGGAACTGCGGCGGCCGGCTCAGGTGGTGAACCCCGAGCTGGTAGTGCCACAGGCCGGGCTTGAGCGTGGCGATGCCGGAACGGTACACGCTCGGGTCGGTGTTGGCGTTGAAGCACGCGTGGACGCTGGGCGAGGACAGCGTGATGGCGTCGTGGTAGAGGCCGCGGTCGTTCTGGCCGGACGCGCCCAGGGAGTCGCGGAAGTAGCCGCGTTCGCCGACGAGCGCGACGGTGCCGGGAGCGACCCCCGCGTGGGCGAGCAGTCCCGCGGTGACGGCGGCGAGTTCCTCGGGGCGGTGGGGAGGGAGAATGTTCATGAAGGCAGAAGGTAGAAGGTAGAAGGCAGAAGGTAGAAGGTAGAAGGCAGAAGGTAGAAGGCAGAAGTTCAGAATGCAGAGGATTGGACAGCGGTTGGAAATGCTCGCGGACGAATGAAGAAGAGCTTGGTCTGCCTCACTCTGGACTTTTGCATTCTGCATTCTGCATTTTCAGTTCCCCGTCCCATGTTTGGTGAGGCCGCGGCTGATCTGGTAGAGGCCGACGCTGACCGCCTGGCAGGCCATGGCCCACTTCGGGGGCAGCAAGCCCGCGAGCATCGTGGACAGCGACAACAGGGAGAACACGACGAGGCACCAGAACTCGCTCGTGCGCCAACCGGGCGCGCCGGTTTGGCCGGCGGCGGGCAGAGCGTTGATCAACTCGGCGGCGCGCTGTTCGGCGGCGGCGAGGATCGCCTGCGCCTGCGGGGTGTGGAGCAGCGTGTCGAACTTTTCGGCGGTAGAGGGAGTCGAAGTGGCGTCGGGCATAGGAGGTGGGAAGTGATGGTGGAAGTGGTTGGATCAACGGAGCGGGTTCACGCCTCCAACTAACCACCGTTTTCGGGAACCTCTAACGTACCGACGTTAGAAGCGCGGCTTGCGTTATCTTTCGGCGGGTTCGTCGGCGATGCCGGTGCGGTAGCGGTTGAGGCGTTCGGCGGTCCAGAAGCCTTCCTTGAGGCTTTCCCGGCGGTGGGTTTGCAAGCTGGTCATGTCGATGCGGATTTTC
>CAXTOX010000115.1:0-8019 GCA_964245885.1 uncultured Chthoniobacterales bacterium | reverse complement strand
TGGTCGCCCGTGACGAAGCCGGCCTTGTAAAGACGGTAGATCGTGTCGCGCGAGAGGCCGGTGGAGCGTGCGGCCTGGGTGATGCTCGCCAGGACGAGCGGCTTCTGCGGCACGGCGCGGAAGCTGCCGTCGCCGGCGGGCAGGAGGTCGAACGCGCCGGAGAGCGCCGGAGGCTGGGCGGCGGCGGAGGGCGGAGCGGGAGTGCGGGTGTTCATAAGATGAGCGCGGAAAGGCGAGGCAGAAAAGTGTCACGGGTTCGATTCGACGAGGGAGCTGTCGGGCGGGGTCAACCCCGCCGCGCGCAGGGCCTCGGCTGCTTGTACACTGGCGGGTACGCAGGCTTGACAGATCGCGCGCTGGCGGTCGAGGTCGACCACGCCCATGCGATGGACCTCGCCGCAACAGCCACACGGACCGGTGACCGGCCGGGTGTAGTAGACGCGCAGGAGGGTGGCGGAGGCAGGGTGGTGCATGGGAAGACGGAAAGGTGGGTTTGCTGGAATTCTGTTGACTATCCGGCCCAGTGGCCGCATGGAGAATGAGTCTGCGAACTTTATCCGTCAGTATGAACAAAATGTCAACAAAAAGTCGACAGGCTCCGGCAAGTTTTGGAGAAACGGTGAGGGGATGGCGGAAGGGACACGGGATCTCGCAAGAGATGCTGGCGGGTCGTTTGGACATCACGCGCAGCTACCTGTCGCAGATCGAGAACGGCGAACCCGCCTCCGCCAAACTGCAAGCCCGTTTCCGCCGTTTGGTGGCACGTGCGGAGGCGGACGGGATGGCGAGCTTCAGCAAGGTGCTCGATCCACCCGGCTTCCCCGGGAACGCGGAGATCGTCCCGCTGCGGCTGGTCCCGTTGGTCTCCTGGGCGCAGGCGGGGGAGGCGGTCGACTACGACGAACTCCCCGCGAGCTGGCAGAAAAAAGTGCCCACGGGTGCCACGGACCCGAAGACTTTTGCCGTGAGCATCGCGGGGAACTCGATGGAACCACGCTACCACGAGGGCGACGTGGCGTTCCTGGAGCCGTCGCGGCCGGTGCGCCAGCACGACACCGTCATCGCCCGGCTCAACGACGAAGGCGTGGTCTTTAAAATCTACAGCCGCACAGGTGACACGGTCCGGTTTTCCAGTTACAATCCCGCTTACCTACCCTTTGAGGTGGCGGCCAGCCGGATCGCCTGGATGTTCCCGGTCCACTCTGTGCTTTCCATCGTCAATCGCTAACCCTTTTATGGCTTACCACCTGCTTGCCCAAGGAGTCCACGGGTTCGGCCAACGCCTGCGTGCCTGGCGTGACGGCAACCAGTTCGACCTCGACGCCGCCGCGCGCCTGCTCGGGGTCAGCGGCAATTATCTCTACATGATCGAGCGCGGCAAGCACGCGCCGTCCGCGCCGCTGCTGGAACGCTTTGAGGAACTGGTGCGCGGACTGTCGTTCCTCACCGCGCCCGAGATCGCGCGGCGCGTGCCGATCATCTCGTGGGTGCAGGCCGGACGGTTCACGCACTACGAGGAGATGTCCCACGACTGGGTGAGCTGGACGGATTGCCTATGCCCGGATCCGAACGCGTTCGCCGTGCGCGTGGTCGGCGACTCCATGCTGCCGAAATACTCGCCGGGCGACCTGGCGATTTGCATGCCGGGCTTTCCGCCCAAGAACAACGGTCTGGCGGTGGCGAAGACCCACGACGGAGCGGTGACGTTCAAGACGGTGAGCTTTCGCGGCGAGCCGCGCGCTCGATGCGCAGATGAAAGGGTTCACCGGCGAGCCGCCGGCGCGCTTCCGGTTTGTCGCGCTCAACCCCGAGTATGGGTCGATGGTGGTCAGGCGCGAGGATGTGACCTGGATCTATCCCGTCTACGCCGTGGTCAGTCCGTGCCGCGCCAACGGGTGAAAGAAAGAGTTCACTCGACCGTGGCCAGATCGAGCGCCTCGCCATCCAGCAGCGCCTTGATGGCCGGAAGGTTTTCCGACAGCGCCGGCCCGGATATATTCGTGTGGTAGGTGAAGAGTAAAAGCGCCCGTGGGCCGATCACCGCGAACGTGGGTGAGTCGCTGTCTCCCAGCACGGCCGGCGGCGAGGCCGTCCAGGGTCGGCGGTTGTTTGCCAGGGCAGGCCGGACCGCGAGTTCCAGGCCCATCATGCCGGCTAGTTCCGTCACGACGGCTTGTTTTTGCTGGTTGGTCGCCAGGAGGGGTGTGCCGGCGGGCAGCGTGCGGGCCATCGTCCCGGCCGGAAAAAGCGGTGCCGGCCGGATGGCAGCGGGCAGCGGAGAGTCAAACGTGACGACCTCGATGTCTTCCGCGCCAGCCTGCGCGGTTTTCACGACCTTGCGGGCGTACACCGTGTTCGAGCGGTCCACGAAGTAGTGGATGACCCCGACCTGGTAGGGTTGGCCGAAGTGGTGGTTCGTCACGCCGTGCGAAGGCGTGATCAGCGTCACGCAGCCCCGGTTGCCCCCGGTGCCGTCGGCGTTGGCGGAGTTTGCCACCGAGACGCAGGTGAGGTCGATCCCGGCGGCGAAGCAGTCTGGGTTGCGCGTGTAGGTGTGCGCCGTGTTGTCGTAGGCCGAGAAGAAATGCTGTGTCGCGACGGAGGGAGTTTTTCCTGCCAGCAGCGAGTCGATGCCGGCCGCCGCCAAGCGTGCGGCGTCGCGCGAGACGATGGGCGCGCCGATGGAGCGTGGAGACGATCCGGCAGTAGCCCCTTGCGAGTTGGACAACAAGCTTGGCCGGTCGCACGAAGCAGCGCCGAAGGCAACACCGGCGGCGAGCACGGCAGCAGGGAGGAAGCAAAATGTTTTCATGGAAAGACTCGGAGGCGACGGGTAGGTCCCCTGCATTTTTAACACTCCTCTCCGATCCGCGCCCGGACGAACTTCGGACCTGCTCGGGACTATCGCTCGGCGCGCGCTTTGATAAGGATTGGGGGCACTTTGATCAATCGGCTTCGTGTCGCATTCCGAGAAGGCGGAACTGTCGGTTTCACGGCAGGTGCCTGCGGAGCGACACTCGACTGAGGCTTTGCCTCCGGGCGCGCCGCCGGAAAGAGAGAAAGAGGGCTTCCTGTTCGGCGGCAGGCAAGACTTCCGCGGCATGCTCGATCTCCACGAGGTACTCATGGTGAAGAGGCTACCATCAGGTGGCTGCCGTCCTCAAGTCTGCGCGCAACTGCCACCAAAACGGCTCCCATCGGAGTTCAAAGGCCTTTGTTCACAAAAACATGGTTTTTGGCACGATCATGACGATTTGAGCCGAGATATCACCTTGTAGGCAATGAATCGTCCGCACGCCCTGTGTTTATCAACGATCTTCGGCAGCTTGATTTGGCTTTTCCCGAGTTGCATAGAATTTATGAAGTCGGTTGCTCGCCTGCGCGGTCATGGGATGCTGTGTTCCTAAACGGTTTCTGAGTTGATCGTATCCTGCGAGCAGCAACGGTTCGGCTTCGTCGTAGCGACCCTGCACGAACAGACACTCCCCCAGGGCGCTCGAAGCATTGCCGATGGTCAGATCAAGTGTGCCATCCTCCAAATCCTTTCCTTCGGAATACGCGGAGTGCAAGAATGGCTCACCTTCCATGGCCCTGCCATTGCGGGTTAAAGCCAAACCGAGCATCCCCCGGGCTTCGACGATCTTTTGGTGTTCGGTCGGCGTCGCGCTGACGATGAGTTCCAACGGACGCCGCACTTCCCCGATCACCGCCGCATAGTTGCCCTTGGCGAAGTCGAGGCAGGCGCGGATGAGGCACGTGTCGGCGTAATGCAACCCGTCGTCGCCCACCAGTTGCAGGGTGTCCGTCTCCAAACGTTGTACCATCTGTTCCGCCTCCGCAGGCCGTTGTTCTTCAAACAAGCAAATGGCGAGTTCACGCTGCGCGGCAAGGACATCAACGCTGTGCGGTGAGCGTTGGTCGTAAAGAGCGATGGCCCGGCGGAGATCGACCTCCGCTTCCTGGCGGCGCCCTGTGCTCAACTTCATCCAGCCCAAAAAGTACAGAGTGTCGATGTAGTCCCCGTTGTTTTCGCCCCGGGCCGTTCGCATCATCGAGAGTGATTGCTGGAGGACCGCTTCGGCCTCTTGCGGACGATGCAGTTGGCCCAGGATCGCACCGAGCACCGCGCCGGCGCGGGCTGTCCAGTAGGGATCCGGCGGGTATTGACGCTGCCGTCCGGCAAGGGATTGACGCGCGACCTGTTCGGCTTCCGGATATTTTCCCACGTTGGCCAAGGCTCCTGCCATCCACAGTTCCGCACGCATGGTCGCGGGATCGTCTTCCCCGTGGAGTCGGCGCCGGATTTCCAGAGCCGCCCGCATGTGCCGTTCGGACGGTTCGACCTGTCCGAGGCGACCGTACACGTAGGCGATGGATTCATGTGCCCGCGCCAAAACGTCGGGTTCGTCCGCCAGTTCCCGATCAATGTCCCTGCCCGCTGCATCCAGCACCTGGACCACTTTCACATCCTTGCCCATCTTTGTTGGGTCCGCGCTACGGAGCAGGTTTTGCAGGAAATCGTCGAGACGCTCGGCCTGACGCAGGGCCACCCGCGCCGTGTCACGTTCTTTTCGGGTCACTTGCGCCTGCCAACTGACCGCCGCCAAGCCCCCGACCAACAAAAAAGCCGCGAGGACACCCGCGGCAACGGCCACCTTGTTGCGCCGGATGAATTTACTGGTTCGATAAGCCAATGTGTCCTCGCACGCGAGAACCGGCAGCCCCTCGCCATGGCGGCGGATGTCCTCAGAGAATTGGGCGACGCTCGCGTAGCGGCGCTCAGGTTCCTTGCGCATGGCCGTCGCCACGATCTTGTCGAGGTCGCCCTCCAGGAGTCGGCGTAACTTGTCGGGAGATTCGCTGGCGACGGTGGCGGGATCGGTGGGGATGGCCTCGACGGCTGACCAGCGTGCTCGGGCGTGGTGGGTCCTGCTCGCAAATGGCCTGCGCGAGAAGGTCGTGGCGGCGACCGATGAGTTGATAAGGTCGTTGACCACTGAGCAATTCGTAGAGCACCACGCCCAGGCTGTACACGTCGCTGGCCGTCGTGGTTGCCTCGCCACGCAACTGCTCCGGGCTGGCGTATTCCGGGGTCATCGCCCCGCCTATCGTGACGGTGTGCTCCGGGCTGGCGCTTCCCTCCGGTTCGATGAGCTTGGCGATACCGAAGTCGAGCAGCTTCGGCTCGCCCTCGGGGGTGACGCGGATGTTGGCGGGCTTGAGGTCGTGGTGGACGGACCAGGCGTTGGTGCGCATACGCCACGGCGGCGCACACCTTGCGGAAGAGCGAGAGACGGTCAGCCAGCGGCAGGCGGTGCTCGCGGCAGTACGTGTCGAGACGTTCGCCCTCGACGTATTCCATCACGAGATACGCCTGGCCCGCCGGTGTCACGGCCCCGCCGTAGAGACGCGCGATGTTGGGATGGGTCAGCGCGGCGAGCACCTTGCGCTCGTGGCGGAAGCGGCGTGTCAGGCTGCCCTTGTCCAGGCGGCGCTTGAGCAGCTTGACGGCGACCGGCCGTTCCAGCTTGGTGTCCTGCGCCAGATACACCTCGCCCATGCCGCCCTCGCCCAGCAGCGAGACCACGCGGCAGTCGTCCAACTCGTCGCCGGGCCGGAGTTCGCCCCCGGCGCTGGTGTCGTGCAGGAGTTCGAGCCCTTCCTGAAACGCCGGCGCGTCCAGAAAATCCTCCGCCGCTCCGTGCGCCCGCAACAGGGAAGCGACCTCCCGCCGCACCGCTTCGTCATCGGGACAAGCCCGCGCCAGAAAGGCGGCCTGCTCCCGGGCGGGATGTTCCCGGGCCTGGGCGAAGGTCTCCAACACGCGCGCGAAGCTGGCCGGGTCCATGCCGGTCGCGTTCATGACGGTACGCCTTCGCCGTCGAGCTCTCGCTTGAGCCAGGAACGGGCGAATTCCCAGTCGTTGACCACGGTGCGCTCGGACACCTGCAAGACCTCGCCGATCTCGCGGGTCGTTAGCCCGCCGAAGAATTTCAACTCGACGACCTCGCTCTGGCGCGGGCCGATCTGCGCGAGGCTCAGGAGCGCGCCGTCGAGCGCCTCGAAGTTCACGCGGCCCGGCGCGGCGATCTCGCCGGCGACTTCCAGAGGCAGGCTCTCGGCGCGCCCCGCGCCGGGCGGCGGCCTGCCGCTGGGCGTGGTCCACCAGGACGCGGCGCATCACGCGGGCCGCGACGCCGAAGAAGTGCGCCCGGCTCTGCCAGTTGACCTGGTGGTCGTCCACCAGGCGCAGGTACGCCTCGTGGACCAGGGCCGTGGGCTGGAGCGTGTGGTCGCCGCGTTCGCGGCCCAGGTAGCCGCGCGCCATCTGGCGCAGTTTCTCGTAGACCGCCGCCAGGAGTTCCTCCGGGGCTGCCACGCTGCCGCCCTCCCAGGCCAGCAAAAGCCGGGTCACCCGGTGAGTGGAAGGCGGCTGGGTATCGGGCGGCATGCGGAACCTCGCAGCCGTTTTTAGCCAGAAGCTTGCCCGCGGGGAAACTTTTTTCGCGCGGCGTTGCGTGAAGGGGCGGTTTTCTGCGCATGGGGAAATGGAGACCGCCAACTTTCTCCGCCTCGCCATGAGATTTCTTGCTGCCCCGCGCCGTCCACTCCCATCGTCCAGCCCGTCCACGCGGACGTCGTCTTCGGCTCAAACCCCGCCCATCGTTTCTCCTGTCGTCCGACCAGCCCGGACCTGGCGCGTCGGCTTAGGGGCGGCCAAGCTGCTGGCGCTGCTAACTGCCGTGATCTCCTGGGCGTTACCAGCCATCCTTCCCGCGCAAGGGCCTGCCATGCTGACGGTCCTGCACAGCTTCCCCGTCGCCAGTGGAGACGGAGAGTATCTACTCGCCGGTTTGGTGCAAGGTAGCGACGGCAACTTCTACGGCACAACCAGTGGTAGCAAGGACACCACGATGGCACGGTGTTCCGAATCACCCCGAGCGGGGCGCTGACGATCCTGCACACTTTTGATGACGCTGATGGGTATTCTGCCGACTCCGGGCTGGTGCAAGGCAGCGACGGCAGTTTCTACGGCACGACCCGGAACGGAGGATCCCCGGGAGGCAGCGGGTTCGGCACGGTGTATCGGATCACTCCGGCAGGGGTGCTAACCACCCTCCACGCCTTCGGCGATAGCGATGGGCCTACCCCCAATACCACGCTGGTGCAAGGCAGCGACGGCAACTTCTACGGCACCACGGTATACGGCGGGATTAATGGGGATGGGTCGGTGTGCCGGATCAGCCCGGACGGGATGCTGACGACTCTTTACAGCTTCGGCGGCAGCGATGGAAAGAACCCCCGTGGGGGCTGGTGCAAGGCCGGGACGGCAGCTTTTACGGGGTGACGGGAAATCTCCAGACGCCCAATGACAACGGCACGGTGTATCGGATCAACCCGGGCGGGATGCTGACGACTCTTTACAGCTTCGGCGGCAGCGATGGGAGCTCTCCCTACGGCACGCTGGTGCAAGGCACTGACGGCAGCTTCTACGGCACGACCTTCGCCGGCGGGGCCTACGGATACGGCACGGTGTATCGGATCACCCCGGGAGGGGTGCTGACAACTCTTCACAGCTTCGACTCCCAAAACGATGGTTCGGCTCCTCAAGGGGGGCTGGTAATGGGCGGCGACGGCAGCCTCTACGGCACGACGACCGGCGAAACAGGTACAGGTCTCAGCACGGTGTTCCGAATCACCCCGGACGGAATCCTGACGACCCTCCACAAGTTCGGCTTTAGCGACGGAACCAATCCAATCGCCGCGCTGGTTCAGGCCAGCGACGGCAGCTTCTACGGCACGACCAGCTCCGGCGGGGCCAACAGCGACGGGACGGTGTTCAGGCTGGTACCCAACGCATCCTTCTTCACGGGCGAGACAACCCTGTCCAACGGCGTGTCTTACCTGGCTTTGCCCAACGGTAACGATTTCGGCTACTACAGCATCCTCTCCAATCCTAACTACGGTAGTGGTTGATGCTTGAGTGACGAAGCGGTTTTTGCCATGAAGCTCGGGCGT
>CAXTOX010000114.1:0-12973 GCA_964245885.1 uncultured Chthoniobacterales bacterium | reverse complement strand
GACCCCCGCCCCGTAGCCGCTCGCGAACGTCAACCGCCGGTTGGTCCAGGGCAGCCACGTCGCCGCGACGGCGACCTTCGGCATCGCGCGCAGCAGGTCCGCGTCGGCCTTCGCCTTCGGCATCGTCGCCAGGGCGGGCGCGTGCCAAGCACCGCAAACCACCGCGATGCTGGCGTGTCCTTCCTTCTGCGTTTCGCGGATGATCTGGCGCATGGCGGCTTCGCGGCGCAGGTCGCGGTCTTCGGTGGGTTGGTTCTCGCGCAAGGCCGCGATCAGGTCGATAATCGCGCGAAAAATCTCCAGGCCCTCGTGCCGCTTCTCGAACTGTTCCTCCCACCAGCGTTCGCTGTCCGTGTAACCGGCGACCTCGGCGACCGCCGCGAGGGGATCGCGCCGCATACGCCGGGCTTTTTCGTCCGGCGCGCCGGGGTCTGCGGGCGCGGGTTTTTCCCCGTCGCTGCCTTCCGTTTGCTCGGCTTTCTCGACGGCTTCCCGCGCTTCCTTTTCCAGCGCCATGCCGTGCCGCAGGGGCAGGTCCATAAAACGCACCGGCACCCCGTTCGCCAACGCCCAGCGGATCGCCTGCCACTCCGGCGAGAACTCGGCGAACGGATAAAAGGCGGCGCGCTTCGGTTCGTCGGGCTGGTAGAGGAGCAGCGCGACGGGCGGACGCATCTCCGCATGGGCGGCGAGCGCGAGCAACGCGTCGGCGTCGGGCGGACCTTCTACCAGCACCGCCTGCGGACGGATCGCTGCCAACACCCCCACGACGCCCCGCGCCGAACCCGGCCCGTGGTGGCGGATGCCGAGGATGTGGGTGCCTTCGATCATGACAGCGCGGCCGGCGCGGAGTATTTTTCCTCCGTCCAGCCGTAGACGTGGGCGGCGGTGGGGAGGTAGCGCGTTTCCGCGCCGGGCTGGATCGCGGCCAACTCGCGCATCGCGCTGGAACTCAGGTGCTGGAACTGCGGCTCGCAACTGATCCAGACCACCCCGGTGCCGGGTCGGATTTCATCCAGGAAGCGGGTGTAGCGGAGTTCCGCCTCCAGGTCCGTGCCGTCGCGCACGCCGCGTACCACCGTCACCGCGGCGCCGACGCCGTCCAAGAACTCCGAGAGCAAGCCGTCGAAGGCCGCCGTCTCGTGGAAGGGGAGTTGCGCCTGCAAGGCGGCGCGGCGCTGGTCGAGCGAATCGGCGGCGCGGAGTTTTTGGCGGTTCACACCCAGCGCGACGATGACCTTGTCGAACGCTTGTTCCGCGCGTTGCAGGATGGAAAGATGGCCGAGGTGGAACGGCTGGAAGCTGCCGGGATAGACGGCGATGCGGGGCTGGAGAGCGTCGAGGAGTTGGATGCACTCGTCTACGCCGCGGCGGTGTTCAGGAAAACGCTCCGCCCAACCGCGCAGGAACTCGGCGCGCTTGACCCGGTAATCGCGCCACGGTGCCCACTGGTATTCGCGGAAAATGGCGCGCTCGTACGCGAGGCGCTCGGCGAGCGGGCAGTCGTCGGACAACTGGAAAGTGTCCAGGCGGAAGAAGGACCGACCCAGCGGAGTCTCGGGAAGGCGGGTCCACTTGGAATCGGCGATCAGTTCCAGCGCACGCCGGACGACCGGTGCGCCCGGGTCCGCCGCGTGACGCGCCAGCAGGGCCGCGCTCTGTTCCTCGTTGTCGGCAGCGCGGGGATTATAGATGGCGTCATGGTACACGGCGGCGAGTCGCAACGCGTCCCGGTCGTCTCCGCTCACGTCGAGGGCGGCGATGTCGCGCAACATGGCGAACGCATGCGCGGGGCCGTGCCAGCAACGCTGCCGCTCGTTCCAGTGCGCGGCGACCTCCGCGAGCAGATCCAGGGAACGCAGGTAGCGCGCCGGAACGTCGCGGGCGAACTGCGCGGCGAGAGGATCAGTCATGGCGGCGCGAGGAACGAAGCTCAACCCACCTCCCGGCAAGCGCGGTACAGATCCTTCCAACCGTCGCGTTCCTTGACCACCGTTTCCAGGTACTCCTGCCAGATGACCCGGTCCTGCACCGGGTCCTTGACCACCGCGCCAAGCAGACCTCCCGCGAGGTCGGCGGCACGCAGGCTGCCGTCGCCGAAGTGCGCCGCGAGGCTCAGGCCCTGGTTGAGCACGGAGATCGCTTCCGCCGCGCTCAACGTGCCGCTGGGAGACTTGAGTTTGGTCTTGCCATCCGCCGTCACGCCGGCGCGCAGTTCGCGGAACACGGTCACCAGCCGCCGGATTTCCTCCAGGGCGGGCGGCTCGGCCGGGATTTCCAGCGCGCGGCCCAGGCTCTCCACGCGCGTGCGCACGATCTCCACTTCCTCGTCCATGCTGTCGGGCAGCGGCAGCACGACCGTGTTGAACCGGCGCTTCAACGCGCTGGACAGATCGTTGACGCCCTTGTCGCGGTCGTTGGCCGTGGCGATGACGTTGAACCCCTTGACCGCCTGCACCTCGCTCCCCAACTCAGGAATGGGTAAGGCTTTTTCCGAGAGGATGGTCAGCAGCGCATCCTGCACGTCGGAGGGGATGCGGGTCAGTTCCTCCACGCGCGCAATCCGGCCCTCGCGCATCCCGCGCATGATGGGACTGGGCACGAGGGCGTCCATCGAAGGTCCCTTGGCCAAAAGCAGCGCGTAGTTCCAACCGTAGCGCACCGCTTCCTCCGAGGTGCCCGCCGTGCCCTGGACCAGCAGCGTGGATTCCCCGCTGATCGCCGCCGACAGGTGTTCGGACACCCACGACTTTGCCGTGCCCGGCACGCCGAGTAGCAGCAGCGCGCGGTCGGTGGCCAGCGTGGCGATGGCGATTTCGATGACCCGGCGTTGTCCGATGTATTTGGGAGTGATCTTCAGTCCGCCCGCTTCGCCGCCGAGCAGGTACGTGGACACGGCCCAAGGAGACAGCTTCCAGTTGGGCGGTTTGGGTTTGTCGTCGGCTTTCGCCAGGGCGGCGAGTTCCTCAGCGAACTGGTGTTCCGCGTGGGCGCGGAGAGTGGGGGCGGACATGGGTGGAGTCAGGGTTGGGTCAGGGCGGCGAGGGCGTCGCGGCGGAAGGTGAGCAAGGCGGTGATTTCGTCAATGCCGGGTTCATCCGCCGGCCAGCCGTCGAGGGCGTTCGGCAGGAGCGAGGGCGGCACTTTGAGGAGCCATGGCCTTGCGCCGGACACGCGCCAATGACGTTTGTCACCGCCGGCCACAGATCGCCGTAGGGCTTCCAGCAACTCACGCGCCAAAGATTCCGGGAACAAATCCGCGAATGAGGCGAACCGTGACGCGAGCTGTTGCCAAGCCATGTAGTCGTTGCCAAGGGATGACAACGCTCCCCCACGCAACTCCGCAACCAGGCGATTGGCTCGTGCCGCTTCCGGCAACAGCTTGAACAGCGAACGGCCCGTCAGCAGCACCGCGTCGGGCGGCACCGGAGAATCCAGGAGGGCTTCCGCCCAAGCCGCGTCCCGCTGGTTGTGCGCCGCCAAGGCCCAGCCGGTCGCCACGGCGGCTCCGAATTCGCTTTTTTTCAGCGCCGGGAGCAGTTCCGCCGGAGACTGCCGGAACGCTTCCGTCCAGTGGCGCAACGGCACAGCCGCGAGGATCAAGATCAGCAGAACGGCCTTGTCGCCGAGACGATTCTGCGTGCCGAACGCCTTCGGATCCAAGCCGTCACGAGCCGCCGCCGAGTCCGGGTCAGGCGGCAGGTGAACCTGCAAAGAAGCCCGGCTGAGCAGGCCGCCGCGGTGATGGATGAGCAGCCCCTGCGCCCGGGAGATCATGCGCGCGGCGAAAGCGGAGTTCGGCAGCCGTGCCAACAGTTCGGCCGCGCGCAGCCGCACCTCCTTGCTGCGGTCGTCCAACGCGCGTTCCAGGAACTCCGCGTCGGCGTCCGTCAAACCGTCCTCCCACGTGGCGAGCAGCGCCGTCCGCGCGTCGGCGGGTTCCGCGTTCCAGGCGGAGGCAAGTTTCTCCCGTGATAACGCCGGGTCGGTCGCGCGCCAGCCGCGCAGGATGGCGACGCGCTGCTCGCGTCCGCCCGTCTCCCAGTGTTCGGGCGAATCATCCGCCGCGAAGTTCCACGCCGGGTTCAGCCCGGCCAGCCAGCGGATGCGGGCACCCCCGGCGGCCATCGCCAAGGGACGTTCCGCACGGTGCTGCCGCGTCCGGTCCAGCAGGGCGGGCAGCCATTCGGGCGGCACGCGCTTGCCCGACCGCGCCACTGCGCCCAGCCACTCTGGCAGCACTTCGGCACAATGTCCGGCCAGCATGGCACGCAGGTGCGCGATGCTCGTCGGGCTGATGGTGGGGAGATCTTCCGATGGTGCCGGAGGATGAACCGTCACCTCGCTCCGAACCGGCTTCCAACCGGCCTGCCTCCACAAAGCGAACGCTCCGGCACGCGTGAGGAACCGCGCCTCGGGGGACAGGTTTTCCGCAGGCCCAAGCACGTCTCCCAACGCCGCCGGGAGCGGGGCCGCGGCCCCGCTCTTTTCCGTGCCGAGCAGCGACGCGGTGACAAAATCTTTCCACGCGCTCACGGCACTTTGTCCCCCAGATCGATGAACCGCCCTTCGGCAAACACGCTCAACGGCAGGAGCGCGCGGCCGTCCCATTCTCCGAACACCGTCACCGGCCCGCCGCCGCCGGCCGCCACCAGGGGCCACGGACTGACCAGCCGTTTCGCCAGGGGAACCAGCCCGCCGGCCGCATCGCGCAGCCACCAGCGGCCCTCGTGTACGCAGGGCTGGCAACCTCGCACCAGCCACGGGGCACGTTCCAGCCAGGGATCGCCCGCGAGCCAGCTGGTGGTGCCGTCCGCCGCTTCCTCGAAGTCGGCGCAGGCGGCGGGTTCGGCGAAGGCACCGGGTCCCTCGTGCCGCGTGCCCACCAGCGCGCGCAGGGGAGCCGCCGAGGGATAGAACACCAGTTCCGCTTCCAGCGCGGTGCCGAAAAGCAAGCTCACGTCGAGTGGCAGGTTGCCCGCCGCGAAGCTCAGGCAGAGCGCCGCCCGCCGGGTCCTTTCGCCCACCAGCCACGTGCGTTGCACGCGCAGTTTTTCTTCCTCCTCCACCCTCTGCCCGACGATCTGCCAGCGGTCGGTGCAGCGTTCGGCCTGCGGGTTGGCGAGCAGTTCCTGTTCGGGCGTCGTCCAGCCGACCGTGGCGCGCACGCTCGCGCGCAAGCCGTCGGGCAGCGCGTCGAGCCGGGCCGCCCCGTTGAGCAGCCATTGCAACGCGCCGGCTTCTTCCAGCACGCGGTCCGCCCAGCCCTCGCCCGAGGAGAGGAGACCCGGCCAAGCCCGCAGCCGCCGCGCCAAGCCCGGTGCTTGCGCGTCCACCAGGCGCGCGGCCATGGCGTCATAGAACCGGGCGGGTTGATCCTTGGCCCTGGCCAAGCCCTGCCGGATCAGGTCGCCCAGCCACGTTTGCAACTCCGCCAGGCCCGCCTGCACGCGGTCGCCGCGTCTGACACTGCGTTTGTCTTTCTCGGCTGCTTGTCTGGCGGCGACCTGGGGGTCGCCAGGCGCGGCTTCCGGCGGCCGCGCGGACTTCTTTTCGGCTCCGGCGTCGCGCCGCTCGATCCATTCCTCCACCCACTGGGGAGCGGCCGCCGCAGGCATGCGCGCCGGGCTGCTGGCCAAAACCAGCAGGAGGCCAAGCCCGTGCTTGCAAGGAAACTTCCGGCTCGGGCAGGAACAATGAAAGGCGGGGCCGGCCAAGTCCGCCTGCGTGCGGTAGAGCGCGCTGCCCTGGCACTCGCCCCAGACGGAGCGTTCGTTGCGGCCCAGGGCGGACCACTTGGCCGGGTTGGCCAAACCTTGCCCGGCCTTGGCGGAGGCCGGGTCCGGTGCCAGCGCGAGCACTTGAGGGGCGGTCAACGTCTCCATGCAGCGGGGAAGGACAAGATATCCGCGTCCGCGCGCGCAACGCCAGCGGGAAATGTCTTCCCGGCGGTGACTGTCCCGCGTGGTCGGTGGTCTCGTCCGCCGCCGTGCGCGGCAACTACGCAAGAGGATCAGGATCGGGACAAAGGCACTTTCAAGAATTTGAAAGTGGTTGCGGGGGTAGGATTTGAACCTACGACCTTCAGGTTATGAGCCTGACGAGCTACCAGGCTGCTCCACCCCGCGATTTGATGACATCATACTGCTGCACCCGGGCGCGGAACGCAACAAGAATTTTTTGCGCCCAGCGTCTCCGTTCCGAAAACGGAGAATTCCGAGACGATCAGCCGTTCGGCCGGGCGGCCTTCGTGGCGTCGTTGAAGTACTGGAAAAATCCCGTGTACTTCTCCCGCCCGCCTTCCGCCGCGTTGCGCAACGGCAGCACCCGTCCCACGCAAATTTCGGTCGCGTCCGGGTGCGTCTTGATCAGCCCCATGACTTCCGAGATGAACGCGTCGAGCGGCATCGCCTGCGGATCGTTCGCCTGCCGGTCGCCCATCAACCGGGTCTGCACGTACGGCGGGATCAACTCGACCACTTCCACCGCCGTTCCCTGGAGCTGGTAGCGCAGGCTCTGCGTGTAGGAATGAATCGCCGCCTTGGTGCGCAATACACCGGCGTCATCGCCAGCGGCACGAACGCCGAGCCGCTGGACTCTTGGCGACGGCACAGTTCCACCACCCGGCGCTGGTTGCCCAGGACCCGCTGCCGACCGAGGCGGACGCCGAGGCCGTGTTGGAACTGCTGTTGGCTGGGCTGAAGGCGAAAGTCAAGGCGGCCCGCTAACGCACCACGCCTTCCAGTTTTTCCTTCACGCCTCCCACGCCGGAGGCGCCCCGTGAGCCTCGAAGAGGGGTAATTGACTTGCGCGCGGCGCTCGCCGCAGCGTTGAATGTTTGCTCACCTCACCCGCATGAAGAAAACCCCGCCGTCACCCAAGACCCCGCGCGACGCCAACAGCTTCGAGTTCCTCAAACTCAACACCGGCGGTTGGGACTGGCGCGACCTCTACCACTGGCTGCTGACCCTCAACTGGCCGAGGTTCACCGCGTTCCTGTTCGGCAGCTACGTCGTGCTGAACTTGTTCTTCGCCGTCTTCTATTGTCTCGGGGGCGACTGCGTCGAGGGAATGCCGGCGGGTTCCTTCCCGAGCGCGTTTTTCTTCAGCGTGGAAACCCTCGCCACCGTCGGCTACGGCCACATGTACCCGGCGAGCGTCTACGCGCACGTCGTGGCCACCGTCGAGATCATGGTCGGCATGTTCGGCACGGCGGTCATGACCGGGTTGATCTTCGTGCGTTTCTCGCGCCCGGCGGCGCGCCTCCTTTTCAGCCGCGTGCTGGTCCTGGACACCTTTGACGGCCAGCCTGCCCTGATGCTGCGCGTGGCCAACGAACGCCGCCAGTCGATGGTCCGGGCCGATTTCCGGCTGATGCTCGCCCGCCACGAACCCATCCTGGAAGACCCGACGCTGTACCGCTTCCACGACCTGCCCCTCCAGATCAACCACATGGTCATCTTCCCGGCGGCGATCACCATCCGCCACCTGATCGACGCACGCAGCCCGTTGCACGGGGTGACGCCCGAGGCGCTGGTAAAAAGCGGCACCCGTTTCATGGCGTCGGTCGAATGCGTCGACAAGACCATCCAGTCCCCGGTGCAAAACGAACATTATTACCACGCGAGAGACGTGCGGTTCGGTGAGCGGTTCGTCGAGATTTACAGCGACGAAAAAGATGGGCCGCGCCAGGTGGATTACAGCCGTTTGCACGACACCGAACCGGTGGTGGAAAGATCGCCTCCAAACTAACGGGGTGGGAATCTCTGCTCGCACGCCTGCTCAGAGAATCAGAGCTGGCAAAATGTCCTTCGGCATGGCCGCCGTCACCGTGACCATCGGGCGGTTGACCACCTGGCTCAGGCGCAGCGACATCGCCGCGCTGCACAACACGTACGCGTTTTCGGGCGTCACGCCCCAGCGGTCCGCGATGAAATCCACCATCCGCGAGGTCGCCGCCGCCGCGGCCTGGAGCGGCTGGTCGTGCGCTTCGATGAACAACCATTCTCCCGCGCGGGCGGACGCGGGCCGCGCGGGGGTTTCTGCCATCGGCGCGGTCAGCCGGAAATCCCGCCGCACCCGGAAACGCAGGCTCACGGCGGCGGGGGTTTCGATGCCATTCAGGCACACCTCGCCGTCGCCCTGCGCGGCGTGTACGTCCCCGGTGGAAAACAGCGCGCCGGCGCGCAGCACGGGCAGGTAGAGCGTCGCGCCGAGCGTCAGGTCGCGCACGTCGAGGTTGCCCCCGAACGGCCCCGGCGGCCGGGTGCGGAACTCGCCGTCCTGCGCCGGCGCGACGCCCATGATCCCGCAAAACGGCCGCAGCGGCACCCGGGCCGGCGCGAGCGACGTGGACCAATCTCCCTCCAGCGTCCAGAGGAACAGGTGCGGCGCGCGGAAGCGTTCGTCGAGCAACCCCAGCCCGGGAAAGATGCTCGACCAGCCCCAACCGCCGTGCGCCACGGCGAGCACGTCGATCTGCAACACGTCGCCGGGCCGCGCTTCCTCCACGCACACCGGGCCGGTCAGCGCGTGGATGCGTTCGCGGTCGATTCGCAGGTAATCGGCCACGGTCGAGCGCGGCGTCACCTGTCCGTCGCTGGAATCCCGGCAGCGGAAATGCACCGTGTCGCCCGAACGGATCGTCAGCGCGGGCGGCAGCGCGGCGTTCCAGCGGTGGTGGATGGCTTCCTCGCCGAGCGTGTGTTCGGGCATGGGCCGATTCTAGCACGCCACGCAGGAGGCCGCGCGAGGTGAAGAGGACGATTCCAAAGAACCATGCAAACACGAACCCTCGGCAACTCGGACCTGCAAATCACCCCCGTCGGCTTCGGAGCCTGGGCGCTCGGAGGCGGCGAATGGCAATTCGGCTGGGGGGAGCAGGAGGACAAGGATTCCATCGCCGCCATCCACGGCGCGCTCGAACTCGGCGTCAATTGGATCGACACCGCCGCCGTCTACGGCCTCGGCCACTCCGAGGAGGTCGTGGCCCGCGCGTTGGCGGATTGGAAGGGCGCGCGCCCGTACGTGTTCACCAAGTGCGGCATGGTCTGGGACGACGCGCGCAAGATCGACTATTCGCTGCGCGCCGACTCGATCCGGCGCGAGTGCGAGCACAGCCTGCGCCGGTTGAAAGTCGACGCCATCGACCTGTACCAGATCCATTGGCCCGCCGACGACATGGACGAGACCGAGGAAGGCTGGACGACCCTCGCAAAGTTGCAAAAGGAAGGCAAGGTGCGCTGGATCGGCGCATCCAACTTCAGCCGGGAAGAACTGGCACACGCGCAGGCGGTCGCGCCGGTGACCTCGCTCCAGCCGCCGTATTCGCTCATCAAGCGCGGGGTGGAAGGCGAGCAACTGCCCTGGTGCGAGGACCACCACGTCGGCGTGATCGTCTATTCGCCGATGGCCTCGGGACTTCTCACCGGCGCGATGACCGCCGAACGCGCCGCGACCCTGCCCGCCAACGACTGGCGCAGCAAGAACCCGGAGTTCCAGGAACCGAAGCTCTCGGATAACCTCGCGTTGGCCGAACGGCTGCGCGTCGTGGCCGCGCGTCACGGCCGGACGCCGGGGCAAGCGGCGGTGGCGTGGACGCTGCGGCGGCGGGCGGTCACCGGGGCCATCGTCGGCGCGCGCAACGCCGATCAGGTCGAGGGGGTGATGGGCGCGGGCGACTGGCGGCTCACGCCCGAAGAGATTACCGAGGTGGAAGCCCCAGCCGGGAGCGAGTGAAGGCGGACGATCAATCTAGCGGCTGAAAACGATCCGTTTACATAGCGACCAAGCTAAACAATCCACATCCAACCCTTCCACACCATGAGCGACACCAACGATCCAAAAGCCCCGGGCGCAGACAGCAATCCTGATCCGATCACCGGGGAACCCGGTGCGCACCCGCTCGGCGTCGGTGCGGGTGCGGCGAGTGTCGGGGCGGCGGGCGCAGCCATCGGTTCGTTCGGTGGACCGGTGGGAGTCGTGGCGGGCACGGCCATTGGCGCGGTGGCGGGCGGACTCGTGGGCAAAAGCGTGGCCGAGTCGATTGACCCGACCAACGAGGACGGTTACTGGCAGAGGAACCACGGCAGCCAGCACTACGCGATACAGGGCAGCTACGAACGTTTCAGCGGTGCGTACCGCACCGGCTACGAGGGAGCCGCCCGCCACGGTGCGGACAAGGATTACTCCGAGGTCGAGAGCGACCTGCAATCGGCTTATGAAAAGTCGAAGGAGCAGGGAGCCGTGACCTGGGACCGCGCCAAGCACGCGGCGCGGGCGGCCTACGAACGTGCCCGCGCTTCGCTGAAGAAGGACTGAGAGAGCGGCGGCTACAGCGTTTTCCGTCTGCCCGTGAGCGTTCCCAGCCCCGGCAGGGGCGCAAGAGAATAGCCGACGGCGTAAGCCGTGGGGAACCAGCACACCCCACGTCAAGCCCCGGCAGGGGCGCAAGAGAATAGCCCACGGCGTGAGCCGTGGGGAGCCAGCACACCCCACGTCAAAACCCCGGCAGGGGCGGAAGAAAGGACGCGAGCCAGGCGGGACCACCAGGCGTCTTTTCTTCCGCCCCTGCCGGGGCTTTGACGCTTTTGGATAACCTTTCCCACGGCTCACGCCGTGGGCTATTCTCTTGCGCCCCTGCCGGGGCTTTGACGCTCTGGGCCACTTTTCCTTTCTTGCGCCCCTGCCGGGGCTTTGACCCTCTGAGCCACCTTTCCCACGGCTCACGCCGTGGGCCAAATTCTTGCGCCCCTACCGGGGCTAAAGCCTGACGAGCAAATGGAAAATGCCGCAATCCGCCGACTAAACCGGAGAGCATCCGCCCGGCTCGGGGCGACAACTTACCAGGCAGACCCGCAAGCCTCTGGCGGGTTTATTGGGCAACCGGGCCGGTCTTGATTCCCTTACCCAGTTCGAACGTCGCCCCGACCGTGCCTACCTCGTACGCCTGACGTTCCAATCCCAGGTGCTCGCGGAAGTAGTACACCGGCTCGATCCCCGTGCAGTGAGCGCCCAGCAACTGCGCCACGCCGAACTCCTTCAGCTTTCCGGCCGTCCAGGCAAGCGTTTCGTTCCTGGCCGGATACAGGTGCAAGCCGCCGAGCAGCGCGTGGACGGGCGCGGGGCGCACGCACTGGCGCGCGTATTCCAAGATGTTGACGACACCGGCGTGTCCGCAGCCGGTCAGCACGACGAGGCCCTGGTCCGTGTCGAGCACCAGAGACTGATCCTCGGGAATGATGTCGTCGATCAATCCCTTGCCGTCGGGACCGTGCAGTTTCACCCCCGGTGACCAGTTCTTCTCCGGGTAGGGACGCGGCACGGGACCGGTCAGCCATGCGCCGGGAAGCATTTCCTTCGGCTCGTTGTACTCGATGAACGTCCCCCCGGTCGCCTCGTAGTCGGTCTTGATCTGCGCCATCGTCAACGGCTGGCCGCTGCCCCAACCGGGCGGGAATACCCTTTCCAGAAAAATGCCGCGCGCGACGTGCGTCCGGCAAAGCGCCTTGGGGTTGGTCTTCATCAACTCGCGCCGCAGGGTAACCAACCCCATCGTGTGATCCCAATGATCGTGGGAGAGGATCACGTCCTCGATGTTTGAAAGGTCCAACCCGAGTTCGCGCGCGTTTTTGAGCACGGTGTCAGGACGGCCGCCGGTGTCAAAGAGCAACCGTTTGCCATCGACTTCCACCAGGGCCGAGAAACCCCACTCCGCGAAACCGACCCGGTCGGTCATCATGGTGGAAAGGATCGTGACCTTCGCGGCATGGATCGGGCCGCCCGCGGCGGACAGTGGCTCCTGCGCACGGGCGTTCGTGGCCGGGTGCGTTGGTAGGACGAGGGCGGCACCGAGCGCCGCCAGCAGGATCAGGGAACGGGCTTTCATGAGTTTCACCGGTGGAAAAAACGTCGTCAGCGTGACGCGTCCGCGTCCGAGCCGCCCAAGTTGCGCCGGTCGGAACTCAGGAGGTCATGGAACGGCCCCGCGCCCGCGCCGACCGAACGGTGCGCGGGTTCATCGCCGGGGCCAAAGTCCGTCGTGGCGCGCAAGGCGCACCCGGTCGCGCCGAGACAAAGCATCAGGCCGCCAACCGCCAGAACGAACACCATCGCGCGCGAGACTGAAATCACCCCGGTGCCATCGCGCATGCCGCGCCCGGACGCAACGGTCCGCCCGTGATTAAAAAGGGAGGAGCGGCTAAGGTTGCCGCGCAGCGGCGGAAGCATTCTGGCAACGGCCGTAAATGACAGGCTGTTGATCGTAGGTGAGCCATTCGCGCATCGGTCCGGCGGCAGCTCGCGCTCCCCTTTGCCTTTTTCCGCTTTTTCCTTCATCCTTGGCTTATGTCCAGTTGCTTCGGAGAACTTTTTCGCGTCAGCACCTTCGGCGAGAGCCACGGCGGCGGGGTCGGCGTGGTGGTGGACGGCTGCCCGTCGCGCCTGCCGCTCTCGGAGGCGGACATCCAGGTCGATCTCGACCGCCGCCGCCCCGGCCAGAGCGACATCGTCACCCCGCGCAAGGAGGCCGACTGCTGCCGCATCCTCTCGGGCGTGTTCGAGGGGGTGACGCTCGGCACGCCCATCGCCGTGCTCGTCGACAACACCGACGCCCGGCCCGAGGCGTACACGGAGATGGAAACGACCTTCCGCCCCAGCCACGCCGACTACACCTACCAGGCGAAGTACGGCGTGCGCAACTGGCAGGGCGGGGGACGCTCCAGCGCCCGCGAGACCATCGGCCGCGTGGCCGCCGCCGCCATCGCCAAGCGGGCGCTGACCCGGCTTTGTCCAGGCCTGGAAATCGTCGCCTACGTGCGCAGCATCCACCAGCTCGAAGCACACGTCGCGGACCCGGCGGCGGTGCGTTCCGAGGAGGTGGAGAGTAACCCCGTGCGCTGTCCCGACCCGGAGACGGCCGCCGAGATGGTCACGCTCATCCGGGCCGTGCGCGCCAGGGGCGACTCCGTCGGCG
>CAXTOX010000113.1:8672-13122 GCA_964245885.1 uncultured Chthoniobacterales bacterium | reverse complement strand
GTCAACGGGTTCACGCCGGCGCTCGGCCAGCCCTTTACGATCCTCGACAACACGAGCTTCAACGGCGTGAACAGCGGCACCTTCGCCAACGCGCCGGGCGGCCTCTACACCACAGCGGATGGTCTGGAGTTCGGGGTCAACTACGCGAGCTACGCCGACGCCGGGTTGCTCCCGAACGATGTGACCTTGATCTACGTTGGCACCGTCGTGCCCGAGCCGGGCACCTGGGCCTGGCTGCTGGTCGGGGCTGGTGCCCTCGCGGCCCGGCACACCCGGCGGCGGGAACGTCCCGGCCAAGTGTGACATTGGCCGGTCGCTTGTTTTCCGGTGGTCGCCAACGAAATGTTGATCCTCGCTGCGCCGACACCCCACGGTCAAACCCAGGCCGGGGATGAGTCGTCGATGCCGCCCCGCTACCAGGTGACGGTCTGGCGGGACACGGATGAACGCTTACAATCCAGCACTGCTTGTAGCACTCTCCCGCCTACATCAAAAAACGGTCATTTTTTGGATGGGACGAACACACAGCACATCCCGGCTGCCCGCGCCGCTTCCACCCCGAGTGGACTATCTTCGAACACCAGACAGTCCGACGCCGCCACCTGCAACTGTCGTGCCGCCTCCAAAAATGGGTCGGGGAACGGTTTGCCGCGCTCGTAATCCTCGGCGCAGACTACCGCGTTGAAGATTTGCCGCATCCCAATAGCATCGAGTGTTAGTTCCACGTACTTCCGCTCTCCTCCCGACGCCACGGCCATGGGAACAGTTGTATGCAGCCGCCGGGCAATTTCTAGCACCGGCTCAATGGGCTTCACCTCATGGATCAACTCCACAAAATATTCTTCCTTGCGCGCGGTGGCTTCGCGTACGTCGCCGACTTTTACCCCATGTTCGTCGCGCAACAGCGTGAAGATTTGCGCGGTTGGGATGCCGCCTAGCCAGTAGAACAATTCTTCGGTAAACGGCGAGCCGAGTTCTTCAACGGCGCGTTTCCACGCACGGTAATGCAGGGGCATGGTGTCCGCCAGCGTGCCGTCACAATCGAAGATGTAGCCGCCGAACTGGCGGTTGGGGATATTTAATTGCATCAGAAAAAAGATCAACGTCTTCGTTCACCCGACCGGTTTGCTACGCAGTTTGGACACCGTCTCCCACACCGCGCGCTGACACCGCTGCGGCGGCAAACCACGCAGGATCTGCTCCAGATCGTCCACGACCAGTTCGCCCATCAGTGGCCAAATCTCCGGGATATTCCCCGCACGGTGCGCGGAGAGCAACGTGTTCGGCGTGCGCCGCGCCCAGTGGTCTGGCGGGATCGGCTCATCAGGCCACACGTCGATGGCCGCGCGGATCTGACCGCTCGCTGCTGCGTCCAGCAAATCGTCGAAGCACACGCTGCCGGCCCGGCTCACCAGCACGACGACGCTGCCACGCTGCATACGCCCAAAGTACCGGGCGTCGATCTGCCCGGCGTTCTCGGTAGTCGTGGCCGCTAGCAAAAACACGACCGCGGCTCGCTCGAAACATTCCTCCAGCGAAGCAGGCTGTAAACCCTGTTCTCGTAGCACGCTCGGGTGAATCCAGGGATCGTGCGCCAAGACCTGTGCGCCAAACGGCCGTAGCATCGGCAGAAGCGCCCGTCCCACGTTCCCAAAGCCAACCAGCGCCAACGTTCTTCCACTCAATAAGAACGAGTCTTGGTTGTGTCCCTCTCCGTACATGGTTTCCGTGCCTTGGCGGATGGCGGCGTCCGCTTCGTGGAACCGCCGCGCGCAACTGATCGCCATGCCAAGCGCTATTTCTGCCACCGGACGCGCGAAGACAGGTGCCGTGCTCAACACCTGAACACCCCGTCGTTGACATTCTAGGTAATCGACGTTCGGCAGGAAGTTGCCTTCAACGTTGAACACCGCCTTTAGCTTGGGTGCACGCGCCAAGCGTTCACCCGGCAACGCCGACTGGCCGATGAGCACAGTCGCCTCCGGCAGATATTCCTCCAAGAAATCGTCCGGTGCGGGGCTGCCTTCGTGGTGGATGACCCTGCCAAGGGTCTCCAATCGCTGGCGGGTGACCGCGTCGAAGATCAGGTCGAGGCCGCGCGGGTAAGGATCAAGCAAGATCAACGGTGGTTCGTCGGTCATCGGGCAACATCCCTTCCAGCCTTGTTTTGTCCATGGATTATGGGTGCGAAATTCAGGCGCCAGCGAGCCGCTCGACCAGGGCAGTGTCGATCCGCGCGCGCTCGGCGGGCGGAGTGCTGACGATCAGCGCTGCCGCTGCGTTCGCGAACCCGGCTGCCTCCTGGAGCCCATAGCCCGCGGCTAAGCGCGATACGAGCGCGCCGATGTACGCGTCGCCTGCGCCGTGAGTGCTCACGAGCTTGACCGTGTGAGCGGGAACGCGCCGGGGGGACTGGCCGCTTTCCAAGACGACCGAGCCGCTGCCACCCGCCGTGACGATCACGGCGGCGAACCCCGCCTGCATGAGCCGATGGGCTGCGTGCTTTGCCTCCTCCAAGCCACTTACCGTGGCACCCGTCAGTTGTTCGGCTTCCACGGCGTTGACGACCAACAGGTCAATCAGCGGTATCAGCTCGGAGTCGAGCGGGCGAGCGGGTGCAGCATTCCAAAGCACCATCGCTTGGTGGTATCGCGCTTGGCGGGCGGCGAGCAGGTTCGTCGCGGCAGCGATCTCGTTCTGAAGCACCAACCACCGAGCCGCTGCCACCACGGGCTGCGCACGCGCCAAGTCGCTTGCGTCGATGCGCCGGTTTGCCCCTGAGACGATCACGGCGCCGTAATCTCCTGCCGCTTCCACGATGGCTACGCTCATCCCGGATTCGGCTTCGGGGTCTATCGCTACCCCCGCCGTTCCTACCCGGTGCGCGCGCAGGTGACTTTGCAAGCGGCGGCCGAAATCGTCGTTCCCCACGCGGCTGACCATCTCGACGGAAGCACCGAAGCGCGCGGCTTCCACCGCCTGGTTGCCTCCCTTACCGCCCGGGCTCATCCACCAAGCGTCTCCGGTAATTGTCTCACCCAAGGCGGGGCGCGCCGGAGCCCGAACCATGATGTCCAAGTGCAAGCTGCCGACGACCACAACATGGCCGGCCGAGCCTTTGTCGTTCGGCTTCATGTCGCGGGATCGACGAACAACACTTGCTGTACGACCCGCTGGCTGGAGACGGCGTCCTGCTGGCGGATGGCCTCTTCTAACTCCGCGCGGGTGGCGAGCCGAGCAGCGCGCTTGAGCAAAGCCCGTGTGATGGCGATGTTGTTCTCGCACTCGCGCACCGGGTCCTGGCTCATCAGGTCAGGGAAAGTATCGAAATAGATGACGCCACGATAGCCGGAGCGTTGCAGGCTCCAGAGCACCTCCAAAGTCTGGTTCAGATGGACGCTGCCAACCATCAACCCGTCATCCCGGCGCGCGTAGCCATCGTTGAGGTGCAAACCCAGGAGCCGGCTGTCGCGCTGGATCAAGGCGGCGACGAACGCCGGGTGCTCCCCGCCGTAGAGCGCGTGAGCGAAGTCGAAGGTCACACCGGTGTTCAGCCGGTCTACGTCTCGCAAGGCCAGCAGGGTAGTGCCGACCGAGCCGAGCACGCTGTACGCGCGCGGTTCATTTGGCTTGTACTCGATGCTGACCATCACGTCCGGTGCCGCATGGTCCGCCACCTCGCGGATCGCTTCGACCTCCCACTGCCACAACGTCGAGTAGTCCGCTTGGAAGGGGCAATCCCAACCGTCCTGCCCAAGCCAGATCGTCAAGAGCTTGCCGCCCATGGCACGTAGGGCGTCCACCGCCTGCCGGGTTAAGTCTACCGCGCGCCGGCGCACGGTGGCGTCCGGGTGGGTGAAGGCACCCAGCTTGTACGCCGGGTCCTTGTAGTAACGCATCGCCAGGCCGTTGATCTGTAGTCCGTGCGTCTGTACAAGGTCAGCGACCTCTTCGGGTCGACTGCCTTCAAGGTGGTCGGGGAAGTTGAGTTCCAGTTCGTGGAGCCCTTGCACGGTGCCCGCCCGAGCGATCAACTCGGCCACCGTTGGCCGGTAGTCCGGCGAGCCCCAGCAAAGCTCGGGTCGGCCTTTGAAGGAATTTAGGCGTGTGGCGAACCGCGGTTCGATGTCCATAGGTGTGAGGGAGGTTACTGATCCCGGCAAACACTCGTCGCCGACCAGCGCGGCCGGCCCCCGGAGCGTCGGCTCAGCGGGAGCTTCAATGGATGAACATGCCGCCGTTCACGTCGATGGTTGCGCCGGTCACGAACGAGGAGAGATCCGACGCCAGGAACAGGAAGATATTGCCGATCTCCGTCGGACTGGCGATCCGTCCCATCGGGATCGTGCCTAAGATCTTGTCGAAGATTTCTTGACTCATCAGGTTGCCCCGGATGTCCGTGTCGACCATGCCAGGGGCCACCGCGTTGACGCGGATGCCCTTAGGACCG
>CAXTOX010000113.1:6639-8662 GCA_964245885.1 uncultured Chthoniobacterales bacterium | reverse complement strand
CATGTCCTTGGTCAGGCCAAGCATTCCGGCCTTCGCTGCCGAGTAATGCGGCCCGCCGAAAAATCCGCCGCCCGTGATCGCCGAAACAGAAGAGGTGCAAGCGATCGAGCCACGCCCGCGGCTGATCATGTGCGGGATAAAAGCTTGTGAGAGATACAACATGCCGCGCAGATTCACATCGAGGACGGCGTCGTAGTTCTGCGGCTCGATACCCATGATGCGGATGGGCTGCGTAATACCCGCGTTGTTGACCAAAGCGTCCACGGCACCAAAGTCCTGGATGATCTGTTGCGCCACGGTCTCGCACTGATCTTTCTTCGTCACGTCGCACACATAGCCGCGATGAGCATCACCGATGGTGGCGGCCACGCGTTGCGGTTCCTGGCGTTCTAGATCCAAGAGGGCGACGCGGGCTCCGTGTTCAGCGAAAAGCTGCGCGGTCGCCAGGCCGATCCCTTTTTGCGTCGCTGCACCCGAGATGACTGCAACTCGATCTTGTAATAGTTTCATCGTTGTTCCTTTGTCTGTGGTTTGAATGGTGAGATAGCTGCCTTTTGTCCTCCCGGGCGGCGCACGGCTCAGGTGGACAAAGCCGTGTGGCTCGCCTCAGGGTGGAAGGCTTGTTCCTGGACAGGTGACAGCCGGTAATAACGCGCGGCGTTGTCATGGAACAACCTCCGTCGTTCCTCGGCGGAGAAGCTCGCGGTGATCTCGCGGAAGGCCGCATAGAGAGTGTCGAAGTCGCTAAACAGCCCGTCGACCGGGAAGTTGCTCGCGAACATGCAGCGTTCGACGCCAAAGGTCTCGATGGTGTGCAGGACGAACGGTCGGATGCTTGCCACCGTCCAGTGCGGATCGACCGTTCCCAGGCCCGAGATTTTTGTTACGACGTTCGTTGCCGAGGCGAGTTCCCGCATGCCACGCCGCCAGAGTTGAAGCCCTTGTTCGTCCCGGTCCACGGGCATGCCAGCGTGATCCAGGATGATGAGGGCATCAGGGTGAGCGTGCGCGAGCGCCGCTGCGTCAGCCATCTGTGCGGGGTAAAGCTGGAGGTCGAAGGAAAGGTCGAAGCGTCGAAGCAGTGCAAAACCCCGCCGCCACGCGTCCGTGCGGATCAAATCCGGGCAGTCCACGTAGGTCTTCACAGGGTCGGGATGCCAGTTGACGCTGTGGCGCACCCCCCGGACATTTTTGTATTGAACGTGCTCTTCCAGAATCCGCTCGATGTCCGGCGCATCCAGCGTCGCGCGGGCGACGATCCCGTGCGGGAAACCATGTCGATCGGCGATCCCTTGCAACCACCGCGTCTCACCGACAGAGTCCGCAGGATTCCAGCCGCATTCAACGTGGACGGATTTGACCACGTTCTGGTGGCGGGCATCCGCCAGGTAGTCCGCCAGTAGGTAGTTCCTGGCAAGCGGCCTCACGTCGCCTTCCAGCCGCGGTACGCTCAGGTGCTCCTGCAACCAAGGATAGAGGTTGCGTTCGAGATCCCAAAGGTGCTGGTGTGGGTCAATGATCGGTTGCACCGTCGGCCCACGAGACCCGTCGCTGCTCATTGGCACTTGCGGGTAGCCTGGTCAACGAACACCGCGAGGATTACGACCGCGCCGGTCGCCACGAACTGCCAGAACGACGGCACGTTCAGCAGTGTCAGGCCGTTCTGCATCGCACCGAGCGTCAAGGCGCCGATGAGCGACCCCAAAGGATTGCCTTCGCCGCCGAACAAGCTCGCGCCGCCGATTACCGCCGCACCGATGGCTTGAAGTTCAAACCCCGTCCCGCCAATGGGTTCGGCGGCGCCCACCCGGCCGATGAGGACAAACCCGGCGACGCTCGAAAGCAGGCCGGAGATGGCGTAAACGCAGATCTTCACCCGATCAGTGTTAATACCGGAGAGCCGGGCCGCTTCCTCGTTGCCGCCAACCGCGATGATCTGCTCACCCAAAGCGGTATAGCGTATGAACAGAAACGCCGCCACGGCGATGGCCAAAGCCAGAAGCACCGGCGTTGGGACCCCGGC
>CAXTOX010000113.1:2502-6629 GCA_964245885.1 uncultured Chthoniobacterales bacterium | reverse complement strand
CCAACTCGCCGGCGAAGATCGACCGGAACTTCTCGTCGATGCCGTAGATCGGACGGCCATCCGTGTAGATGAGGGCCGCGCCACGGTAGATGCTCAACATGCCTAACGTCACGATGAAGTCGGGCAGCTTCAGCTTGGCGATCATCAAGCCGTTCACCAGGCCGCAGGTCACGCCTAACAGTATCCCGGCCGCGATCCCCAGGAACAAATTGTGCGTGAGCATGCCGGCGGTGATCATGCTGGTGAGACCCACGATCGAGCCAACGGAGAGGTCGATTCCGCGCGTCATGATGACCAAGGTCATGCCAACCGCGATCATCGTGTTGATCGAAGATTGCAGCAGGATGTCTAGAAGGTTCGCCGGTTGGTAGAAGCTGCTGGTCAACGCGGAGAAGACCACGAAAAGAAGCGCTACCCCCGCCCCGACACTCGCGCGTCTGATCCATTCGAGCTGAAGCTTTCTCTTCGGTCGCACGGCGGCCAACCCCTCCGGTGAAGGCGGTGTTGGCGATGCTTCTGAGGGCGCGCCTTTCACAGTGATGGAACCTCCCCGCTGGCGTGCTTCATGAGCGTGTCTTCGGTCAAACCCGAGCAATCATCGATAATGTGAACCAACCGCCCCCCGCGCATGACCCCGATCCGGTCGCTAAGTGCCATGACCTCGGGTAGCTCCGAGGAGATCACCACGATGGCGCAACCCTCCTGCGCCAGGCGGCGCATGAGTTCATGGATCTCGAACTTGGTGCCCACGTCGATGCCGCGAGTTGGTTCGTCGAAGAGAAAGATTTTGGCTCCCGACTGCAACCAGCGCGCGATGATCACCTTCTGCTGGTTGCCGCCGGAAAGGTTACGAATGCGTACCGCAGCCTGGCGCGGGCGGATGGCTAGTTCCTCGATGTAGCGCCACACATCTTTGCGCCGCTGCTTGAGCCGCAAAAGTCCTGTGGGCGCGTACCGTCCGTAGTTGGCGAGGCCGTAGTTGCGCTCGACATCCATGACGGGCACGAGCGCCTGTTTACGGCGGTCCTCGGGGATCAGAGCAATGCCCGCCGCCTTGGCGTCGGCAGGCTGCCTGATCCGGACGGGCGCGCCATGCACGCGGATCGTGCCAGCGTCCTTGGCATCAGCCCCAAATATGCATCGCACGAGTTCGGTCCGTCCCGATCCAACCAAGCCCGCCAGTCCGAAGATCTCCCCGGCATGGACCGTGAGGTTGATGTCGTGCAACCTGCCGGCCGCGGACACGCCTTCCAGCCTCAACGCTTCCTTCCTCTCGGCGGCTGGACGGCGGGTGGAATGCATCAACTCTTCGGCGAGCCGCCGCCCGGCGATCATGTCCACCAACTCGTCTTGCTTAATCTCCTTGGTCGCTCGACACGCCACCACCTGACCGTCTCGCAGCACGGTGACGCGGTCGGTGATCTCGTAGACTTCTGGCATGCGATGAGTGATGTAAATAATTCCTTTGCCGCTTCTTTTCAGATTACGGATCAACTCGAACAGCCCATCGCGCTCGGCAGGTGTCAGGCTGGAGGTGGGTTCGTCGAAGGCGATGATCTGACCGCCCCGCGCCAGTGTGCGTGCGATCTCGACGACCTGCATTTCGGCCATGCCGAGCGCGGAGACCAGTGTCGTCACGGGGAGCCGAGGAGCCAGTGGCTCCAAGATCTTGCGCGCCTTTTCCTGAAACTGGCTGCGCGGTACGATGCCGAGAGCATCAGTTTGTCCGAGGAAGATGTTCTGCGCGATGTCCAATTGCGGGATCAGACTGGGCTCCTGGCTCACCAACCCGATGCCGAGAGCCAGGGCATGCCGTGGGTCTTCAATCGTGACCTCGCCACGCCTAGCCAGCGAGATCGATCCAGAGTCGGGACGCTGCACGCCGAAGAGGATCTTCATCAGCGTTGATTTGCCCGCCCCGTTCTCACCCATCAGGGCATGGACCTCGCCGGCTCTCACGTCGAAGTCCACGCTCTTGAGCGCCTGGACTCCAGCGAACGATTTGGCGATGCCGCGCGCTTGCAGCAGGACTTCCCCAAAAGAGGAGAAGTCCGCCTTTTCCTCCGATGCACCGGACATAAACCTTTACTTCTGGAACTCGGGAGGGTTCGGGTAGTCCTTGACGTTTTCCGCTGTGATCACCGCCTGCGGCGACACGACCCAAGCCGGGATAGCCTGACCGCCGAGGATACGAAGCGCCACCTCCACGCCGAGCTTGCCTTCGTCGTAGGGGAACTCGGCCACCGTGGCGCGCAGTTCACCGTTGGCAATGGAACGCTTTGCTTCGCGGATGCCGTCAGTACCAACCACTGCCACCTGCTTGAGCTTGCCTGCCGACTTGACCGCTTCGACCACGCCTAGCGCCATACCATCGTTGTTCGCGTAGATGCCTACGAGGTCAGGATGCTGGCGTAGGATGTTGGAGGTGGCGTTCAGGGCGGTCATGCGGTCCCAGTTACCCGGCTGACTCGCGACCAAGTTGAAGTTGCTGTATTTCTTGAGCGTCTCGGTGAATCCTTTGATGCGCGCCCGGGCATTGGGGGAGCCCGCCTGACCCTCGATCTGCGCAATTTTTCCGCCTTGTGGATAGAGCTGGTGGAGGAACTCAGCCGCCTTGCCGCCGATGGCAACTTGGTCGGTGCCGATGTAGCAGTTGGCGCCGGGCGTACGGGCGTCATCGATGATGACGGTAGGGATATTCAATCTTTTGGCCGCCTGGATCACTGGTGCCAAATTTGAGTCCGATTGAGGCGAGAGTAGGAACGCCGCCGGCTTCTGCGACAGGATGGTCTGCGCTAGGTTGAGTTGTTCGACGAGCGACGACTCGTCCTTCGCCGCCTGCGCGTCGAATTTAGCGTTGTACTTGCCAGAGTCGCTCTTGATACCGGCCGCCACGTCCTGCCAAAACTCGTTGATTAGCGTCTTGGTGACGTAGGCAAACCGCGGTGCCTCCTTTGGTGCTGGCACGGGACCGAAGGTCTTTTCGAGGTCGGCAGACTCAATCTTCTCAGCCGTTCCGGCCGAGGGATTATCTTGGGCGAACACTTGGCGGGTAGCGGGCAGCAGCGAAGTCACGAGCGCAGCAGCCAGGAGGACCTTCGTTTTCATTTGGGGGGGACGCATTCTAGAGATGTTTCTGGGGCGGGTTGGTGGTAGCCGACCAACAAGGCTTTCACTTCATGTTGGTGTAGCGGGTGTACATGTCCTCGGGTTTTTGGCTGGTCAGCTCCAAAAGGCGCATGACCAGCAAATCACCGAGCAACAAAAGGGAACTTTCGTAATGGGTGCCCATCGTGAGGATGCTCCGGCCGGCCGCAATGTCCGCCATCGTCTGCGCGGGCAGGTGGAACAAGAAGTCCGCGTGCATTTGCGCGGCGCGCTCGGGTTGCGCGCTGATGACGGCCGTGCAGCCGCCGGCTTCTCGTGCCACGTTCAGCAGCGTTTCCACGGTCGGGAAGTGCCCTGGCCCAGCGCTGACCAGGAAAAGATCCCCGGGGCCTACCGGAGGTGTCACCATCTCGCCCACCACGTAAGACCGGAAACCCGCGTGCATCAGGCGCATAGCGATGGCCTCCATTATCAAGCCCTCGCGCCCAACGCCGAAGCATACGATCTGCCGAGCTGTGCGAAGCTCTTGAGCCAAACGTTCGAACCGAACAGGATCAATAACCCCGAATACGCTTCCCAATTCGCGGGACGCACGGAGGCCAAGGGCACAAGGGTCAAAATGGATTTCTGCGCTCACCAAGGGGAACAGAGATGGGGGTTCCAAACCGAATTCTGAAACGTTTTAGATTTAGAAGAGATACGCAGAATCCGTAAAGGTGTCAAGATAGCATCCGAGATATTTTATCTTCTGCAAAGTACTCACCGAGGGCGTTTTACAGCTCGAATCCTAGTGGAAAGAAAATTTTTCGACCTCTCGATGTTGACGGATGCCGAGGGTCCGACGCGGTTTAGAAAAAGGTTAGCGTCAAGAGTGCGTCATCGTTGAAACATCATCGCTTTCTGCGGTGCGAATGCCTTTCCACCAACAGTGGACGAACCACCTCTTTGATTGTCTCGACCTTGCCATTGACCAACGATATTAACTGACTGGCCATAAGGCGGCCAACCTCGGCCGCGTG
>CAXTOX010000113.1:0-2489 GCA_964245885.1 uncultured Chthoniobacterales bacterium | reverse complement strand
CAACGTAGGATTGAGCGCGAGGCAAAGGTCGGTGTTGTCGTAGCCGATGACAGCAACATCTTCCGGGATCCGCAATCCGCGCGCACGCAGAACGTTCATGGCTCCAGCGGCCATGTAGTCGTTGGCGCAAAAAACCCCGTCCGGGATGAAATCTTCCAGGATACTTTCCATGGCAGCCATGCCGCTGGGGATGGTGAAATCGCCGTAGCGTTTGGTGATTTTCTTAACCCCAGCCGCGCTAAGCTCTTTCAAGAACCCGCGCTCGCGCTCAATTGCATCGACGTGCAATTCTGGCCCGTTGATCATGGCCACGTGCCGGCATCCCTGCTTGACGAACTGCCGCGCGACCAATTGTCCACCGTGGTAGTTGTCCAGATCGACGAGATTTACATCGGCCCCAAAGCACGCCGGCCGCATCATCACATATGGAAAGGAGTGTTGCCGGAGCGGACGCAGAAAAGGATAGTCGCGCAGGTACTGCGGCACGATGATGATCCCGTCCAAGGTTCGGTCTCTCACCACGTGCTCGAAGTAGTCTGATAGATCAGGATCCTCGTGCGACTTCACGTCCAACCGTAGGCTGTAGTTTTCTTCGTAAACCGTCGCCAGCACGCCCTGTTGCAGGTAGTGAAACAACGAGGTCTTGTGGACGATGTTGGCGACATCAATTGATGTCATCATCAACAAGGCGATTGTGTTTGACTTGCCCGTGTTCAATGTCCGCCCGATACGGTTGGGCACGTACTCTAGCCGCCGGGCACACTCCCGGACCCGCGTGCGCGTCGATTCCTTGACCTCGCCCCCATTTAACGCAACCGACGCCGTTGCCACCGACACTCTTGCAAGCTCTGCGACCTCCTTCAGAGTGACCCTCATCGCGCAATCATAGGCCTGTGCGGGAGCGATGTCATCCGTCCGGACGATTTCGCGAAACCGGAACCGACGATGGCTCCAGCCACACGCATCACCGCGGTCAGTGGTGCTTTCTGTCGAGACACTTGAGGGGTGATCTTGCTGCGTCTTTGCGGTTCTTGCGCACTTTATATGGAAGCGACAATGATAGAGGATGAACGTTTTGCATTTTCTGCCGGGCTGTCGAGTTGAACGCATCCACTCGGTTGATCCATCAAGTTTGCAGTTGGAGGCGCACGGCGTGCGGGACGGAGGGTAATGTTGCAAGCCTTGGAAACAAGGTAGGGTTAGACCATCAAGTGGCGAAGTTGTTTTATACCGCCACGCCAAAGAGAGTTTCGATGAAGCGGTTCTGCGCCCGCACGTTTCCTGCCGGTGCCGCGGCAACCTGGCCTTTGCGTAGAACATGCATGGCTTCGTAGCCTGCCAGGGTAGCCGCCGCACTGTCAAAGGCGCGAAAATGGCTGCTGGCTTTAACCCTTCGTTTGATGGCGCGGTGATCTTGTTCGATGACGTTGTTGAGGTATTTGACGGCCCGGTGCTCGCAGCCTGCGGACAGCCCCTCTTGCTTGAGTGCCTGGATGGCGGGTGGGTAGCCTGCATGCTTGTCCGTGTTGGTCACGCGTGGTGCAGGATGGTTCTCGCCTTGCAACACCTGATTCAGGAAACGTCTGGCCGCAGCCCCATCGCGCTGTTCTGAGAGCAGGAAGTCGAGGGTGGCTCCCGAGGAGTCCACGGCCCGGTAGAGGTACACCCACCTGCCTTTCACGCGCACGTAGGTTTCATCCACTCGCCAGCTGCCGTTGGTGGGTTGCCGGTGCGAGCGAAATCGCCGCTCCAACTCAGGTGCGTAGCGTTGGATCCAGCGCCAGATGGTGGTGTGATCCACGGACAACCCCCGCTCCATGAGCAGTTCTTCCACGTCACGCAAAGAAAGCGAGTAGCGCAGATACCAACGCACAGCCATCAGGATGATCTCAGGGGCAAAATGCCGCCACTTGAAGGGGGAAACAGCCGTCAACGCCGAGGTCATCCGGACACTCTACCAGACCCTGACCCGAACTTTGCAACACTGCCTGCACAAGTGTGGGCAAGTAGGCGTGGATGAAGCCGAGTTCGTCGCAGTACGCCATCGCCATACAGTACTGGCAGTCGCTCCGCCACAGCTCGGCGGCTTCCTGGCCGGGGATGGCATGCACCTGTTGACGGACGTTTTCCAGGGTTTGTGCATCCATCTGTTTGGCGGCGGGGCCACGGTGCTGCGCGATGATCGCCAGATCGGCGTCGCTAAAGGTGTAGCGGCGGATCGTCTCCGCCTCCGTGTCAGGAAGGGCGAGCAAACCGGCGAGTTCGGCGTCGGAGAGGATGGTGCGGCGAGGCATGGTCAAGCGTCTTTACGGACGCATGACTACCAGCTTTCGAGCGGATGCTGAACTGGACGCGGTCTCTTCCATGAGAACACCTCCGTTGCCTCCTGCTGAATGATCCCCGGGACGATGGGCGAAAAACAGCCTCCCGATGCCTTAGTACTACTCCGTTAGTTGGTTAGAGAGGAGATGCAGGCGGCAGTAAGGGCA
>CAXTOX010000112.1:10812-13148 GCA_964245885.1 uncultured Chthoniobacterales bacterium | reverse complement strand
CGCTTACTTCTCTCACTGCGGCTACTGTAGCTTACCGAAATGATCTATGCTCTAATCTTATCTGGACGACCTTGCCTTCTATCCAGCGTTCCCTTCCAGAAACAATGGGATTGCGTCGGAGAGGCAACCCTACCTTGTTTTCGACGGCTCCGGCTTCTTCTCCTCCGTCGTCGGCAACACCTTGCTCAGCAGCTTCGGCCGCCACACCGGCTTGCTCAGAGGACCCGTGGACGTGTACTCGAACAAATCACTCACCGGCCGGAGCACCGCGCCCGGTAAACCGCGCGTGTTCAGCCGGACGCCGAAGTTCATCGTGTCGTTCGTGTAGCCGATCCAGCCGGCCCCGAACAAGCTGAAGCCCCGTCCCTTCACGTCCATGTTGTCCGTCGAAACCCGGCCGTTGTCCGTCGTGAAACTCGCCGACGCCTGGTGCGCCTCGTCAAACCCCAGGCCCGGCAGCACCGCGCCGAAGATCGGCGACAGTGGACCCAGGAATGGGATGGAGAACACGTTGCCGTGGTCCACGCTCAACGCGCCGGCACCGTGCAGCGAGCGTTCGTCGTCGCCTTTGCCGGTGAACCGGTAGTCGGCGGACAACTGCCCCTTGGAAGCATCGAAGTCGAAGTACAGCTTCGTCAGCCGCGCGAAGTCGAGGTCTTTGAGGTCCAGCGTGGCCGTGTACTCGTGCGTGCTGCCCTTGCCCAGCGCGAGGCTGAGCGTGCCGCGCGCCTGCCCGTCGAAGATCTCCCCGTGTACGTCGTTGAGGGACAGGCGCTCCTCGGTGAACACCACCTGCCCGGCGATGTTCTGGAAGGGTAGCGTCTTCTTGACGAACACGTAGTCCATGCCGCCCGGGGCCTCGACGCTGGTGATAAGGTGGGAGTTGCGTCCGCCCTCGAATTGCAGGCTGCCGTTTAGCACGAGCGCAGGCGGCCGGCGGAAACGGAACGGCTGGATGGTATGATACACGTCCGGGTCGAGCCACACGCCCACCTGTCCCAGGTCGAGGCTGCTGCGCACGTTGTCCAGCCGCATCTCGTGCTTGGCCAGGTCGTACGTGACCAGGTCGCCCGTGGCCGCGCCCTCGTCGCGCTCCAGGTTGAGGCGGCGCGCGGTGAACAGGCCGTCGGCAAACGCCACGTCCATTTTCAAGCTGTTGATGCCCGCGCCCCGGTAGCGGGTGTGCCCGAGGATGACCTTGCCCTCGGTGCGCAGCGTGGCGGCGTTGGCGAAGGAGGGACCGGAGGCGGTCAGGTCGACGCGCGGCGGGTCGCGGAATTCCATCCGTCCGAGCAGGGCTTGCGCCTTGGCCGGCAGCAGGGGGAAGAACGGCACGGGATCGAACGTGCTCGTGAGCCGCAGGCGGCAAGCGCCTGGCTCGCTGAGGGCGTCGGCGGTGAGGGTCTGCGGATTGTTGTTGCCCCCGCCAGGCCGCACGACGCGTAAGCCGCGCAAGTACCACCGGTCACCGCTCCATGAGAATTCGGTGTCCGCGCGCTCGAACTCGAAACCGTGGTACGCGAAGCGCCCGAGTCCGAGCCGGCCGGTGAGTTGCAGGGAAGCGGTGGGCGGCGCGGCGGTGGGATCGTTGGACGCCGTGCGCACGGCCGAACCAGGACCGAACCGCGTGCGCCCATCCAACTGGAGCCGGGGAGTGTCGTGCAGCTTGAGGTCGGCGAGGAGCTGCGGATCGGAGAATTCACGCGCGAGGGCCGGCAGGTCGAGACTGCTCTGAACCTGGAAGTGCGTCTCCGTGGTGTCGGGGTTGAAGTCGCCCTGCAAGGCAAGCGTGCCGTGTTCGTCGGCGAGTTCACCCTGCTGGAGGTGAAACGACCCGGCGCTGTAATCCATCCGCGCCAGCAGCCGTTCCACCCGGTAAGCGCCGCGCCGTAATTTCTCGCCCTGAAGCAACGCGGACGCGCGCAGGTTGCCGGGTTTGGCGAGATCGCCCTGAAAGCGTACGTCCAACCGGGGCGGGGAGCGTTCGGGTTCGATCTTTTCGAGTTCGTCGATGACGTTGCGCACCCACTGGCGGCGGTGGGCGGCCTCGTCTTCGGTGGCGGGGCCGGTTCCCGCGCTGCTGAAAGTCTCCGGGTGCAGCAGCGAGCCGGAAGCGGACAATTGTAGCCCGTAGAACTCGCCGTCCGCCTGGGTGAGCCGCACTTCGTCGGGCAGGAAGTCGACCTTGGCGGAAAGGTGATGGAGCTTGAGCTTGCGTGCTCCCTGCGGACCGGCCATTTCCACCGGCAGGGTCAGCCGCGCGCCGCGCAGATCAATCCCGTCCGTCAGCATGGCCAAAGCTTCCGGCGCCAGCCGCAGCTTCACCCTTCCATCCG
>CAXTOX010000112.1:1505-10802 GCA_964245885.1 uncultured Chthoniobacterales bacterium | reverse complement strand
GCAAATGTTGTGCGCTACACCGCGATCGAGCGAATTGAGGAACGGCCGGTGCCGGATGAACGCGATGAGGTCGATGTCCACGGCGACCTTGTCGACGTACATGAGCTGGGTGTGCTGCTCGTCGAGGAGGTAGATGCGGACCCTCTCGGCGGTCAGGCCCTCGAAGGGATCGAGCGTGAGGCGGCTCGCGGAGAAGTCGAAGCCGCGGCGGCGAAGTTCGGCGGCGAGTTGGCCGCGCCACTTGCGGGTGAAGCCGCGGTTGTAGACGTACCAACCGCTCCACAGGAGTCCGCCGAGAAGCGCGAGCAAAACCACCGATGCAATCAGGCGGCGGTGCCACTTCCGTTTCTTGCGCGGTGGCGGCAGGAATTCCTCCATCTCGCAAACCGTAGCATGGGGCGTTCCGGTTGCGAAGGGAGGAGTTGCGTGTGCCATGCGGCCACGTTGTGGTGTCGCCTGCGGCGACGTTGCGGGTTGCGGTGCTCTCTGCGGGAGCGTTGCGGTGCGCGCACGTTGGAATAGATGGTCAGCGGTGGGCGACTTCTTCCCGCAACGTCGCGAAGCGCCACCGCAACGCGGCCACCGGCCACCCGCCACTCTTTTCTCTTCCCTCCGGGCACGCGCTCTGCTAGTTGGTGAGTTCCGTGGTTCAAGCTAATTGCCGGACACGGTTTACGGCGGCGGATTTTGACTTCATTGTCCGCACGCTCTCACGCTCCCAGAGGGACGCTGTCTCTCTCGTCAAACTCCTCACCGACGCCGACGCGCTCGATGCGCTCCTCGACCACGAGGCGCTGGTCGACGGCATCCTGTCGCAAAATGTCCATCTGGCTATTTCGCCGCAGTTGTACTTCTACGTTTTGACCAGACGCGTGCTGCGCCGGTCAGGCATCGAAGACCGGCCGCTGTGCGATTACCTGGCGTCGCTGCTCGACGAATTCAGCCGCACCGCCGCCCTGCGATCTCCGCCGGGAAGCGACCCTGCGGCGGCCTCACGCGGGGTGGTGTATCTGTCCGACCTTCTGCTGGCGTTGCGGGAAGCCAACCCGACGCAGGCGTTTTTCCTGCGGGCGCGGCTGGGGGATTACGCGTTGTTTCTAACCGGCATCTTCCACGAGAACATCGAACGCCGCCGGGAGCGCCGGGGTGCGCCGGGATGTTCGTTCTACGAGGCGATGGGACGGGAGAGTTACCGGGCCGTCGCGCAGCACGAGGTCGCGCGGCACCGCGGGCTGACGAATGTCTTCAACGGACTAGCCGAGCAGTTCCACGAGGTCCGGCTCGCGCTCAACCAGTTGGCCGACCGGCTTTTCAACCTCGGCGACGACGGCCTGTCCTCCACGAGTGCAGGTCTGGCGCTGCTCGGCTGAAAATAATCAGAAGGCAGAAAGCAGATAGTAGAAGTCCAGAGAGATATCGAAGTCTCCGCTCTCTGCTTTCTGAACTTCTGACTTCTGACTTCTGACTTCTGACTTTCCCATGAACCCGACCCTCTTCAGCGAAATCCAACGGTTGTTCGAGCGCACGTATGCCGCCGTGGGCATCAACCTCGAAGATTGTTTGATCGGCCCGCGCCGCTGCGGCCAGCTCTCGCGGCTGGCGGGCGCGTCGGCGCGCGAACTGAGCGAACTGGCGCGCACGTTTCTGCGCACTTCCGACGGGCAGCTCCACGTCGGCATCTACTATTCGCGCTGGCTGATCGAGCAACTCGAACGCAACGACCCGCGCGCGGGTTTAAACGACGCGAACATCCGCTCGCTCGTGGCGTTCGTCGAGGAAATCAACCACGCCCTGCACGCGGCGTTAAGCTTCCAGCGTGGGGTGCGCGCCATCGGCAGCGAGGACTACGCGCGTAACCTCGAACTCCAGGCCCAGGTGGACACGTACCTCGTGCTGCTCATGTTCGTGGCGTTTTTCCGCAAGGCGCAGCGCACCTCGCGCACCGACCGGCGCTGGCTGCGTTTCCACCTGTTCGCGCGGCACGATCCCCGCGCCTACAGCGATCCGAACCTGCGCGGGCGTTATCTCGAAACGACGCGCCTGGCCCGCGCGTACACGCGCTATCTCGACACGATCAACGGCCTGCGGCGGCTGGAGGAAATCCGCGCCTTTCACGCGCTCGATTATCCGGCAAAGAAACAGCGTATCCTCGCCCTGCCCGCGCCAAGCAACAAAACGCCCGACGCGGAGATTTAACACGGAGACACGGAGAGCACGGAGACCGGAGGAGGAAAGACGAAGAAGGGAACTTCTGTCCGCCTCCCTCTTTTCTGTCTCCTCCGGTCTCCGTGCTCTCCGTGTCTCCGTGTTAAACTTTGCACTCCAGTTTCACTAGAAGTTTGCGTGGCCGTCCGATTTCCGGTTTATTAGCGGCGTGTTCAACCTCACCGTCCTGGGCAGCGGCAGCGCGGGCAACTGCGCCCTCGTGACGACCGATCACTGCCGCCTCCTCGTGGACGCGGGTCTCAGCGCGCGGCAGACCAACGAACGGCTGGCCGGGCTCGGCCTCGCGCCCGAACAACTCGACGGCGTGCTGCTCACCCACGAACACGGCGACCACTGCCGCGCGCTCGACGTGCTCTGCCGGCGGTTCAAGGACGTTCCTATTTATTGCAACGCGCTCACCGCTGAGATCCTGCGGCGCGACAGCGAATGCCTTAAGAATCATCGCCACTGGCGGGTATTCACCACGGGCACGGACTTCGAGGTCAAGGATGTGGCGGTGCAGACCTTCGCCGTCCCGCACGATGCCGTCGAGCCGGTGGGCTACATGTTCCATCACGGCCGCGCGGCGCTGGGCTACCTGACGGACCTCGGCTTTGCGACCAAGCTCGTCCACGAACGCGTCCGCGAGGCGACGACCCTGCTCATCGAAACCAACCACGACACCGCACTGCTCAACGCCGACACCAAGCGGCCGTGGTCGGTCAAGCAACGCATCACTAGCCGGCACGGGCATCTCTCCAACGAGGCGGCGGCGGCGGTCATCGCCCAACTCCTGCGCGGCGGGGCCAAGCTCAAGCGCGCCGTGCTCGGCCACCTGAGCCGCGACTGCAACCGGCCCGAACTCGCCGTCGAGACCATGCGTAAGCAGGGCGGGGAAGGTGTGGTGGAACTGGAGATCATCACTGCGACGCAGAACGAGATCAGCACGCGGTTCACCATTGAGGAACGGCCTGCGGAACCCCCCCCGGCACCCGAGCCCGCGCACGCCGGGCGGGTGGGCGAGGAAGCTCCGCCACGGGTCGCGCGCAAACGCAACGACCTGTTGCAACTCGACCTTTTCGGCACGGCGCTGGCCTGATACGTTGCGGCCATGACGCCGCCCGCCGCCAAAGCCCTGCCGGAACTCCCCGACGAACCCCGCATCGCCACGGAGATACAGGTGATGTTTTTCGACACGGACGCCGCCGCCGTGGTGCACAACATCGCGTACCTGCGCTTCATTGAGACAGCGCGCACGCTCCTGGCCGGCGCGCTCGGCATGAGCGTGGCCGACATGGCGCGCAGCCAGCAGTTCCCCGTCGTGGTGCGCACCGAGATCGACTACAAACGCCCGGCGGTGTTGGGCGACACGCTGGTGGTCGAGGGCTGGCTGGAGCGGCTGGAGCGCATCCGGTTCTGGTGCGGGTTCACGATCCGGCGCAAGGGCGGCGACGACGCGGTGCTGGTGCATTGCCGCCAGATGCTCGCGCTGGTGCAGATGCCCGCGGGCAAACCCGTGCGAATGTCGGATCGGTGGGTGGAGCGTTACGGGCACCTGCGCGGCGGCAAGCCGTCGGAGGAGGCTACGAGCAGCCAGAAGTACGGCGGGATGGTGGGATGAACGCCGAATTGCGCTCAAGCCGGGTGAGTTCAGGTGGTTCCAACCGAGATGTGGTTGCGGCGCTGTGTCGCCGCGTCCTGCGCTGATGAGGTGTTCCTTCCAGATCAGACACGGCGACGCAGCGCCGTGACCACATCAGAAAAGGCGAGCATCCCTTTGCTGAAGCCACTCTATCGAAGGCGTCGCAGGATGGCTTCCGGGTCTTGCCGTGTGTCCACGACGCCCGCAACTCATGCGGTGCCCGTCGCGCCGCCGGGGAGGCGCGCCTTGACCGCTTCCCAGATCGTGACTTGGATCGGGTCTTTGCGGTAAGCCTCCAGGCGCCGGTCGAGTTCGGCGATCAACTCGGGAGCGATGGGTACGTTCTCAGGATGTGCGGCGAGATCATCCCACGATTCGGAAACGAGCGCGAGCTTATCAGCGGGAGAGAGTCGCCGCAGCTCAGGGTGTCGTTCGAGAATCATGCCTGGAGAATACCGGCAAATGGATGTCGTTCAAGGCAAGGCATTCAGATCGCTTGATCCGGTAATTAGGATTAATCACCCCAGAACATCCGTAGCGGCCCCTGCGGTCCGAAGATCGGGTCGTTCGCGGGCTGCGGAACCTGCGCGATGTTTACATCCGCCTGCGGACGCTCGCCAGGATTGCCGCGCAACAGGTCCCATTTCCGGCCGTCGGGATACGCGCCGACCACGCCGAAGTCCGCGCTCGACCCCAGGTTGCAATGCGCCACGCCGGCGGGGATGACCACCACGTCGCCCGCCCGTAGGGTGGTCGTCAACCCCGCGTCGCCCTCGCCGCCGAGGCGCACCGTGGCCTGCCCGGCGTACACCCCGAGCGCCTCGTGGCTCGTGGAATGATAATGATGGAACGAATAGATGCCGTTGCGCCACTGCCCGCACCAGTTCCAGTAGTGGAAAATCTGCTCCAGCATCCCAGCCGGGTTTTCGGACGGCAGCCGCAACGCGCGCCGGTACAACAGGACCGGCAGCCGGGTGTTGTTGGGAAGCGTGCCGTTGTCGCGCAAGATGGGATGTTCGACCTCCGGGTTCGTGCTGACGCGCGTGCGGTGCGGCAGGTCGGCGGGCAAAGGCGGCGTGTGCATCGGAGATTTATCCGCAGATTACGCAAATTATCGCAGATTGGAAGAGGAGGGAACCGACGGTGCACCGCCCGCCTTTTCTTTCTGAAATCTGCGGAAATCTGCGTAATCTGCGGATAGCTCCGCTCCCGATGAACATTCCCACCACTTTCCAGAAGCAAGAGGACGACAACACCCCCGCCGCCCGCACCGTTCCCACCCGCGCCGAGATCCCCGCCGCCGACACCTGGGACCTCACGCCGCTCTATCCCGACGTGGCCGCCTGGCAGGCTGACCTCGACGCCGTCCGCGCCGACTACGGACGCCTCGGCGACTTCAAGGGACGCCTCGGCCGCACCGCACAGGATCTCCTCGACGCACTGGAGTTCGACATGACCCTCTCCCTCCAAATCGAACGCCTCTACTCCTACGCTTCCCTGCAAACCAGCGAGGACGGCAGCAACGCCGACTTCCTCTCGCGCGAGGCCCAGCTCCGCAACCTCCTCACCCGCATCGGCGAGGCCAGCGCCTTCTTCGAGCCGGAAATCCAGGCGATCCCCGACGATGCGTTCGCCGGGCTGCTCGCCGACCCGGCGCTGGCCCCGTGGAAAATCCGCCTTGAAAAGATGCGCCGCTTCAAGCCGCACATCCTCTCGGAGAACGAGGAACGCCTGCTCGCCCTCGGTTCCGCTGCGCTTTCCGGCCACCGGGAGACGTTCGGGCAGTTGACCAACGTGGACATGAAGTTCGGCACGGTGCGCGACGAGAACGGCCAGGAGGTCGAGCTTTCACAGAGCAGCTATACGTCGTTCCTGAATAAACAGGACCCGGCGTTGCGCGAGGCGGCGTTCCACCAGTTCTACCGCGAGTTCAGCGACCACCAGTTTACCTTGGCATCGGCGCTGAGCAGTTCAGTGAAAAAGGACGTGTTCTATGCCCGCGCGCGCAACTACCCGTCGGCGCTGGAGGCCGCGTTGTTTTCCGACCGCATCCCGGTGAGCATCTACGACAGCCTGATCGCCTCCGTCCACGCGCACTTCGAGCCGCTGCGCCGCTACTACGCCCTGCGCCGCCGCGTGCTCAAGCTCGACGCGATCCACCAGTACGACACCTACGTGCCGATGGTCGCCAACGTGCAGAAGCACACGTCCTTCGACGAGGCCACGCGGCTCGTCGTCGACGCGCTCGCGCCGTTGGGCAACGAGTACGTCGGCACGCTGGAACTCGGGCTCACGCGCGGACGCTGGTGCGACCGCTACGAGACCAGGGGCAAACGCAGCGGCGCGTTTTCCTCCGGCAGCTACGGCAACCCGCCGTACATCCTCATGAACTACAAGGCTGACGTGTTCACCGACGTGTACACCCTGGCCCACGAGGCGGGGCACTCCATGCACACCTGGCATTCCCAGCGCGCGCAGACCTACCAGGATTACGATTACCCGATTTTCCTGGCGGAGGTGGCCAGCACTTTCAACGAGGAGTTATTGACCCACCATCTGCTGGAGCGCACGGACGATCCCAACATGCGCGCCTATCTGATCAACCGCCAGATCGACGACCTGCGCGGCACGCTCTACCGGCAGACGATGTTCGCGGAGTTCGAGAAGATCGTCCACGCCATGGAGGAGGCGGGCGAACCGCTCACGCTGGATTCTTTCCGCTCGACCTACCACGCGCTGCTGGAGGCGTACTTCGGGCCGGACTTCGTGCTCGACCCGGAACTGGACATCGAGTGCCTGCGCATCCCGCACTTCTACAACGCGTTCTACGTCTACAAGTATGCCACGGGCATCTCGGCGGCGGTGGCCTTGTCGCAAAAGGTCCTCCGCGGTGGCCCGGCCGACCTGGAAGCCTACCTCGGCTTCCTCAAATCCGGTGGCAGCGAGTACCCGCTCGAAACCCTGCAACGCGCGGGCGTCGACCTGTCCACGCCCGCGCCGGTGAACGCGGCGTTGGACCTGTTCAGCCGTCGGTTGACGGAACTGGAGTCGCTGCTGGGCTAGCCGACACGGCGGGCGTCGGGGCCGCGGCGTCGGTGGGCAGCGTCGACGCCGTTGCGGCCGGGGTCGCCACGGCGGGCGATGGCGTGGCGGCACCGGGAGTTCCCGGCAACGCATCCGGCGCGGGAACCGGCGGCGTGGGCGGTTTGGGCCGTTCGATAGACACGTTCTGAGCGTCAAACCCGCTGATCTGCCAAGGCCCGAACAGGTCGCGCACCAGGTCAAAGCCGAACTGCACGTGTCCGTGCTCGAACGTCGCGCCGGTGGTGTTGTAGCGGCCCGTCAACTGAAAGCTGTAGCCGTCGGGTGTCACGCGGGTGAAGAGGTCCGCCGGAGCGGGCACGATGTTTTGCAGCGGGTTCGGCTGCACCGTGGTGACCACGAGCGGCGGGGCTGGGTTTGCATTCTGGAGTTGGCCCAGCGCCTTGAAGCCGTCAAACGTCGCCTTGCGGTCGTTCGGGTTGAACTTCTTCGCGAATTCGGGGTCGAGGCGCGAGTCCATGCTGTCGCCGGCCCAGCTTTGCGACACGGTCCGCAGAGTGTCTTCGCCGAACGCCACCGCGCCGGGACGCTGGCTGCGCAGCCAGAGGTTGTAGAAGGGCTGCGCGCCGAGGATGAGGACCAGGCAGCCGTACGACACGACCGTCACCAGGATCGCCGACCAAGCCCTGCCACGGGCGCGGCGGTGGGCGATGAACTCCAGCACATCATGGGAGAACACGATGTAAGCGGCGGTCCCCAGGTAGAGGATGCCCAGCGCGATCTTGGGCATGGACTCGATGGACGAATAAACCGGCATGTCGGCGATGCCCGTCGCCTTGAACTTGGGGGCCGCGTGGTAGGACGCGATCATGCGCACGACGAGCCACGCGCCGGAGAGGAAATCCACCGTGGCCAGCAAGTAGCGCAGCCAGCCCCAGCCCACCCACAGGCCGATGAAAAGCGTGCACACCAGCACGAGGCGGCCTGTCTCGATGGGCAGCACCCCCAAGTCCGTGCTGCCGGCCAGCAGGTGGCTGAGCGGCGGCCAACTGATCTTGCCGGCCAGCAGGTAAAACGCCGCGTTGACCATCTCCAGGAACATCGTGAGGAGGAACAGCGCCCACAGGATGGCGAGGCCGCGAGACCAGCTTTTTTCGTTGCCGAAGCTGGCGGCGTACGTGCCGGGCGGGCGGGCGGAGGCACGCGCGTTGTCCGGCATCGAACGGATCGTGCCTGGAGGCCGGGCGTTGGCCGGACGGTCCGGCATCGAACGAACGCGCTTGGGGCCAGCCACCGGCCCCGAAGTCGGCGCAGGCGAGGCGGGCGTGGGCGAATCGGGATCGGGAATGTCGGACGGCGGCGTGGGATCGGCCATGATCGGGGTACGATGCGCACGGCAGGCGCGGGGAGTCAAGACGGGATGCGGGTGGCGCTGGAAGCGCCGTTGCGGTGCGCCTGCGGCGCGTTGCGATGTGGCTTCGCCACGTTGCGATGCACGCTTCGCGTGCGTTGCGGGGGAGAAAGCGGTCGGTCCTCTGGTTTTGCCCCAACGTGCGCGCAGCGCACACCGCAACCCGCAACGTCGCCGCAGGCGACACCGCAACGCACGCAAAGTGTGCATCGCAACGGCACCGCAGGTGCCACCGCAACGGCGCGAAGCGCCTTCGCAACGTGGCCTCAAGCCACTTACCGCCTACCGTAAGTATAGTTCTGCACGTACACCGCTTGGCTGAATTTCGGTCCAGACCAGTTCGCCTTCACAAATTCAACCGTGGCGTCGTCCAGTTCCTTGTGGCCGCTGGATTGGACCACCGTCGCCTTCTTCACGCGCCCGTTACGGTCGGTGGAGACGCGCACGCGCACGCTGCCCGAGAGCTTTTCCTTGCGAGCCGATTCCGGGTAAGGTGGACGTGGGGTCATCCAACCGGCGACGTCCGCAGGCGTCAGCTCCGGGGAGGCGGCTGGCGGCGGCGTGGGGGCGGGCTTCGGCGCGCCGAGCAGGGTTCCGGCCGTGGCGGTGAAGAGGAGGGAAAGGGCAATTTTCTTCATCGGAGCGTATTTCAACAAAAACGAACCCTTCAGACAATCAACATTTTCGTCCGGCGGCTGTTTTGACCTTGCGCGGGGGATGGGCGTGCATTTGGCTCGGGAACTTTCCCCGCGATGACCCTCTCCAGCCCCGCCGCCGTTCCGCCGTCTGCCCGCCCGCGGCGGCTCTCGCCTTCGCCGTGGCTGCTGTTGGGTGTCGCGGTGCCGTTCTACGTGCTCGACCAGTGGACGAAATCCCTCGTGGTCCGCAACCTCGACCTCGGCGCGGGCCGGGTGGTGATCCCGAACTTCTTCGAGTTGTTGCACAGCGAGAACCGCGGGGCGGCGTTCGGGATGTTCCAGGGAGGCGGTGCATTTTT
>CAXTOX010000112.1:665-1495 GCA_964245885.1 uncultured Chthoniobacterales bacterium | reverse complement strand
GCGTTGGCGCTGGTCGCGCTTGTCGTGCTGGCGACGCTCTGGCGGCAGGGAACGTTCGCCGGTCGCTGGTCGGCAGCGGGAATGTGTCTGCTCGTGCCGGGCATCCTGGGCAACGTGACCGACCGCCTCACGCGCGGGCACGTCGTCGATTTCCTGTCGTTCGACCTGCACTTCCCCGGCGCGCACCCGTTCGCGACCTTCAACGTGGCCGACAGTTGCATCTGCGTGGCCGTCGCCTGTTTCCTGATCGGCTCCTTCGTCGAAGGAGCGGCCAAGCCGACGCCGGTCAGGCGCGGGGATGGAACCGGTGATGCACCGCTTTGAGCCGGCGCTGGTCGACGTGCGTGTAGATCTGCGTTGTCGAGATATCGGCGTGCCCGAGCATTTCCTGGATGACGCGCAGGTCCGCGCCGTTGGTGAGCAGGTGCGTGGCAAACGAGTGCCGCAGCAGGTGCGGATAGACGTTGACCTCCACGCCCGAGAGCCGGGCGATGTCTTTGACAATCGTCCACGCGTGCATCGTCGTGAGTTTTCCGCCCCGGTTAGACAGGAAAACCTCGCTGCTGGTGCGCCGCTTGACCAACTTGGGCCGACCCTCCGCGAGGTAACGCCGGATCGCCTCGCGCGCCTGGCCGCCGACGGGCACCAGCCGCGTCTTCTGGCCCTTGCCCGTCACGCGGATCATGCCTTCGTCGAGGTTGAGGTTTTCGAGGGTCGCGCCGGTGAGTTCCGACACGCGCAGGCCGCTCGCGTAGAGGAGTTCGAGCATCGCGCGGTCGCGCAACGCCAGCGGATCGTCCGGCGCGGCGGGCGGCAGGGCGGCGAGGAAT
>CAXTOX010000112.1:0-655 GCA_964245885.1 uncultured Chthoniobacterales bacterium | reverse complement strand
CGAAGCGCAGGTACACCGGCATAATATGCCTGCCGTAATGTAGCCCAAGCCACGCAAAGAAAGCATGCCGAACAAACCGGCTCACAGCAAAGCTGATGTAGAAACGCCTTCGCGGCATGTGCAGCGCACCCGCCGCAATCAGAAACGGCATCAGGGGCGCGGGCGGCGGCAGCGCGGTGAGGAGCTTTTCGACCTGCAACTCGTTGAGCGTGCCGGGGAGTGAACGGTCCAGGCGCGGCAGGGTGAGCGTCTCGCCCTCGTCCTTGTCGATCCTTTTGGAAAGGTGCAGGTGGCGCAGGAAAATCTTGATGGCGACGAGTTCGAGCTTGATCGAACCGGCGGCCAGTCCGGCGCGTTTGCGCGTGGCGAGGTAGGCGGTGATCCGCTCCAGGGTGATGCCACGGGGTTCCTCGACGCCGTGTGCTTCCGCGATCCACCCGGCGAAACGTTCCAGCGACCGGCGCACGGAGAACTGGTAGTTGTCCGACAACCCGCGCTCGGTGGCGAGATAACGGATGAATTGCTCAATGAAGGGCTGCATGGAGGAAGGCGAATGCAGAATGCAAAATGCAAAAGTTCAGAGGTCAGAAAACCGGACTAAGAACCTGTGTGGTGAAAGAAGTTTGAATCGTTCCCCAGCCCTGCCAGGGCGTCA
>CAXTOX010000111.1:6628-13257 GCA_964245885.1 uncultured Chthoniobacterales bacterium | reverse complement strand
GCCCGGCGATCGACGCGATCTCGCGGACGAAGTTCTTTCCGCGCTTGAAGAAGCTCAATCTCCGCTTCAACGACGCGCTCGATTCCGCGACGAAGGAATTTAAAAAGCACCGCAGCCACTACCAAAAGGAAAACGATCCCGAGTACGAGGTGGTGGATATCACCGCGGCGCGCCGCGAAGGGATCGCGCCAATCGGCTTTGTCCAGTCAGCCAGATAGAGCATTTTTTCGGTTGTTTGTCAGGTTCCCAGCCTAGCCGGGGCGTAAGGTCTTACAGCGTTTCCGTTTGTAGTCCTCCCAGCCCCGGCAGGGGCTGAAAACTCTACGACCAACCGGAAAACGCTACAGAATCTGGCTACTTGTATTTCACGCTGCACCCATAAGGCTTGGATTGCGCGCGGGTGATCTTCTTGCCCGCGAGTGCTTCGTCCAAAGCCGCGCGCACGAAGTTCGTCGCCTTGGCAACATCGGCTTTGTCGGCGGAGGCGATGCTGTCGATGGCACCCGAGTAAATCACCTTGCCTTCCGGGTCGATGATAAACATCTGCGGGGTGTTCTTCGCCTCGTACAGATGGCCGACTTTCCCGTCCGGATCGAGCAGCAAGGCACTGTCGGCGGCGTACTTATCCGACTTCGCGCTCTTCGCGTTGTTCCCGTCGAGATAGCCTTGTTCGCCGGGTGCAGACGAATCGATGCTCAGCCACACGACGCCCTTCTTCACATACTCGGCCTGGAGCTTCTGCATGTTGCCGCTCTCGTAATGCTTGCGAACGAAGGGACACTCTGGATTGGTCCATTCGAGCACGACGTATTTGCCCTTGTACGCGCTGAGCTTGTCCGTTTTACCCTCCGAATCCGGCAAGGAAAAATCGGGCGCGGCCGCACCCACCGCCGGCGCTTCCGCGCGCAAAGGAGTGGTCGAAGCCAGCAAACACGCGGCCAGGCAGGCCGAGGAGAAGAGATGAGCGGTTCGTTTCATAGGATTGAGATCAAGGAACTGTCGGGATGTACGGAGAATTTTAACGGACGGCGAGGGGCTTGCTCGATCCCTCCCGCGGCGCGGCGGCAGCCAGGGCGTCGAGCACCGTTTGCTGGGTCAAGAGGGTCGGGAGCACCACCGGAGCGTCTGGCTTGCCTGCCGGATAAACGACGTAGAGGGGAACACTGGCCGAGTTGAAATGCTTGAGCAGCTTGGTGATGTCATCGGACGGCAGCGTGTAATCTGCCTTCACGAGCATGACGTTGCCATCTTGCATCGCTTTGCGCACGGGTTCGCTGTCGAGGACGACCCGCTCGTTCACCTTGCAACTCACGCACCAGTCCGCCGTGAAATCGACGAACACGGTCTGGCCAGTTTTCAGAGCGGCATCGAGCCGGGAGGCAAAACTGGCACTGGTCGTGTCCGCCGGACGAGCCTGGTCCACTTCCTTGACGCAGAACCAACCGCCGCCGAGCACGACCACGGCGATGGCCGCGCGCGTTACCCACCGCGTGCGGTCACTGGCCGCCAGCGTGTTAAATGCCCCTTGAAGCCAGCACGCGACGCCGAGCGTGAGCAGGAGCGCGCCCGTCCAGACGATGCCATCCGAGCCTTTCGAGTGGCTGAGGGTCAGCAGCAGCCACAACACCGTCGCCAGGAGCAGGAAGCCCGTCGCCTGTTTCACGCGTTCCATCCACGCCCCCGGCTTCGGCAAAAACTTCAGCCAACCCGGCCGTGCGGCCAGCAAAACGAACGGCGCGCTCATCCCGGCGGCGATGGCGGCGAACATCGCGAAAATTCCCACCGCGCTCTGCGAAAAGGCGAACGCCAGCGCCTCGCCGAAAAGCGGGGCCGTGCACGCGCTGCCCAGCACCGTCGCCAACACGCCTTGGACAAACGCTCCGGCGTAGCCTTCGCGACTGCCCGCCGCTTCCGAGGCGGCGTTGGTGACAGTCCCCGGCAGGATGATCTCGAAAACGCCGAGCAGGTTCAGCGCGAATACGAACGTCGCCGCGCTCAAGACTACCAGAAACCACGGATTTTGCAGGTGGAACGCGTAGCCGACCTGATGCCCCACCGAGCGGAGGATCACGACCAGCGCAGCGAATCCCAAAAACCACGTGAACACGCCCGCCGCGTACGCCAGTCCGAGGCGCAACACCCGCGCTGGGGATTCGTTGGCCTGTTTGACGAAGGAGAAGAGTTTGAGGGAGATGACCGGCAAAACGCAAGGCATCACGTTCAGGATCAATCCGCCCAGAAAACCCAGCAGCAGAAAATGCCAGAAGGAGCCGGTCGTGCCGGACGAACCCGGGGCGGAACCAGACGGTGGCGGCACACTGCCTGTTCCAGTGTTCGAGGCGACGTTGGACGTAGGCGCTGGGGACGACGCGTCCGCAGTTTGCTTCGATTCTACCGGGGCCGGCTTCTTGGGGGCAACCGAAAAAACCGACTTCTTGCCGTCTTGGTCAACGAACATCCAAACGCCGCCGATTTGATCTGCCCCTTTTGGATCAGAGGTGAGGATCACGCTGGAATTTGCCACCCAGCGGCCTTCGCTCGGAGTGATGGTTACCGGGCTGGGATGCTCAATCTCGGCAGAGTCCCCGGGCAACGGGAAGAATTCCGAGTCTTGCGTCGGGACAGGACCCGAACCGGTGAACTGGAAACTCAGTTGCTTGCCATTGGCCAGCGTAAGGATGGCAGCCGGGTCGGCCTTCCCGGGGAGCCTCGCACGATACTTGGCGAGAGTTTCCACATTCGCTGCCTGCGGGTGGTCGCTCACGGGCAAGCTCAAGGAAAGTTCCCCCCCGCCGGGAACGCACTTCTCCTCGCAGACGAGCCACGTCGACTTTGCCTTGAGGATGATCTCGCCACCCGCCGACGATTGCGCCGGAGGCGTGATCTCCGTCAGCAACACGACCTCGTCGCTGTACCCGTAGTTGATGATGTCGCCGGGGCTGACGATCTTGTCCGGCACCGGCCATTGGATCGGCCCGGCTTTGAAGCCGTCGGGAAGCTGCCACGCAATCGTCGTCGGCAGCCCGGCGTCGCCGCTGTACTGCCAATAGGTGTGCCAATGCGGGGCCATGCGCAGCCGCAGTCCGACCGTGAAGGTCTTCCCTGGAGTGATCGCCGTCGTGTCCGCGATCAGATCGGCCTTTACCAGGGTGACGCCGTTGTCCACCTGCGCGGCAGCCCGACCGACGATCGCTGTCATTGCAAAGACGAATGCCATGCACACGGCGACCCAACGACTAGAAGCGGACGAGAAAATGGCGTTGGGGGTAAACATGGCGTTTAGGATTGGACTATCCGCAAGCGACGAGGGTTCAACCTTCGCGTGGGAAATCGTGGGCTTGGGAGTGGAATCGCAAGCCGTCCGCCTGTTGCGGGGATGTTGTTAATACGCCCAATCGAGCCTCTACGACGAACCTTTACAGCGTCTTTCAGAGTGGTTGAGCGGCCCCGACAAAGACCGCTTCCAGAGCGCCAAGGATGCGGCTTCATCATAGTGCAAGGACGCGACGAAGCAATCCGACCGTCAGAAGTTGCGCCCTTGCAGGGCTTGCCTCATTGGCCTCCTTTCCCCGGGGCGCTGCCTTGGGCTATCACATTGTTCCCCTACGGGCTGAGGAGGTACCAAACGCTTTCACCACGCAGCTTCTGGGATGTTCTGGGTTACGAGCGGCTTCTTCGCACCGCCGAACACCGCCAACCCGACGCACGCAGAAGAGCGTCATCCACCCTTCACCGCCGCCTGCTGCAAGGCCGCCTGGATTTTTTCCTGGAGCGCGGGCTCGGTGATGCGCCCGCCTTCCTCGTCCGTCACATAGAAACTGTCGACGGCCGCGCCCTTTTCGGTGGCGATGCGCGAGAGCACCACGTTGACGCGCAGTTTGCCAAGAGCACGCAGCAGATCGTAGAGCAACCCGAGGTGGTCGGGCGTTTGCACCTCCAAGAGCGTGTACAGGTCCGTCGTCTCATTGGTGAGGACGATGCGCGTCGGGAAGTCGATCTCTTGCATCCGTGAGGGAGGCAGCCGGCGGCGTCGCGCCTTTTGCAGCAGCGGCGTGAAGTCGAACGGTTCCGGTTGGAGAGCCTGCCGCAAGACGCTCTCGACGGCGGCGAGGTCGCGCGGCTCCATCGCGGCGTGTTGGAAGGGATCGGCCACGCGGAAAATGTCCACCGCGACGTTGTCGGCGCGCGTGAAGATGTCGGCGCTCAGGATGTTCAGGCCCGACGCCGCGAACGAACCCGCGATCCGGGCAAACAGGCCCTTGCGCTCCCACGTGCAGACGCGGCACTCGGTGTGGCCGCGTTCGGGCTGTGGCTTCCACGAGATGGCGGGTGCCAGGGCTGCCGAGCATTGATCGTGTTCCTGCCGATAGGCGAGGAATTGCCGGATGACGCGCAGATGCTCGACGACCGCTTCCGGGCCGAACGTCTCAAAGTACCGCGCGGGCATCCCGTGAAAGTGCGCTTCGATCTCGTCGGCGTAGCTCGGGTCGAGTGCCGCCGTGACGGCTTGGCGTTGCGACTCGCGCTGCTGGCGTTCGGCGAGGTAGCCCGCCTCGCCCTCGGCCAAGTAACGGGCGGTCGCACGGTAGAGCTGCCAGATCAGCGATTCCTTCCAGTCGCTCCACGCCTCGTCGCTCGTGCCCTGGCCGTCCGCCAGCGTCAGGAGCATCAACGCATCGAGGTTGGCGCGGTCCTTCACGTTGCCGGCGAACTCCACGACCGTCGCCGGGTCGTCCAGGTTGCGGCGCTGGGCCGTGGACGACATCGTGATGTGGTGGTCCACCAGCAAAATGAGCGAACGCCGCCGTTCGGGGCAAAGCTGGAGCCGCGCGGCGACCTTTTGCGCGAACAGCGCGCTGGCTTCCGCATGGTGGCGCGCGCCTGTCGCCTTGCCGGTGTCGTGCAGCAGCAACGCCAGGTAGAGCACGAAGGGGTCGGCGAGTTCCTCGAAGAGCTTGTGGTAGCCGGCGAACTCCGTGTTGCCGGGTTCGAGCAGGGCGTCGAGTTTTTCGATGCAAACGAGCGTGTGTTCGTCCGCGGAATACCGGTGGAAGAACTCGTGCTGCACCAGGCAGGTCAGTTCGCCGAACTCGGGCAGGTACGCGCCGAGCAGATCCACCTCGTGCATCGCGCGCAGGATGCGTCCGACCTGGCCTCGCCGCGAGAGGATGGAGACGAAAACCTCCCGTGCCGCTCGCGCGTACTGGAACGTCCGGTTCACCAGCCACAGGCGGCGGCGGAGGAGTCCCTGCAATTCGGAACTGAGCCGCAGCCCGCGCACCTGCGCGTGTTCGAAGACCCGCAGCAAGCGAACCGGGTCCTGGTTGAACACCTCGCGTGTTTCCGAGTAAATCAGCCCGTCCTGGCTGAGGAACCCGTCGAAACGCTCGATGGGTCCGCCCTCGTGCTGGCCGAACAGCCGCAGTAGACCCGTCACAGGGTTCTCCGGCGTAATCGGTCCGGCCTGGATCAATCGCTGGAAAAGGTTTTCCGTGATGAGCAAGATCGCCCGGGCGTGGTGATAATAGCCCCGCATGAACGCTTCGCTACGCCGCAAGGTCGTCTTTTGCGGGTATTGGAAACGGTCGGCGATCTGGCCCTGGAAGTGGAGGGTGAGCCCATCGGTGGACCGGCGCGTGAGGTAATGCAGGTCGCTGCGGACGCGCAGCAGGAAGTCGTAGGCGCGTTCCAGGGTGCGCCGTTCGCTCGCGTTGACCAGCCGCTGTTCGGAAAGCTCGCCGAGGTTGCGCACCCGCTTCTTGGAGTACAGGCTCCAGAGTAGGTTGTGGTAGTCGCGCAGGCCGCCGGGGCTGGATTTGATGTTGGGCTCCTGCAAAAAGACGGTTGGGCCGTACTTCTGGTGGCGGACGTGCTGGTCCTCCAACCTCCAGGCGAGGTAAGCGGTTTCCTGTCCCTGCACGCAGAGTTCCTCGAAGCGTTCCCGGAATTCGGCGAAGAGCGTGTACGGACCGGCGAGGTGGCGCGACTCCATGAGCGCGGTCTTGCTGATGTTGTCCTCGTTGGCGTGTTCGCACGCTTCGCCGATGGAGCGCGTGGAGTGGCCGACCTTGAACCCGATGTCCCACAAGGAATAAAGCACCTGCTTGATGAGTTCGTTGATCTCCACGGGCACCTCTTCCGGCCCGAAGTCGTGCAGGAACAGGATGTCCACGTCGCTGTACGGGTTCAGCTCGCCGCGGCCGTAGCCGCCGATGGCGAGGATGCTCAGCGCGGGAGGCTCCGTGTCGGCCGGAATGCACGCGGCCACCGCGTCCGCGAAGAGCCGGCGCAGGAGCACGTCAAGGAGTTCCACCCGCCGCCGGCAGATTTCCCGGCCGCCGCCGCCCGCCTGGTGGGCGAGTCGCAGACGGTGGTTCTCGATCTTGAGGAATTTGCGGTAGTGCGGCAGACGTTCGGCCAGTGGGCAGACCGGGTGCGAAAGGCGCGGAGCCAGTTCGCGTTCGTCGTGAGCGATGATTTTTTCGAGGTGCGGCATGGAAAGAAACCCTGTGGCTACCGGCTTGGCGGCAGGCGTGTCCCGCGTCCGAAGAAGCGGCTTCCGTGCCCCGGGGAACGTTTCTTCAGAAGGCGATTCCGTAACGCTTCATCTTGTTGTAGAGCGTGGGCCG
>CAXTOX010000111.1:531-6618 GCA_964245885.1 uncultured Chthoniobacterales bacterium | reverse complement strand
GATCGGTGACGGCCAATTCGCGCTCGGCGTGGGCGAGCACTTTTTGCAGATGCGGCATGGTGGCTTTGCTTGGTTGGATGCACGCCGTTTCGCAGCGTGTTTCGTGCCTCTTCAAACCCCGATTCCGTAACGTTTCATCTTGTTGTAGAGCGTCGGGCGGTGGATTCCGAGAATCCTGGCGGCCTTCAACTTGTTGCCGTGCGTCTGCGCCAAAGCCTGGAGGATCGCCTGACGTTCACGGTCGTCGAGGTTCAGGCTGCCGTCGAGGTCGGGCATGGTGCCGGCTGCCACGCCGTTTGCAGGCATCGTGCCGGCGTTGGAGGAGAACACCGTGATCTGGTCGCGCAGCATCGGCGGCAACAGGAGTTCCGACGGCAGACTGCCCTCGGTGATGATGTTCTCCTTGGCCAGCACGACGGCGTACTCGATGGTGTTTTGCAACTGCCGGACGTTGCCGGGCCAGGGGAAATCCCGCAGCCGTCCCAGTGCTTCCGGCGTCAATTGCGGCTCCGGCCGGCCCATCTGCTGGGAATAGCGTTTGATGAAAAGTGCCACCAGCGGCGCGATGTCTTCCCGCCGGTCGCGCAGGGGAGGAATCTCGATCTGGAAGGTGTTGATCCGGTAGTACAAGTCGGGCCGCAGCACGCCCTCGCGCAAGGCGCGGGTCATTTGCTGGTTCGTGGCGGCGACGAGGCGAAAATCGGCCTTGAGCGTCTTCGTGCTGCCCAGCGGGCGGAACTCGCGTTCCTGGAGCACGCGCAGGAACCGGGTCTGGAGCGTCGCGGGCATTTCCGCGATCTCGTCGAGGAATAACGTCCCACCCGCGGCGGCGGCGAGCATACCGGAGAAATCGTTCACCGCGCCGGTGAAAGCCCCCTTCACGTAACCGAAAAGCTCCCCCTCGATCAGGTGTTGCGGCAGCGCGGCGCAGTTCAGCTTGACCAGCGGTCCGGCGGCGCGGCGGCTGCGGGTGTGGATCAGATTGGCGACGACCTCCTTGCCGACGCCGCTCTCGCCGGTGACGAGGACGTTCGCCTCCGAGGGCGCGATCTGGGAGATGAACTCTTCTATTTCGACCATGCGGCGGTTCTTGAACACGGGGGCCAGCCGTGCCTCCGCCTTGCTCAAGAGCGCCTTGAGTTCCTTGGTCTGCTCGCGCAGGCTGGCCGTCTCGCGCTGGAGTTCCTGCTGCTCGAACGCGCGCTGCATGAGCGAAAGCAGTTCTTCCGGAACGTAGGGTTTGCCGATGAAATGGAACGCGCCCAGCTTGATCGACTCGATGGCGTTGCTGAGCGTGGTGTCGCCGGTGAGCACGATGATCTGGATGTGCGGCAAGGTCTGCTTGACCTTCGTGAGCACCTCCAGGCCGCTCGCGTCGGGCAAGCCGAGATCGAGCAGGATCAGGTCGGGGGCATCGGACTCGCGGACGGCCATTTCCAATCCCTGCGCGGCGGTGCGCGCGGCCTCGACGCGGTAATGGTGGCGCGAGAGCAGCGCGTCGAGCGTCATCAAAATCGGGCGCTCGTCATCAATGATGAGCACCTTCTTGGATGTACCGGCGGTCATGGCGAGGTTGGCAGCGCCACGGTAGTCACGAGAGACTGGTCCGCTTCCGAGTACGCGAAGTGCAACGTGCCGCCCTGGCTCTCGATGATCCGCCGCGCGCGGAACGCCCCGAGGCCGTACCCATCCCGCCGGGACGAGGACAGCGGCGAGCGGCCCCATCCTTCCGGCGAGCTTTGCGGCGGCGAGGCCGGCGTCTGGTGGATCGACAAGGTCATGGCCGCTGCGTCGGAGGTGGCACGCACGCGGACGGTGGAACCGGCCGCGGCGTAGGACAACGCGTTGGCCAGCAGTTCGAGCAGTGCCGCCATCGACAATTCCGGGTCCACCTCGACCGAGCCTGCACCGGATTCGACCTCCCAACGGACCCTCGACGATGCGTCCGCCTGCTGACGCTCGAAGCGTTCCCGTACGTCCTCAATGAAATCGGCCGCCGGATACGCAAAGAGGTGCGGGTTGGGTGCCCCGGTGGCCAAGCGCACCGCCTGGAGCTGGCGCGTGATGTCGGCAACGGAGCCACGCATTCGTTTGACCTCTGCCTTGGCCTCCAAATCCTCCGAGATCTCGCCGAGGAAGGTTAATTGCAACTCCAGCGCGTTGAGTCCGTTGCGAATGTCATGCGTGAGCAAGCTGACGAAACGCTCCACCTGCGGCCACGGAACGGCAACGGCGTTGGACGGATCGGGAGAAGGGACGGAGCGGTCAGCCATCAGGTCGGAAGTGGAACGGCTCGGCAGCCGACGATACAGAGACAATCCGGGCCACCATCCGTTCTAAAAAACCTCCGTCCGGGTGTAAACAAATTTTACAACCCGGCTCGTTCTATCTCGCACCAGCCCACCTACGTTTTACTTGTTGCGCCGGTAGCGGCGGATCAGTGTGTTCGTCGAACTGTCGTGCGTCAACGACGGTTCGGCCGGTTCCTCCAGTTCGGGGATGATGCGTTGCGCCAGCACTTTGCCCAGCTCGACGCCCCACTGGTCGAAGGAATCGATGTTCCAGATGACGCCTTGGGTGAACACGCTGTGTTCGTAGAGCGCCACCAGTTTTCCCAGGGTTTCGGGCGTGAGGCGGTCGGCGAGGATCACGTTCGAAGGCCGGTTGCCCTCGAACACCCGGTGCGGCACGAGTTCGTCCTTTGTACCTTCCGCCTTGACCTGTTCGGCGGTCTTGCCGAACGCCAGCGCCTCCGCCTGCGCGAGCACGTTGGCGATGAGGATGTCGTGGTGCCGGCCCAGCGGCGTCAGGGCGTGCGAGAACGCGATGAAGTCGCACGGGATGAGCCGGGTGCCTTGATGGATGAGCTGGTAGAAAGAATGCTGGCCGTTGGTGCCGGGTTCGCCCCAGTAGATCGGCCCGGTCTGGTAGTCCGCCTCCGTACCCGTCAAGGTGACGTGCTTGCCGTTGCTCTCCATCGTCAACTGCTGCAAGTACGCCGGGAAACGCTTCAGGTATTGCTCGTACGGCAGCACCGCCACGGTCTGCGCGCCGAAGTAATCGTTGTACCAGATCGAGAGCAAGCCCATCAGCACCGGCAGGTTGTCCTCAAAAGGGGCGGTGCGAAAATGCTCGTCCAGCTGGTGAAACCCGTCGAGCATCGCCCGGAAATTGTCAGGTCCGATGGCCAGCATCGTCGAGAGACCGATGGCCGAGTCCATCGAGTAACGTCCGCCCACCCAGTCGCTGAACTCGAACATGTTGGCCGCGTCGATGCCGAACGCCTTGACCTTCTCCGCGTTGGTGGACACCGCCACGAAGTGCTTGGCGATAGCGGCCTGATCACCGCCGAGACCCGCCAGGAGCCAGTCGCGCGCGCTCTGTGCGTTGGTCATGGTTTCCAGCGTGGTGAAGGTCTTCGAGGAGATGATGAACAGCGTCTCGGCCGGGTCGAGGTCGAGCGTGGCCTCCACGAAGTCGATGCCGTCCACGTTCGAGACAAAGCGAAAGGTCATGTCGCGCTGGCTGTAGTGGCGCAACGCCTCGTAAGCCATCACCGGCCCGAGGTCCGACCCGCCGATGCCGACGTTGACGACGTTCTTGATGCGCTGGCCAGTGAACCCCTTCCAGTCGCCGCCGCGCACCCGGTCGCAGAACGCGCCCATCTTGTCGAGCACCGCGTGCACGCCGGGGACGACGTTCTTGCCGTCCACGAGGATCGTCGCGTCCTTCGGCGTGCGCAGGGCGACGTGCAGCACGGCGCGGTCTTCGGTGACGTTGATTTTCTCGCCGCTGAACATGGCCTTGATCCGTCCGGAGAGGTCACAATCCTCGGCCAGTTGGAGCAGCAGTTTCAGCGTCTCGGCGGTGACGCGGTTCTTCGAGTAGTCGAAATAGAGACCGGCCGCCTCGGCGGTCAGGCGCGCGCCGCGCTGCGGGTCCTCGGCGAAAAGGTCACGCAGGTGCAACCCCTGCATTTCCTGGTGGTGGGCGGTGAGCTTCTGCCAAGCGGGCTGCCGGGTGAGCGGAATGGTGTTCATCGCCCCTGATTCGGTTGGGCCGATGCATTCAGGCGTGCCGTACGTCCTTCGCTCAATACTGCTTGCGCATGTTGCTCGGCAGGATGCTCAGCTCGTTGCGGTACTTCGCCACCGTGCGCCGGGCGATGGGGATGCCGCGTTCGCTCAGGATGGAAACGATGTCCTTGTCGCTGAGCGGATTGGTCGCGCTCTCGCCTTTGATGAGGTCGAGGATCGCTTCCTTGACGCTCGTGTTGCTCATCGACTCGCCCGTGGCCGTCTGGTAGCCGGGCGTGAAGAAATAACGCATCTCGAACACTCCCTGCGGCGTGGAGATGTACTTGCCGGAAATCGCGCGGCTGACGGTCGTTTCGTGCACGCCCACCGCCTCGGCGATTTGCACCATCGTCATGGGCCGCAGGAACGCCGTGCCGTGATCGAGAAACTCCTCCTGCCGGCTGACGATCTGGTTGGCGATGTTGGAGATCGTCTGCTGGCGCTGGTGGATGCTCTTGATGAGAAATTTGCCGCTACGAATCTTTTCCCGGATGTAATCCTTCACGTCCCCGCCGCTGCCGTTTTGCGACATCAAATCTTTGTACGTGTTGGAGATGCGCAGGTGGGGGATTTGCTCGCCGTTGAGCATCACAATGTACTTCTCGCCAATCTTCTCCACGCTCACGTCGGGCAGGACGTAGTTGTTCGGATCCGGGGCGAAGATGGCGCCCGGCTTCGGGTCGAGCGTGGCGATGGAGTAGGCCGCCTGCTGCACCTGGTCCACGCTCACGCCGAGGCGGCGGGCGATCTCGGGGAAGCGTCGCTTGCCCAATTCATCGAGGTGCTTGCTGATGATTTGGTATTCCAGCGTGTTCTCCTTGCCGAGCCTGCGGAGCTGGATCAGGAGGCAGTCGCGCAAGTCGACGGCACCCACGCCGACGGGGTGGAAATTCTGGATGACATCGAGGATGCGCCGCAGGTCGGACACGGCGACGCCGGTGTTGGCGTTCATCTCCTCGGGCGTGGTCTGGAGGAAGCCGTTGTCGTCGATGTTGCCGATGACGAGTTCGGCCAGACGATGGTCGCCGGTGCTGAGTTCCGCGCCGTTGATCTGGCCGATGAGATGTTGCTGGAGCGTTTCCTGATTGGCGATGGAGTCGAAGAAAAACTGCCGTCGCTCCTCGTCCTCGTCGCTGCGGCTGTTGTAGCCGGTGCTCTGCGCCATGTATTCGCGCCACTCCTCGTCGAGTTTGGCCAGTTGGTCGAACTCCTCCTTGAAATCGTCGTTTTGCTCGGCTTGCTCCTCGGCGCTCGGTGTCTCCGGGGCTTCTTCTTCCAGGACCGGGTTGGTCTGGAGTTCCTGCTGGACGATGTTGCGCAGTTCGAGCATCGGCGCTTGGAGGATCACCAGGCTTTGCTGCAACTGCGGGGCCAGCACCTGCTGCATCGACAGGTTCTGGGTTTGTTGCATGCCGGGTCCAGCCATGACGCCAAAGTGGAGAAAAGCTACTCAGTCGGCAAGCAAAAAAATCGGAAAATCTAATTTTTGGAACGTTTTTTGCTGCGCTAGCGTTTTGCCTACCGATTATTTTTATGCTTCGATCCCTCTCGATCCGCCGCTCGCCCCGCGCCGTGCTGCTGCCGCTGCTCGCCTTCGCTGCATTGGGCATCAGTTGGTTGCTCGTACCGGAGGGTCGAACCCAGGCTCCGGCCGCTTCGACCAACAACGCCGCGCTCAACGCGTTGCTCGCCAAGCTGAAAACCCAGCAAGACCAGATTGCCGCGAACCAAGCCAAAATTGAAGCGCAAACCGCGCAATTGAAGGAAGAACTTCGCCAGGCGAAAATCTACGCCGGTCGCGGTGGGAGCCGCCGCTGAGAATCATTCGGCACGAAATCAATCCCTTTAAAGTCATCTTGATGAAATCATTCCGCTTCTCCTCGTTTTTCACCTCGGCAGCGTTTGCCGTGCTGCTGCCGGCGTCGCACATCGAGTCGCAAGTGGTGGCCCCCGCCGACCCGCTGGCGGCGATCCAGGCGCTCCAAACCGCCAACGACGACCTGCTCAAGCG
>CAXTOX010000111.1:0-521 GCA_964245885.1 uncultured Chthoniobacterales bacterium | reverse complement strand
GTCAGGAGGCCACCCTCAAGGATCTGTCGGACATGACCGACACCGCCCGCGAGGTGCGTGTCTTCGCCCGGCGCGGCTGATGCGCCTGCGGCGGGACTGCTCTTCACGCCCCGACGGCGTGCGTCAGCGCGTCGGCGATCTCGTCCGCCTGCCGCTCGATCATCGCGGCATCGCGCCCCTCGATGAGCAGGCGCACCTTCGGTTCGGTGCCTGAATAGCGCAGCAGCACGCGGCCTTTGCCGGCGAGCGACGCCTGCGCGTCACGCACCAACTGGCCGACTGCGGTCAACTCCTCCAGCGGCGGTTTGCGTGCCACCTTCAGATTGCGTTGTGCCTGTGGATACTTGGAGAGGCACTGTTTGAGTTCGCTGAGCGGCTTGCCGGTATCCAGCATGATGCGTAGGATCTGCAACGCCGTGATGATCCCGTCGCCCGTCGTCGTGTAGTCGCGGAAGATCATGTGGCCGCTCTGCTCGCCGCCGACGTTGAGGTCGCCCTTGACCATCTGTTCGATCACGTAG
>CAXTOX010000110.1:0-13291 GCA_964245885.1 uncultured Chthoniobacterales bacterium | reverse complement strand
CCTGCGTTTGTTTATCCACGACTACAACCTCTCACTTGCTCCTTAACCACTACCCTACGCGCTCCAGCGAACAGAGGCTGGCGGTGGGGTCGGTTCCGAGTTCCACGCTTGGCCCCGCCGGCACCTGTTGCTGAGCCTGAATCCGTTAGACTGCCGATTTTGCCTCTTCCCAGCCATGCACCCAGGCGACCTGGCCGGAGGTCTCGGGGGTGTTGGGCGTGCGGTGCCGCTTGCCCACGGTTTGCCAGAAGTCGGCTAGTTCCGCCAGCGCCTCCTCGCCCGAGCGGCCGTGATGGCGCAGCCAGCACGCGACGACCGTGCCGGTGCGTCCGATGCCTCCCCAGCAATGGACGTAGACGTTGCGTCCCCGCGCCAAGGCATCGTCGATGGCGTTGAGGATCTCGGTCATGTGCGAACGCGCGTGCGGCACGCCCGCGTCGCAGATCGACATGCGCCGGTACTCGACGCCCGCCGGCAACAGGGCTTCGTACGAAGCCAGTTCGTGCGCTTCGGTCAGGTCGATGAACGTCGTGATCCGCGCCTGGAGAAACGCCGCGACTTTTTCTCGCGCGCCCGCCGCATCGGCAGCGCCGGGATACTCACCCGCCAGGAAGCGGCCGGGCTGTACCCAGTACGTGTTCGGGTCGGGGCGGGGGAAGTGGTCAGGTGACATCGGGAAGAAGAGCGGTGAACAGGCGAGAGCCGGGTGCGGCACGGTCGGAAAACGAGGCGCGCCGACTGCCGCCAACAAAGCGAGAAGATCGACGCAAGGCAAGGAAAGACCGCGCGTGGCGACTGCCGCCACGAAGCTTTCCTTGGGAGAAAATAATTTTTTGGTGGTGGGTCGAGAGGCAGCGCCGCAGGCGTCGTCACCTCGGGTAGGGATGGCTCTCCGAGCCGTCCCAAATGTTTCCGGTGAGACGCGTCGCTCGCTCGAAAATCATCCAAGCCAAGTTTGGGACGGCTCGGAGAGCCATCAGGACCTTGGTGGGGCGACCGGCTGCAAACTTTCGAGCACCGCCAGCAGGAGTGCTTCGCGTTTCGCGCGCGTGTCGGGCACGGCGTAATCGGCGCGGACGTGCAGTTCCAACCCGGGCGCGACTTCCACGCGCCGCCAGAGGAGCGTTTCCGTCCGGGCAACGGACGCGGGCGCGGCACCCAGGGCCGGCGGTAAAATCGCCGGTGCGACGGCGCGCGCAGGTGGCGGCGGCGCGGCAGCCATCAGTTCACGCACGGTCCGCAGGTGCTCGGGCGCTCCGGCGGCGGCGACGTGGCCTTCCACTTCCTCCCGTGTGACCAATGACGCCGCCATCGACACGCCCCCCGCGAGCATGGCTTCATAGTCTCCTTCCGCCTTGCCGGCCAGCATCTTGAGCAGCACGGGAGCGGTGTAGCCCTCGAAGAGCAGCCGCCGGATGACGAGCGCCTGGAGCAGGTGCCCGTAATGGTAGCGCGCTTCCTTGCCCTCGCGCTCCGGCGGCGAGATAAGCCCGAACGTCGCGTAGTACCGCACCAGCCGCGGGTTGAAGGCATCGCGCAGCTTGACGTTGAAGCGGCGGCTCGCCGGCAGGTAACGCTCGACGAGGCTGTTGACCACCTCGACAAACTCGTCCAGCCCCCAGCGCCGGCCCGACGCCTTGATCTCGCGCAGGGACACATGGCCTAATTCAGGGTTGGGACGGGGAGACTCGGGGTTGCTCACAGGTCGATCCCCTTGCGCCGGGCCTGTTCGCGGATGGCGCTGCGCACCTCGCTGTCAAAGCTCGCCGGGGCCGGCGCGGCGGCAGCGGACGGCGGCGTGGCGGCCTCGCGGGGTTGCGCGTCGAGGTATTCGTCGCGCTGGCGGCGGAGTTCGGCGGCGCGGGCGAGGAGACGGTCGCGTTCGGCGCGGCGGCGTTCCAAGGCATTGCGCAACTCGCCGACCGGCAGGCCGCGCAGGTCGGCGGGCAGGAGCTTGGGGTTGATGTCTTCCAGCCGCAGCTTGCCCTCGTCGAGCGCGGCGAGGAGTTCGTCGTCGCCGAACACCACTTTCCGGTGCCGGGTCGAATACGAAAGCCGGTCGGCGGTGGCGGACGCCGGGGCGGCGTTGCTCGACGCCAATTTTTCGCGCACGGAGGCATGGGCCGCGTCACCGCCGTAGGGCACGGCGGTGCCGCCGAGCGCGCGGGAGACGGTCGCCATCTCGTCGTCGTACGGCGTGGCGTGGATCTGCACACCGCCGTCCTGGAGGATGGCCGCGTATTCGCCGAGACCCATCTGGGCGATCTCCTTCCACGGGCGAACGGTCGAGCGTTCGTGGCCACACTGGATCGTGTTGATGACGATGCCCTTCTTGACCGCACGGGCGCAAATTTCCGGGTATTGCTCCTGGTCGGGATAATCCATGTGCGGCGGCGCGTCGCCGACGAGGAAAGTGATCTTCAGCACGTCGTCGCCGGTGCTCCACTGGATGGCATCCACGGCTTCGAGCAGTCCGGCGTTCACGTCCTCGGGCAGGTCGCCGCCGCCGGCCGCGCGCAACGCGCTCAGGTGCCGGAAGGTCAGGTCCGTGTCGCCGGTCAGGCCGTAGTGCTTGACCACGTAGTCGTCGCAACGGTCGCGGTAGGCGACGAGGCCGAACTTCACCTCGGGCGCGGGGTCGCGTCCGCTGATAGCGTTGGCGATGGCCCAGATTTTCGCCTTCGCGCCTTCGATCAGGCCACCCATGGAACCGGTCGTGTCCAGGACGAACACGATTTCAACGCGGGCACGCTTTGCTTGGACTAAAGAATCGCTCATGTCCTGAGTAATACGTTAACAGCATATCTTGTCAAATATCAAAGATCTTCCGGCGATCTTCGCCCGTGAAAAAAGCCGCTTGGGAAAGCTCCGGCCTGCCGTTAGCTTCGCCCGCACTCCATGGCGAAAGAGCGTCCATCCTGGCAACTGGCCGACCTGATCGACTACGAGTTCTTCCTCGACGCCGACGAACGCCAGCGGACCGAACGCCACGCGCGTGACCGCGAGTTGTACCTGAACGAAATCGCCCCGGCGTTGTCCCCGGCCCCGGCCGGCGAACCGGTGGTGAAGGCGGACCGCCGCGCGATCCTGTGGCGGTGGACGACGGCGCGGCGGCGGCAGCTCCGGGGTGAACCGGACGCGGAGGAAACCTTATTACCCGGTGAGGCGTTTGCGCAGGTGCGCGGCGCGGCGGCGGCGACGCTGGCGATCCTGGCGCTGGCCATCGGCTGGACGGCGGCGACGGCGGCGCTGGCGTACTCGGCGGGCGCGGAGCCGATCAACGCGTTCGTGTTTTTCGTGGAATTCGCGCTGGCGCAGGTCCTGATCCTCGCCGGGGCGTTCGCGGCGTTGGGAGCACGGTGGTGGTTCCCCGACGTGAAGATCCCGTCGCTGGCGCGCTTTTGCCTGCGGGCGGCGTTGGGATTGGCGGGGGCCTTGTGGAAACGCAACCGCGTGCGCATCGCGGGTGCGCGGCGGCAGAACGCCGAGGCGCTGTTCGGGGTGTTGCGCGCGCGGCACACGCTGTACCGGGGAGTCTTGATCTGGAGCCTGGTGAGCCTGACGCAGGTCTTCGCCATCTCCTTCAACGCCGGGGTGCTCGGCGCGATGACGGCGCGCCATCTGTTCCACGACCTGGATTTCGGCTGGGAATCGACCTGGCTGGACGCCGACCAGGTTTCGACGGCCACGGAAACCATCGCCGCGCCCTGGTCGTGGCTGGTGAAGCCGGGTTATCCCGACGCCGCGCAGGTCGCTGGCAGCCAGAACCGCAAGCGCGGCAGCGGCCGGCTCGACCCGGAAAGCCTCAAGTCGTGGAGCCAATTTCTTTTCGGCGTGGTGATCGTCTACGGGCTGCTGCCGCGCCTGTTGCTGCTCGCGCTGGCGGTGCGCGCGCAACGCTCGACCCTGCGCAAGCTCGCCTTCAACGACGGCCGTTCCGCGCAGACCCTGAACCGACTGCTCACGCCAACGGTGCAGACGTACGGTGCGCCGCCCGCAGCCGTTTCGGCGAAGCCCGCCGCTGCCTTCACCGCCCCGGCCGGACCTCCCCCGCCCCGCCAGCAAGCTCCCGCCCCGCCTCGCGCGGCGGAACCCATCCTCGTGTTGAATCTGACCGGCTGCCCGTTCGACGACCGCGCCGCCGCCGGAGCCACCGGGCGCGCTGCCACGAACGGCGAACCACGGCCGATCTCCGTTTTCGAGGCGAACACCGCCGACGACGAGGAGGAACGACGCGCCTACGCGACGCTGGGCGCGCGGGCCGCCGCCGCGCCGGACGCGGAGGTGTTTGCCCTGCTGGCGTCCTGGACACCGCCGATGATCGCCAGCCGGCTCTCGCTCGATGGCCTGCGTGCCAGCGTCGGCCCCGAGCGGCTGGTGACGCTCGTGCTCGTCGGCAAGCCCGTGCCGGACGGGACGTTCAAGCCCGTGCGCGCGACGGACCGGGAATTGTGGGTCAAGGCGGTGCAGACGCGCGGCGACGCATTTCTGGCGTTGCCGTAAGATTGACCGTCTGACCGGAAACCGCTAAACTGCTGCCATGTCCATCGACCAGTTGACCGCCGAGGCCATGGCACTGTCGCCGAAGGAGCGTTTGACGCTCGCGCACACGCTCTTCGAAAGTGTTCCCGAGGAGGAAGAGGAATTCAGTCTGGAATTTATCCGTGAACTGATGCGCCGTGTCGAAGAACTCGACTCGGGCAAAGTGGCCGAACTTTCGCATGAGGAAGTGATGCAGGACGCGCGTCGTGCCCTCGAATGCGACTGACTTATCATCAGACTGCAAGGACTGACCTCACCGAGGCGATCCGGTTCTATCGCAGTCGATCCGATGCCCTTGGAGCGCGCTTTCTCGAAGCTACACGACATGCTCTTGAAGCCGTCCTGAAGTCTCCCACACGCCGACGGTTCATCGTCGGGGATGTTCTCAGCCACCGGGTGGAAGGTTTTCCCTACACGATTTGTTACCGCGTCTTCCCGGACCGTGTGCGCGTTTATGCGTTCAAACACGACCGTCGTCATCCGGATTACTGGCTTGGTCGCTTGAACGACTGACGACTCCCGATGCCCGCCGCTCCCGTTCCTAGTTTCGCCGTGCTCGGCGTCGTCAACGAAGGCAAGACCTCCGTCGTCGCCACGCTCAGCGAAGACCCGCACGTCACGCCTGACCCGACGCCGGGTGCGACGGTGAACTGCGAGGCATTCCCCATCAAGATCGACGGCCGCGAGGTGCTGCGCCTCTACGACACGCCCGGGTTCCAGAACTCCGTGCGCGCGCTGGCGTGGTTCCGCGAACAGGCCAAGGCCCTGCCGCCCGGCACGGACCTCCTGACGCTCTTTCGCAAAACGCACGCGAGCGACCCGAACTTCTACAACGAGTGCGAACTCTTCCGGCCTATCGCCGAGGAAAACGCCGGGGTCCTCTACGTCGTGGACGGAAGCTCGCCCATCGGCCAGAACTACCGCGCCGAGATGGAGATGCTCTGGCTCTCGGGCCGTCCACGCATGGCGCTCATCAACCACAAGGACGCCGACGACGACTACACCGCCGCGTGGGAAACCGAACTGGGCAAGTTCTTCAACCTCAAGCGCCGCTTCAACGCCCACCGCGCCACGCAGCGCGACCGACTCGACCTCCTGCGCGCGCTCCAGCAAATCGACAGCCGCCCGGAATGGAAAGCCGGTTTCGAGACCGCTATCGCGGCCTTCGAACAACGTTGGGTCCAGCGCCGGCTCGACGCCGCCACGACGGTCGTGCGCATGGCGGGCGACTGCCTCGGTTACGTCGAAAAGGCCAACTACGAACACGAGGCCGAGGTGCCCGGCCTCAAGGTCCGGCTCGGCGCGGACTACGAGAAAAACGTCGCCGCCATTGAACGCCGCGCGCACGAGCGGCTGCTGGGCATCTATTCGCACCCCGTGGCGCTGGAAACGCTCGACGGCCTGGAGGTCGGGCTGTTCCACGAGGCGACGTGGCAGACGCTCGGCCTGACGCGCGACCAGCTCGTCTGGGCCGCCACGGCGGCTGGGGCGACGGCAGGCCTGGCCATTGACGCGCTGACGGGCGGGCACACGCTTTTCGCGGGCACGACCATCGGCGGGATCATCGGCGGGGCGGGAGCGTTCTTCGGCGGCAAGCGGCTGGGCGAGGTGACGTTCGACCTGCCGGGCGCGAGCCGGCTGCCCGCGTGGCTGGCCCCGCGCGGCAAGCTGGGCGGCCAGCAACTCCAGGCGTCGTGCCGCAACGTGGATTTTATCTTCGTGCTGCTGGACCGTGCGCTGCTGCTCTACGCGGCGCTGGTCAACCGGGCGCACGCACGGCGCGATGCCATCCAGGTCGGCGGGTCGGCGGACGGGATGAAAGGCTACACGCACGGGTGGTCGCGTGAGGTGCGGAGCGTGTGCCTGGATTTCGCGGCTTCGCGACGCGAGGGCTGGCGCAAGCTGCCTTTCGGCCGGCGCAGCAAGGAGGAGATCGAACAGGCGTTCTTCGAGCAGGTGGATGCCGCGACGAAGGGCATCGGCGGGCAGTGAGAGCTTGCCAAAGAATGGGTTCGACGGCAAAATAAGGCGATATGGCGCAGGCTTCCCCGAAGACGGCTACGGAGCGCAAAGCTGCGTTGCACGAGCAGATCAATTTGATGGATGAAGCACGGCTCTCACTCATTGAACGTGTGCTCCTCACGATGGAGGTGCAAGAGCTTGCAGCCGGCCTGGTCGTTGACTTCGAAGCGGATCGCCGCGCCGGGAAGCTCACGGATGAGAAGATCCGGGCTGCCATTGCCTTGCACCGTGCGGCGCACCCTTACCGGTGAGAGTGTGTCTGGATACAAACGTCTTGCTGCAATTGTTCAAAGCGTACCCGCATTTGATTTGCTCCGGGCAGCGATGGTCAGCGGAGATATTGAAATCGCCTTCTCCAATGAGATGTGGCTCGAATACGAAGAAGCAATTGTCCGGTCCTCCGGCGTGATGCGATGGCAACACATCGCAAGGTTCTTCGACGGAATGAAGTCTCTGCATCGTAACATCATCCAAGTAGAGCCCACTTTTCGTTTCGCGGTGATTTCTACCGACCCGGATGACAACAAAGGCGCGGATTGTGCCATTGTGTCAGGAGCCAAATTTATCGTCGCTGAAGACCAACACTTCGCTGCCCTGATCGGTTCTGGTTACCGGCCGCAACCGATTACTCCACAAGCTTTCGTCGGTGATTATCTGCTGTTGCAAAGGAGCGGGCCATTTCTCGAATGAACGCCTGCCTCTTCTCGATCATTGCTGGTGTGCTCTCGCTGCCCGCCATGCTCCTCGCGCAGGACGACGGCAGCACGCTCCAGCCGCTGCCCCCGACCGCGCTCGCGACGCCCACGCCCACGCCGGCCAACCCCGTGCCGCCCGCCTTGGCGACCGACCTCGCCCGGTTCGCCACCGACGAACTCGCCTCCCAACAACAGGACGACCCGGCCAAGGTCGCGCGGTTCTACCAGTTCCCGTTGGAAGACGAGGGAAAACCCTTGAGCACCAAAGATTTTAAGCGAGCCTGGAGCGAGTACGCGAAGGCGTTCACCCACCGCACGCTCCAATCCATCACCGTGAAGTTCCTGAGCTACGACGCTGCGGCGGACGCCGTGGAACTCCAGCAGACCTTCGGCATCGAGACGCAGCCGCAGATCCACACCGATTCGGAGAGGAAGCTCATGGTCCGCCAGTTGCGCATCGTACACGCCGGCAAACCCGCCCGGACCATCGACCGGCGTTTCACCGTGAAGGAATTCTGGACCTACGACACGCGATTGTCGGAGGCGGATCACTTCCAACCTGGCCACCCGCCGCAGCACCTGGCCAACGACATTTCCTACGCCGACAGTGTGCGCGGTGCCGTCAACGCCATCATCCGCCAGGACCGGGCCAATTATTATTCGGGCAACAAGGACGGCCGCGATCCAGACGACGAACCGTGCGCGTACTTCGATGATGCCATGCACCGCGAATTGTTCTACAAGGCGAAGCTCAAGCTGATCCCCGACACGCCCGCCACGCTCGAAGCGATCCTCCACGGCACGCCGCACGTGCGGATTTCCTTCAGCGACAACTTGCGCGGCGAAAACCGGGACGGCTACCCCGTCCTCAACGTCGGCGTGCTCGATCAATGACCCGTCCTTCCTTTTTCCTCATGCGTGCCACCCTGCTCTGTTTTGTTCCTGTCCTGCTGCTGGCCGCCGGGTGTGCGCACCCGACCGTCGATTCTCCGACAAACGGGAAGGTTTATCGCGCGGTGTGGACCGTCCGCCGCGCCGACAACAACCAACACCTGATCGGAGTGACCTCGCCGCCGGTGCGCGTCGGAGGCAAGGAACTTCGCGTGAAGACGGATTCGCAGCGCGCCGAAGAAGCCCGGCTGGCCTTCCCGGAGTTCCTGGCGCGGTTGTCGCCGATGCGCCGGAGCACGCAGATCGAACTGGTGACGCGCGTCACCGTCCTGGAGGCCCACCGCAACAAGAAGGGCAAGCTGAAGGTCACCAAGCGTTTCATCGGCGCGCTGCTGCCGATGCGGCCGGGCGAGAAGCTCGGGGTCAGTGGGCCGGGCGATCCGCTGGCGGTCGAGGTGGAACTATCCGGTGGCGGCGCGGTGAAGTAAGGTCGAGCGGCACTTTAACACAGAGACACAGAGACACGGAGGACCACAGAGAAGAAAAGGGAGGAGATCTATTTGCTCCTTCCTGTCTTTCCTCTGTGGTCCTCCGTGTCTCTGTGTCTCTGTGTTAAAGTGCCGCTCTCCAATCACAGCGCGTCCTCGACCACCTTCCAACCCTTCGCCGCATCGCTGGTCCGCAGCAGGGTCGGACACCGTCCCTTCCTGAAACCGCGGAACAACTCCCGGTTGCCGCGCTCCTGCAAGCTGATATCGGTCACGTCCTCGCGCGAGCAGTCCAGCACCTTCGCGTGGCCCTTGTAGACCCGCGGGCGACCGATCACGCGCGTCCATCCGCCCGCGTCGTCCGGCGGAGGTTCACGGCGTGCGAGCACCAGGAAACTGTACGGCACCGCGCGCAGGTCGATCCCGGCGCGCCGGGCGAAAGCTCCCCAATCCGCATCGCCCAGCACGGACGAGGCCGGTTCGGCGAAATGGTGGCACCAGTGCGGCGCGTTGTGCGCGTGGAACATCCCGCAACGCGCCCGGTGCGTGCACGGCGCGACGGCGTCGAAGCCGCCGGCGAGAAGTTCTTCCCGGAGGTCGATCAGGCCGCGGCTGTCGGCGTACGTGCCGGGTTCCACCCACAACACCGCCTTCGCCCGCGCGAGCAATGTGCGCAGCACCTCGCGTCCGGTGAGATCGAGTTCGTTGAGGACGTGGCTGAGCAGCAGCGTCGTGAAAGGAACGTCCGCCGCGTCCGGCACCGGCTCGACCGTCAACGCGGGAAACGCCGCCCGCGCCGCCCCCACCGCGAACGCCACCGCCAGCGGCGAGCGGTCGTGGAAGCCGAGCGTCCCGAAATGCTCCGCGCCGAAGCTCTCCACCACCCGGCGGCCGGCGATCCCGCTGCCGCATCCCCAGTCGAGCACGGGACCGGCGGGCGGCTGCCAGCCGCGCAATCTCAATTCGCGCAGCACGGCATCCCATTTCCAACCGATGCGCTGGGCGTAGGTGAAATCGTAGTTGGCCAAGTCCGACCACGAATCCCAGTAAGCAGCGTCGGTCTTGCCTCCTTCCAGGAAGCGTTGGCGCAAACGGTCGAGAAACTGCCAATCGAGCGTTTCCCACGACAGGACCGGACGCGCGTGGTGGTTGGTGGGCAGGGACATCAAAACCAGCGTCGTCCACTCCGCCGATGAAGCCAAGCGCCACGAAGCCGGTTGTCGGTTTCGCGTGTTTGCACGATGTTGCCCGCCCTATGAGCCCCAAGAAGGATAAACCCGCCTCCAAAACCTCTCCCGCCACCGGCTTTTGCTCGCTCGTGGGCGCGGGACCGGGCGACCTTGGACTGGTCACGCTGCGCGCGAAGGAATGCATCGAAGGCGCGCAGGTCGTCGTCTACGATTACCTCTGCAATCCCGAGATGATCGCCTGGGCACCGGCCGACGCGGAGATCATCTACGCGGGCAAGAAGGCCGGCGCGCACACGCTCAAGCAGGACGAGATCAACGCGCTCCTCGTCGAGAAAACCCGTGCGGGCAAAAACGTCGTGCGGCTCAAGGGCGGCGACCCGTTCGTGTTCGGACGCGGCGGCGAGGAAGCCCTGGCGCTCGCGCAGGCGGGCATCAAGTTCGAGATCGTCCCCGGCGTGTCTTCCTCCATCGCGGGACCGGCTTACGCGGGCATCCCCGTCACGCAACGCGGGCACGTCTCGCAACTGACGATCTTCACCGGCCACGAGGACCCGGAGAAAGGCGGCACTGCCGTCGACTTCGCCCAACTCGCCCAGGCTCCCGGCACCAAGGTCATGCTCATGGGCGTCGAGCGGCTGGATTCCATCACCCGCCAGCTCATCGAGGGCGGCGCGGACGAGAAGACACCCATCGCGCTGGTCCGCTGGGCCACGACTGGACGCCAGCAAACGCTCACCGGCACGCTCGCCGACATCGCCGCGCGCGCGGCAGACGCGAAGTTCGAGGCCCCGGCGGTCGCGGTGATCGGCGAGGTCGTGCGGCTGCGCGAGGAACTGAACTGGTTCGAGAGCCGGCCGCTGTTCGGCAAGCGCGTCGTCGTCACGCGCACCCGCAAGCAGGCCGGGGGCTTGAGCCGGCGGCTGCGTGCGCTCGGGGCCGATGTCATCGAGATCCCCACCATTCGCACCGAGCCGCCGACGCAGTTGCGCGAGTTCGCCGAACTGGTCAAGGACGCCCACACCTACGAGTGGATCATTTTCACAAGCCCCAACGGCGTGGACGCGTTCTTCGAGTGGTTCTACCGGCTGTTCCAGGACGCGCGCGCCATCGGCGGGGCGCGCATTGCCGCCGTCGGCCCGGCCACGGCCGCACGGGTGCGGGAGTTCCACCTCGCCGTGGACGTGCAGCCCGAAACCGCCGTCGCCGAGGCGCTCGTCGAAGCTCTCCAGGCGGAAGGCAGCGTGGAAAACATCAATATGCTCCTCGTCCGTCCTGAAACGACGCGCGAGGTCGTCGCCAGCCAGTTGACCAAGCTCGGTGCCATCGTGGACGAGGCCATCGCCTACCGTACCGTGCCCGAGACCGACGACGACGCCCAGCCGGAACGCCGCGCGGCCTTGGAACGTCTCAAAAATGAGGGCGCGGACATGGTGACGTTCGCCAGCTCCTCGGCGGCGGAAAATTTTCTCGCCCTGAAGGTTCCTCTGCCCAAGGGCGCGCGGGTCGCCAGCTTGGGGCCGGTCACGTCGCAAACCCTTCGCGCTGCCGGGCTCAAGGTGGACGTGGAGTCGCCTTCCGCCGGACTCGACGCCTTTGCGCAGGCGATTTTAGGGTCATTTACGCCAGAGAAAACCGTGTAGAATTCGCGGACGGGATCAAAATTCCGGCGGACGTGGCCTGAAAGTCGCTATTCAGGTCTGTCACCATGCTGGAGGAGCGTCCTGAGATCGAAATTGACTTCGCGGGGGAAATGCAAGCCCTCGCCAACCAGGCCGGCGCGAAAAACGCGCCGGCCGCCGGTGCCGTGCGGATGGAACGCGCGGAGTTGACGCAGGTCATCGGGAACCTGATTCGCCCCCTCGCGGAGGAACTGGAGGCGCTCAAGCGCGGGCCTATGCGCGAGCACAGCGTCATGCTCGCCGCCCTCGGCAAGGCCATCAACGCCCACCACACCGCCGCCGGACCGCTGGAGGCGGTCGCCCGGGAATTCAAGCGGCTGGAATCCATCGAGACGGAGATCCGCCGGCTCGGCTCGGTGGAAAGTGCCAACTCGAAACTTTTCGACGCCCTGCACACCGAGTTGAAGACGTACAAGGACAACTTCCTCTTCGACTCGCTCCAACTGCCGTACATCCGCGACCTGGTTTCGTTGTTCGACGATCTCTCGGAGCTTCACGCGCAGTTGCAGCGCCGCCTGGAGGAATCCGTCGCCAAGGACGGCGACGACACCGTGTTCCTGCGCACGCTCGCCGGCAACATCGAAAACCAGATCGCGCACATGGTCGAGGTGTTCCTGCGGATGGACGTGGTCCTGAGCCGCACCGGTGTCGGCGCGCCGCTGGACAAGAAAACCCACCGTACCGTCTCGGTCGAGCCCGCCGCTAGCCCCGACGACGATGCGACGGTTGCGCGGTCGGTCAAGCCCGGCTTCTCCTGGCACGAACGCACGGTCCGCCCCGAGGACGTGGTCGTGCGCCGCTGGACGAATCCTGCCGGCTCCGCGCCTGCCGCCACCGACGCCCCGCCGGCCACCGGCCTGATTCCTTCCCCGAAAGCGTCCTGATCCCCCTTGCCCTTATGACCGCCGTTCCACCCGCCACCAAAAGAATCGGCACCGGCCGCAAGGCCGTCGGCATTGACCTGGGCACCACCTTCTCGGCCATTGCCCACATCGACGGCTACGGCAAACCGCAAATCCTGCCCAACTCCGAGAGCGAGCGCATCACGCCCTCGGTGATTCTCTTCGACGGCTCCAACGCCGTCGTCGGCACCTACGCCAAGCAGAACTCCGTCGCCGAACCCGAGAAGATCGTCGACTTCGTCAAGCGCGAGATGGGCAAGAGCAAGGAGGAATTCCACCGGGAGTTCGCCGACAAGAATTTTTCCGCCGAAGAACTCAGCGCGCTGATCCTCAAGAAGCTCAAGAACGACGCGGAAAAATACCTCGGCGGCGAGGTGTCCGACGCGGTCATCACGGTCCCGGCGTACTTCAACGACTCCGAGCGCACGGCCACGATCCACGCCGGCCAGTTGGCGGGGTTCAACGTGCTCTCGATCATCAACGAGCCCACCGCCGCCGCGCTCGCCTACGGGTTGGACAAGCTCGACACCAACCAGACGGTGTTCGTCTTCGACCTGGGCGGCGGCACGTTCGACGTGACGATCATGCGCATCGAAAACCAGCACATCAAGATGCTGGCGACCAACGGCGACCACCGGCTCGGCGGCAAGGACTGGGACGACATCATCGTCAACCTCGTCGCGGAGGAATTCGACCGGCTGCACGGCGAGAACCCGCTGCTCGATTTGCAGAGCTACCAGGAACTCCAGAGCCGCGCGCTGGCCGGGAAAATCCAGCTTTCCAGCCGCCCGCGCACGACCATCGTGCATTCGCACAACGGCAAGAGCATCAAAATTGAACTGACCCGCGACGATTTCGAGAAAATCTGCGCCCACCTCGTCG
>CAXTOX010000109.1:0-13358 GCA_964245885.1 uncultured Chthoniobacterales bacterium | reverse complement strand
CGCTTTTCCTGCACTGCCTTGACGATACGCGCTTGCAGCCGCCGCACCTCGCGTTCAGCGTGGGTCCAGTCGATCCGGTCCCAGCTTGGCGTTTGGCCGGAGGGGGCACACGCGGCTTGCGCCACGTTCATTTGCGGTTCCCTCCTGTGGTGGTTCTGCCCGCTCTCTCGTCATCCATGACCCGCTGGAAGTGGGCCCGCTTGCGCGGCGGAGCATCCTGGCTCCTATCCGCTCCGTTACAGAGCGGCCTTGGCTTTCTCCAGCATCCTCTGCCTGCCACCCCGACAGCCCTCCTCGCGGAGCGGCCTGCCTTCCCGTGAAGGCGAGGTGTCAGGTTTACCATGTTTGAATCCGATGACACGGATGATTTAGCCCCTGCCTCTCCACCGGCAGCCGTGGTGTCCGCGTGTTCTGCTTTCCTCAGAACAACCGGCTGCGTTGCCGTTTTTGGCTGAAGCCTGTCAGCGTCTTTGGCTCCTTGAAATTGACGGTAGCTACGGCAGTTCACTTGCGTTGGGCCTGTCATCCAGCCGGTTCCCCGAACCGAATTGACGCTCTCAGTCTGGCGCCTGCCTCGCGGCCGGCGCTTTCCCCGAAGGGACGGGAACTTGGTCTCGGCGGCTTCCGACCCGACCGTTACCAGTCGCGCCGGTGCCGATAGGCTACTGCGGACGGAACCGCAGGTTCTTCTCAAGCAATTACTTACCTGTTGAACAATCATCGGACTCACTTTGCATGTCGCACGAAAAGTCTTTCCCCACGCGGGAGCCCCAGGCGTCTCCCGCTCCCCAATCTAGCGGGGACACCCCGCAACGCCCCATGGACGGCCACCGTTGGCGGCCGAGGGGAAGGTTGACGCCATGGAAAACGTCAGCTTGCCGCCGATCAGGCGTCTTTGACTGGAGTAGGCTTGACGGTGACATCCGCCGGGTAGCCATGCTTCGTTAGCCACAAGGCAAAGGCTTCCACTGCCACCTCCCGCAGGTTCGCGTTCTTCTCGCTGACCAGCCAGTCGTGCCAAGCCTTTGGCAGATAGATGTCGGCGCGAACGGCATCGTCCTCCTTCATCGCTTGGCGGTGGCGCTGTACCCTAATACGGTTTTGGGTCGCCGTGTCGTGCGGCGACGTTTTTGGACGTCCTCTTTTCCGCTTCGGCGGATCGGGCGGCATAACCGGCTCAACATTAGCCGAATGCGCAGGGATATTTTTCGCATTTTCCCTGCTTTTTTGTTGATTATTCATTACCGGAAACGTATATTATTACTGTTGGCGATAGCCCGTCAGCATAGAGCGAAAACACTGATTCAGCACACCCGAGAAACAACATGAAAACCACCAACTTACTCCTGCATTGCGGAGCCGCCAAAGTCGAGCGCGATTGGCTCGCCTTGATGGCCGCGCCCCGTCCGACCGACACCTGGTTTCCCATCCCCCACGAACGGTTGATCCGGGAGGTGGAATCGGCTTTGGAGCGAGCAGGAATGCGTGTCGTCAACCAGGCGCATGGCCTGAGCCCCGACGCCTGCCGTTACTTCGGACTGTTACAGATCGCTCCCGCCAACCTGAGTTGGACCACCCCGCAACCGCCGACGCAGGATTACACCTACGTTCTCGGCTTGCGCAACAGCCACGACAAACGGTTTCCCGCCGCGCTGGTCTTGGGCAGCCAAGTTTTCGTCTGCGATAACCTCGCCTTCTCTGGCGAGATCAAAATCGCCCGCAAGCACACCCGATTCATCGAGCGCGATTTGCCCGTGCTCATCGCCCAAGGCACCGGCCAATTGTCCGAACGCTGGCACCAGCAGGACGAGCGGTTTGCCGCCTACAAGCAGACCGAACTCTCCCCCGGCGAGGCGCACGACCTCATCATCCGGGCGATGGACGGGCACGCCTTTACGCCCAAGCAGATGCCCGACGTGCTGACCCAGTGGCGCAGCCCCAACCACCCGGAATTTGCCGAGTCGCGCACGGTCTGGCGGCTATTCAACGCCGTCACCGAAGCCATCAAAGGCAGTCTGTGGGCTTTGCCCGCGCGCACGCAGGCCCTGCACGGCCTTCTGGACACGCACGTCGGCTTGTTCGGCCGCAACTAACGCTCTTTCCACTCCCCACACCACCCCAAGCAAAAGGCCCCCGCGTGTTTCGACCACGCGGAGGCCCGCTTACAACACCACCTCAGCAAAAAGATAGCAATCCATGCCTTCCGCCCAGATCGTTCCCGCGCAAGCCGACAACCATCGCGCCCTCGCCATCTCCGAAACCGGCTCCCCTGCCCCGCTGACCGTCCAGCAGGTGCTCACCCACGTAGCGCTCATCCAGCAGATCATGTCCGCCGCCATGAAGGAGGGCGAGCACTTCGGCCGCATCCCCGGCTGTGGCGACCGGCCCGTGCTCCTCAAACCCGGCGCGGAAAAGCTCTGCTTGCTCTTCCGCTTGGCTCCTGCCTACGACGTGGAAGAACGTCAGCTTGAGCGCGGCCACCGCGAGTACCGCGTGACCACGACGCTGACCAGCATCACGAGCCAAGTGCTCATCGGCCAGGGAGTCGGTGCCTGCACCACGCTCGAAAACAAGTACAAATTCCGCGCGGGTCCGGCGGAAGTCACCGACCGCGCGGTGCCGCGCGCCTACTGGGAAATTCGTCAGGATGACCCCGCCAAGGCGCAGGAACTGATCGGCGGCAAAGGGTTCACGGTCAAAAAGGTGGACGGCCAGGGATGGATGATTGCCAAGGGCGGCGAGAAGGTCGAGACCGACAATCCCGCCGACCACTACAACACGGTGCTCAAGATGGCGAAGAAACGCGCCCTCGTGGACGCCGTGCTGACCACGACCGCAGCGAGCGACATCTTCACGCAGGATTTGGAGGAGTTGAACGCGAGCCTCGCCACGCTCACGCCATCGACGCCAGCGCAGACCTCGGCGCAGCCCGCCCCCGTTCAGAGCGCCGCAACACCCGTTCCGGCCCCAGCCCGGACGACGCGCCCACCGGCTTCAGGCGCGACCGTCCAAAGCGAAGCCGCGGATTTTCGCCAGACGCAAGTCCACTTCGGCAAGAACCGTGGCATCACCTTGGCGAACCTCACACCGCAGCAACTTCACTGGTACGAAGCCGAATGGCTACCCAAGAAGGAAAGCAACGGGGCGGGCGGCGACGACCGCGCCCTGATCGCCGGACTGAAAGCCTACCGCCAATGGCGCGAAGCCGAAAAAGCGACGCAAACTCCGCCCGCGCGCCGGACAAGGGGCAAACGCCCCGCGACGGCGGTGCCCGCCGAAGCAGTGGCCTAGCGGCAGGAGGGAACATCCGGCGATGAACGCCTCCCCTTCCCTGCCAACGCCCGCCCTGGATACTCCCAGCGGCGGGCAAGCCCGCCGCGCACCGGCGACGGCGGTGAACCAACTGGAATTCGTGCTGCCGCAAGAAACGCCCTTCGACGCGCTGGCGAGCACCTTGCTCAACCGGACGGCGGAGATGTTCGACCTGCATCTCGGGATGACCTTGAGCGAATACCAGAACCGCTGGCTCGACATCGTGGACGTGGCCACCGACGTGACGGCCGCGGCCGAGGCCGAAAGTGTGCGCTTGCATAAACTGGCAAAGGCGAGCGGTCCGCGTGAACGCAGCCGCTGGCAGGCCGAGGCGCAAAAGGTGGACGGATTTATTTCGGGCGCGATGCGCGCCGCCGAGGAATGGTTTCTCAACGCCACCGAACCGCTCATGGCCGTCTACGAAGCGCGATTCCCCGACGACAATTGGTTCGGGCTGGTGTTGGCGGAGTACCGCGCGTGTGAAGCCTACGGGAGTCTGACGCTTCAGCAGATCATCGACCTCGGAGAAAGCGCGCCGTCGCACGATGCCGAGCCTTAAATTAGCGAGGCAGCCGTTCGGATCGGCGCGTGGCGTTGCCCTGCGGCAGCCCGGAATTATGTCAGCTTGCCGCGTTGCCGGCTGCGGCGTCCGCTGATCCGCGACGGCCACGCACCGCCGATTTCATGGCCGCGAACTTTCCTGACATTTCTCCCGATTCGGCGAGTTCGCCTTTCGGCTTGGCGGTCACTGGTGCCGCCGCCGGCGTGCGGCGGGAGGGCTGCCAATCGTCGCGTAGAGCGGCCAAGAGCGACTGTGCGACGTTGGAGCGTTTCTGCGAATCGACCACGGCGGTTTTCTCCGCCACGTATTCCGCTCCCTTGCGCCGGTAGTAGCCACGCACGGCCTCCGCCTGCTTCTCGCTCAAGCCGTACCGCGCTTTGACGGCCCCGACCGCCCGATCTTCCTCTATGGCGTCCCCTTCCCGCTCCAATTCCAGTTCCATCTGCGGGGTCACTGGCAGCGCCAAGGTGTCGATGCCGGTGGGATTTGCACGCGGAGCAATCGTGAAATCCAGCGACTCGACCGCTTTGCTGCCTCGGGCCTTTACCTCGATAAAGCTCAGGAAAATGTCACTTTTCGCGTTGATCTCATCGACGGCGGTCTGCACCGCCCGGCGCTTGAAATCCGCGTAGTTTCCGAGCGCCGCCTTCGTCTTGCCGCGCCCGGCGGGGTGCAACGCCCCCATGATGCCGCGCAGTTCGGCCACGCTCACCAAGTACTTGCGTTTGAACTCCCAGCGTTTGGCGAATTGATAGAGGCGGATCGCGTAGGCCGAGCGCATCTGCATGACCTGCTGCAAACGGAACTTGAAGAATTCGCGTTTTACCTTGAGCAGGTAGGGCTTGAGGTTGCGCGAAATCTCGACGGCGAAGTATCCCTGACCGTTGGCGGTGATCAGCGCATCGCTAAACCAGCTCGTCACCAACTCCACGTGCTTGCCGGTGTCAGGATCGAAATGGTTCGGGATGACCAGTACCTTGGACTTCAGGTTTTCGGCCAAATCCCGCAGTTCTTTGTAAAGTTCGCTCTTAGAAAGCTTTGCCAGCTTCGCAAAATCAGAGACGTTGACGACGTAGCGCTTAAAGTCCTCGTCCTCAGGCTCGATCATCGAGATCACGTAGAGGACGAGCTTCTGCTCGCGCGGCGAAAGCTCGTAGCGGGCCTCGGCGAGCTGGTTCGACTGCCAAACGACCGTGTTATCCCCAGGCTGCTTTTGCCAGGAGACAATTTGCCCGCTCATGGACACTGGCATACCGACAATTCTGACAACAAGCAATCAAAGTCATTTTCCGTGACCGGGGAAAATGTCAGGATTGTTGAACCGGACCGGGAGAAACGTCAGGATTGCTACCGGGGAAAATGTCAGGATGGAGCGCCAATAAATCCGGCGCGTGCGTCTCCGACGCGGCCGAAATGAGCGTTTTTGACCGGGGAAAATGTCAGGATTGTGGGTTTCAGGCTTTTCGAGAGCCCTGCGTTGGAAAATGTCAGAACTTCGAGCACCAACCGGGGAAAACGTCAGAATGCGACCGGGGAAAACGTCAGGATTGACCCGGAAAAACGTCAGGATCGAGAGGTCGCTTGCCGGGGAAAACGTCAGGATTGACCCGGAAAAACGTCAGGATTGCGCCGAAAACGCCCGTCGCCGCAGGCGACCCGGAAAAACGTCAGGATCATGTGAATAAATAGCGTGTTTTGCCTCTGAAAATCCTGAAGCTGCGGGGTCACTTGCTCGCCACCAGTTTTACCGGGAGAACCGTCAGAATTGCCCGCAAAAAAAGCCTCCTAAGAACTAAGAACAACCAAGAACCATAAAGAACGATGAAGACTTTGAACGCCAAATAGGAAAGGCTCAAGCAAACACGCAACTGGCCACGACTTCGGGCTCGCTACAGAAATGCCAGAGTCCATAGTGCGCCTCGACTTGGGGTCTTTCACAAACCGTCTAGCACACAACCAACTGGCAATCCCACAAATTCGGTCGAGACATCCGGCGGCAGCCACGCTGCCACCTCTTGCGTACAACCGAAAAATTTCGCCGCCACGTGGGCGTTCGACAATTGGACACGAGGGGTAATCTCGCTCTTGCACACAAGAGCAATTTTGGCTTGCGGACCGGTCGGATTCTCGAATTTCGCTACGTTGGCCCAGTTTCATCTCCGATTTCACGCGAGGCATCGCCAGTTGTATACAAGGCCCATCCTAGCCAACTTCCACGCCGCAAGGTTCCTGGTTCCATTGCTCTCCGGATCGTGGCAAAGTGGTACGAGAGCATTGGGAGATCGATATATCTCCCTTTTCTGGGTTTTTAATGATGCCAATCAGCATCCGCTAACAAAATTTTGTCAATCGGCACGAGCACAACCATGACTTGGGATGAACTGAGTGACCTACTGACAAAGTTGGGCCGGGAATACGACCTCAAAGTTCGCCGTGTGGAGGCATCGGTCGGACCGGAAACCCTTGCGTTGCACATTGTTCCGGCAGCGTGGTTCGTTGCGATGAAGTTCACGGGTGCCTTGAACATCGGCGTGTACGAAGGCGACGAGCACCGTCTCGTGGGCACCGAGCAGATCCCGCTGGCCGAATTGACACCGGAATTTGTCCGCGAGCGGGTGGAAGCCGCCTGCGGCGAGCGCGTCAGGCAAATGCTCGACCCGGAGATCGTGCGCGAGGTCATGCAGACCATCGGAGAGCAGCGCCACCGAGACGCGGACCCTAAACGATTCCGAGACGTGGACCAAGGGCAGCCGTAAAAAGGGTTGTCGCCCTCCAAATTTCCAGCGTTGTGTGCAAGCATGAAAACGCGCCGGGGTGATCTATTGCGACTCGCCAGCGAGGGAGCGTTCGACGTAATCGCGCACGGCTGCAATTGTTTCTGCACGATGGGAGCCGGCATCGCCAAAGGCGTCGCCGCACAGTTCCCGGCAGCCCTGGAGGCAGACTGTCAAACCCCCAAGGGTGAACGCACGAAACTCGGTACCTGCTCTTTTGCGGAGGTCGAGACCGCGCACAGCAAACTCACGGTCGTCAACGCCTACACGCAGTTCCACTACCGGGGCCGCGGCGACAAGGCCGACTACGAGGCGATCCGCTCCTGCATGCGCTGGTTGGCCGAGAGTTATTCACACGCCAGGATCGGCCTGCCCAAGATCGGCGCGGGCCTCGCCGGCGGCGACTGGCCGCGGATCGAGCGCATCATCGGCGAGGAGTTAGAAGACACCGATGTGACGATCGTGGAGTACCAGAGGTAAAAAGCGGTCGGGCAGCCTCCGCGCAGCTGCCAATCGTATCGTCATGGATGAGCCGAGCCGCCACGACCCCAAACATCCGCGTGGGCACCGCTTCCTGGAGCGAACCGGAGTTCGTCCGTGCAGGTTGGTATCCACCGGGCTTGCCCGCCGGACGACGGCTGGCGTTCTACGCCGAACGCTTCGACATGGTCGAACTCAACAGCTCATTCTACGCTATTCCCTCCGCGCGGATGTGCGAGCGCTGGGTACACGAAACCCCGCCGGGTTTCTTCTTCGACGTGAAATGCCACCGTCTGCTTTCCCGCCATGCCACCAAAGCCGACGCGCTGCCGGCGGACCTGCGTGACGCGGCCGAGTTGACGGACCGGGGCAACGTGATCCTGACCCCCACTTTAGAGGAGGAAGTCGCGGGCCGCTTTTTGCGTGAAATCGCGCCGCTCGAAGAAGCGGGCAAGCTCGGAGCCTTGCTCTTGCAGATGACCCCGGGCTTCGCGCCTCGCGCCGCTGATCTCACCGCACTTGAGCCTCTCCTGCGGCAACTGCGCGGCGATGGCGAACGTCCCCGCCAGGTCGTGCTTGAACTGCGCCACCACGACTGGCTGGACGCGCGGCACCGCGAGCAGACCACGGCGTTTTTGCGCGAACAGGGCGTGACGCTGGCCAGCATCGACGGCCCGCCTGCGGACGCCAAACATTTTACCATCATGCCGGCGGTGGACGAGATTACTGACGGGAGGCTGGCCTACCTGCGCCTGCACGGCCGCGACGCCCAGGCGTACCTTACCGGCAAGACTGTGGCGGAACGCTTCCACTACGACTACAGCGACCGGGAACTCGACGAGGTGTTTGGCCGCGCCCAGGACCTCTCCCGCCAAGCCGACGCCGTGCATGTCGTGTTCAACAACAACGCCCGCGACTTTGCCCCCGTAGCCGCCGAGAAGCTGCGCCGCAAACTCGGACAAGTGGCCGCCGCGCGGCGGCTGCCCACGCGTCCAAAGCAAGGCACGCTCTTTTGAAGGTGGCACCTCGTTTTCTAGCGCCTCATCACCGCCGCGCAAGCAAATAGCCGATAGCCGCCGGGAATCGTTTTGCCCAAGCAATTTCGTTGTGCTGCGCACCCTCATCGACGGTCAACCTTTCCTTGACCCCAGCACTTTTCAGCACGGCGTCCAGGCGGCGCGCTTCATCGACCGCCAGTTGGTTTTGCGGGTCCATCGATCCGGGCGGGGCCAGCGGAACCACCTCGCGCGTACCGATGTCGATCCACACGCGGGTGCCCGCCAGGCCCGAAGGGTCCGCCGCCGTGTCTGCGATGGTCGTTTGGTTGTCCCACCAGAGCGCGGGCGACATGACGAGCACGCCGCCGAAAACGCCGGGATGCCGCCGCGCGATCTCCAGGGAAATCAACGCGCCGAGCGACGAGCCGCCGATGAACGTGTGCGCGGGACCGGTCTGCACACGGTATTCCCGTTCCACGAACGGCATGATGCCGTGGAGGACCAGGTCCGCGTAGGCCGCGCCGTCGCCGCCGCCGTCCTGCGGATCGACATCGAACGTGTACTCGCGCGTGCGGTCAACGCCCACGTTGTCGATGCCGACGGCGATCACGGGCGGCACTGACCCGTCACCGATGAGCCGGGTCAAAGTCTCATCGACTTGCCATTCGCTGCCGTAGGCGCTGGTCGCCCGGTCAAAACAGTTTTGTCCGTCTTGCAGGTACAACACCGGAAAGCGCGTTTGCCAATCGCCCGCGTCGTAACCGGGCGGCAGCCAGACGCGGAGCGTGCGCGGCCCATGCAGACCTGCGGCGGGCACCCATGCGATTTGCAGCGTGCCAACGACCGTATTTGCTTTGATCGATTCGCCGGCCCAGAGTTCCACCGTTGCCGTGATCGGCGCGGCGGTCGTGCTCACGTTCACCACCCGGTTGGCCCGGTCGCTGCCATCCGGCGCTTTTTCCACGGCGTCCCAACTGCCGCAGGTAAACTTGTATCCGAGGGTTTGCCCGGGTTCGAGCGCCACGCTGCCGGAGTAGGTGCCATCATCCGCGCGAGCCATTTGCACCCCATCGGCTTTCCAGCTTCCCACGCTGGGCAGCGAACCCGCCAGGAACACGGATGCGCTTGCCGGAGTGTCCGTCGGCACATGCACGATGAGGGGAAAACGCATCCTTCGAAAAATGTGCGAACGCCAAGCGTTTTTAGAGCACTTTTGTCATGAACAGGCTGTTCGGATCATCCACGTAGTTCGCAAACGGCCTGCACGCCTCGAATCCGAATCTTCGGTAGAGCCGGTGCGCGGGCTCGAAAAACTCCATCGACCCGGTTTCCAGGCTCAAGCGCTGGTAGCCCCGTTGTTTGGCCTCCGTGACGAGATGTTGCAGGAGCAGCGTCGCCACTCCCTTGCGGTGGTGCGTCCGGGCGGTCCGCATGGATTTGATTTCGGCGTGCTCGGAACCTAGTGCTTTCAAGGCTCCGCAGCCGAGCAGTTCGGACCCGTCCCACACGCTCCAAAAAGTGATGTCCGGCTGCCGGAGTTCGTTGAGATCCAGGGCATGGCAGCTTTCGGGCGGGGACGCCGCCGCCATGTCCGCGAGATGCTCGGTCAACAGGGCCGCAATCTCAGGCCCCTGGAGATCATCGATTTTGATGTGCATGGTGTGGAAGCAACACAGCTAACGCTCAGCGGCGAGCCCAAAGACCGCAGTCAGGCGTTGCCGTCATCGGATGGGATCTCGGTGGAAATCTGGGCTTGGGACAACACTTTGGCGAGCTGCTGCGCTCCGTTCGGTGAGAAGCACCGCTTTTGATTGTCAATCGCCATGGCGGAGGCTTTGGCCGCGCGCTCGAACATCGCCTCTTCACACGGGCGCACGGCGGCGCTGATGTCGGTGGTTTGCGTGAGGGCGAGGGCGAGTTCCAGCGCGTCCAGCATGGCGAAGTTCACGCCCACGCCGGCAAACGTGGACATCAAATGCGCCGCGTCGCCGATGAGTGTCACGCCCGGCCGGTGTTCCCAGCGATGGTCCACCGGCAGCATGTTGATCTGAATCAGCGTGAGCGGTTCGTCGCAGTGCCGGATGATCGCGGTCAGCGCCGGGTCCCAGTCTGCAAACTGGCTCAACACCGCCGCGCGCATCTGTGCCGGTTGGTCGAAGGAAAGGTTGGAGGCAGCCACCCAATCTTGCGGCACTTGCAGGCCGACGTAGCCGCCGATGGTGCCGCTGCCCAGCAGACCGGTAAGGATGCCTTTGCCGTCCGCCAGCGCAAACAGACGGCCCGGCCCCACGAGCCGGGCAATTTCCGGCTGCCTTTGCGCGGCATGGGCGATGTCGGTGCCGACAAAGCTCAGCCCTGTGTACATCGGTTGGGCGTCCGAAAGAAGGGGCCGTACGCGCGAACGCCCGCCGTCCGCCCCCACCACCAGATCGGCTTCGGCCGTTTGGCCGTTCTTGAACTGCAACTGGTAGCGGCCATAGTGGCGTGAGGTGAGCGAGCAGGTGGTCCCAGCGAACGGTTTCAGGACGAACCGAATCCAACAGCACGTCGCGCAACGCGGTGCGGTCCACTTCCGGGCGCGGTATCTGGCCCGGCTTGGCGTGCCAGTCCAGGAGCACCTGGCTGTGCTTGTCCAGAATCCGAAACGCCTGACTTTCCGGACGGGCGATCTTCAAAAACTCCGCTTGCAGCCCGGCCTCGCGCATCGCGCGTTGCCCCGAGTCCACGTGCAAGTCGAGCGACCCGCCCTGACTGCGAGCATGGCGCGAAGTTTCCCGCTCATAGACCGTCGCCCCGATCCCGTGAATTTGAAGCAGGCGAGCGAGCGTGAGACCGCCGGGGCCAGCACCGACGATAGCGACGTGTTGAACCGAGTGGTTAGGCATACGGAGGCGATTGGACCACAGGGAAGCGCAACCGTCGAAAAATTATGGCGGCTCGCGGGGCACGCATACACAACAATTCTCTTCACTCCGCACTAGGCGACTGCTCGGGCGAGAGGTGGGCAACCCAGAGGATGTTAACGTCGCGGCCGTCAACCTCCGAACAGATCCAACTGCGCGTTGCCAGCGCGCCGAAAATCCTTGGTGGAGAGTTCCAGGCCAGATATCGGGAGCCCCACCCGCCTGGCGCTCATCCGCATGAGCGTCCAGACCCCTTCGGCGTAACGGCCTTGGCCGCGCATCCGTGAACCGAATTCCTTGTCGTTGAGTTGGCCGCCACGCATTTCCCGGATGGAGCCGAGCACCTTTTCCGTTTTGAGCGGATAATATTTTTCCAGCCAGTCCTCGAAGAGGCCGCTTACCCCGTAGGGCAGCCGCAGCATGGTCCAGCCCACGTAGCTGGCACCCGCCTCGGCCGCCGCAGCCAGGATGGCTGGCCCTTCGTAGTCGGTGAGTCCCGGGATGATCGGTGCCACGAGCACACCCACCGGTACGCCAGCCTCGGCCAGTTCGCGCACCGCCGCCAGTCGGCGCACGGGAGGGGAAGCCCGCGGCTCCAGTCGCTCTGCCAGGGTGGGGTCCAGCGTCGTGATCGAGACATAAACGCCCGCTGCCTGATGCCGGGCGAGGTCGCCCAAGACATCCTTGTCGCGGGTGACGAGGTGGTTCTTCGTGATGACCATCACTGGATTGCGAAACTCGGCGAACACTTCCAGGCAGCGGCGGGTGAGCTGGAACTTCCGTTCGGCGGGCTGGTAGCAATCGGTCACGCCGCTCAAAGCCACCACGCGCGGCTGCCAGCGGGGGTTTGCCAGTTCGGCGCGCAATAATTCCGGCGCGCGTTCCTTAACCATGATGCGCGTCTCGAAATCCACCCCGGCGCTGTAACCCAGGAACTCGTGCGTGGGCCGGGCGTAGCAGTAGACGCAGCCGTGCTCGCAGCCACGGTACGGGTTGAGGGAGGTGTCGAAGCCGATGTCCGGGCTATCGTTGTGCGCGAGGATGGATTGGGTCGCGTCTGGAAGGAATTGTGTCAGCGGCCCGGGCAACTCCCCGCCCGCTTCTTCCAGCGCCGCGTCCAAGGCATCGCCGTCGGCCTCGTAGCGCAGCTTGGAGAAGCGGCCGTCGGGGTTACTCTGGGCACCTCGGCCTCGCGTGGGAGTGTTCATCGAAACGTTCTTCAGACGGGCTATAAAGTGAAGATAAACCACCTTGCATGTTTTGTCTTACTTGTGTTACAAATAAGACATGGAACAACCCGTTGCCCCCACGATCACCGTCCGGCCCTCCAAGGAACTTCGGCCATTTTTGCTCAAGCTCGCCAAGGACCTCGACAAGAGCGAAGGCCAAATCCTTCTGGAAAGCGCCGCAGCCATCCTAGCCATGATCGAGAGTGGCGAGGACCACGTACCGGCAATGGTGCGCGCGATCCGCGTGCTGCGCGAGCACAACGCCACCTTCTCGGAGCCAACGCAAGTAATCGGCCGTCAGCTTTTGCGCGACAAACGCGAGGTCAGTCTGTATTCGGAAATTAGCGCGGGCCATCCTTCGGCGGTGTGCGCCGATGCTCCGGTGGACAAAATCCGGCTGCCCGCCGACCTGGCTGCGCACGCCGACTTCGCTGTCATCGTGCGCGGGGACAGCATGGAGCCGATGGTCAGCAACGGCGACGTGGCGGTGTTCCGTGCCGCGCAAACCGCTGGCAACGGCCAGTTCGTGGCGGCGGTGCTCGATGGACAGATGCTGCTCAAGCGCTTTTCCCGCCCGCGCAAAGGCCGCGCCCGGTTGGAAAGCCTCAACTCTGCCTACGCGCCGATCCCCTGGAACGAGGACGCCCGCATCCAGGGCGTGTTCGAGGGCCGGTTCAACCCGGGGCACAAAGCCTGAAAGCACGTCCTCTTTTCTGGACCGCTGACGTTGAAAGGCCCTTGAAACTTGAGGATCAGCCGTCCAGGTGGCCCTGCGCAGCTCCTTCACCCCGTTGCGCCAAAAGCCAGGCGTGTTCGGGCGAGTAGCCAAGCAGTTCGTAGTTGACCGCCAGCAGCAGCGCCGCCAGCTCCTGCGCGGACCGGGACTCGGTGGGCCGCGTGCCATCCAACGCCTCTGACCACGCGGAAAGCGGGTGTTGGGCGATCATGGGCCGGACCTGTTCCAGCGCAGAGTGGTAGTGATCGGACGGCACGGGGCCGAGCAGACACCAGTTCCTGCGGCGAGGCAACCCCGAACCCGGTGGGCGGGGGTCGGGTAAGGAGGCGGCATTGCTGCCGTCCCCTCCCCTAAGAACCGGACT